>JAKISU010000045.1 GCA_021648445.1 Flavobacteriaceae bacterium
TGAGTCTTGCAACTCGTCTCATCGGGGAATCTCTTGAAAAAATCTCGAATCTTCATCTTTAACTAATTTAAGGTCAGTAAGATACTAAATATTTAGCGCTTATGCAAGTAATCCGATAGTCATATAAAATATACCTGTTTTATAATAGAAAAAGTATCAGCTAAAATGTCAAATTTTGCATACTTTTGTTATATGAAACTCCCTAATAAGTTAATATCAAAACTAGAAAAGCGTAAAGAAAATAATAGATTTCGGTTACTCAATACCTCAACTGATTTAATAGATTTTTCATCAAATGATTATTTGGGTTTTTCAAGATCTAAAAAAATATTTGAAGCATCACATCAGTATTTAATTGATAATAATATATGTGAAAACGGGTCGACAGGCTCTCGTTTACTTTCGGGAAATCACTTATTATATAATTATGCCGAAGATATGCTTTGCCAATTTCATGCTAGTGAAGCCGGATTGATATTTAATTCAGGCTATGATGCTAATGTCGGTTTTTTTTCGTCAATACCACAACGGGGAGATATTGTTTTTTATGATGAGTTAATTCATGCATCTATCAGAGATGGGATTACTATGAGTAATGCAACGTCCTATAAATTTAAACATAATAGCCTACAAGACCTAAAAGATAAGATATTTCGTTTTATTGAGAATTGTAAAAATAATGAAGCCGGATCATTTGAAGTCTATATTGTCACAGAATCTGTATTTTCAATGGATGGAGATTCACCAAATTTGAAAGCATTAGCTGATCTATGTAGTATAAATAATTATCATCTTATTGTAGATGAAGCACATGCGGTTGGTGTTTTTGGAAAAAAAGGTGTTGGCTTAATTCAAAGTTTAGGAATAGAACATCAAATTTTTGCTAGAATTATTACTTTTGGAAAAGCATTGGGCTGTCATGGAGCTGCTATTTTAGGAAGTAAAGAGTTAAAACAATATTTAACCAACTTTGCACGAAGTTTTATTTATACTACTGCTTTACCACCACATACTTTGGTAACTATAACTGAAGCTTATAAAGAGTTATTAATAACAGAAGAAATAGAAAACTTACGAAATAATATTTCTTTTTTCAAGAAAGAAATACAAGAAAATAATCTACAACAATATTTTATTGAAGGTCAATCTGCTATACAAAGTTGTTTGATTTCTGAGAATGGACATGTAAAAAAAATGGCATATCAATTCCAGGATAAAGGATTTGATGTAAAACCAATACTATCACCAACTGTACCTAAAGAACTAGAACGTTTACGCTTTTGTTTACATAGTTATAATTCTCATAAAGAAATTAGAGAAGTCTTACAACTCTTACTACTTTTGTACAACAGGTAATAAATAGTAATTAATTTATGAATAGTAGATATACAACCTTAGCTGTTTTTGAATATTCAACAGAAGCGCATTTAATGATGTCAAAATTAACTTCAGAAAATATAAGAACGATGTTGGTAGATGAGAAAACAATAGACTCAGACCCATTGATAAGTCAAGCCATAGGCGGAGTTAAGCTACGTGTTCATAATGATGATCTAGAAAAAGCAATAATACAATATAATCAAATAAGAGAATATCAAAAAGATGAAAAGGGGAATGAAATATATTGCGATAACTGTAATTCTTCTCGTATTTTAATAGCTCAGCCTGAGAGAAAAAATATTTTCTATATGCTATTTCCTTTTTTTGAAAAGAGAAGATATATTTGTAATGATTGCAAAACAGTATTTAAATGAAACGAGCATGCTAAAAAGTTTAACACCCAAAGAAATAGCCTGCCCCGTACTTGATACGGGGACTAATAGCGAACTGCATGTGACCGAATTATTAAATATTATAGACACATGAAAAGAATATTTGTCACGGGTATCTCTACAGATGTTGGTAAAACTATTGTTTCGGCAATTTTCACAGAAGCTTTACAAGCTGATTATTGGAAACCTATACAAGCCGGAGAATTAGATAATGATGATAAATTAAAGGTTAATAAACTTATTTCTAATACTAAATCTAAAATTCACTCTAATAATTATGCGTTGCATTCTCCAATGAGTCCTCATGCAGCTGCAGAAATAGATGGAACTTCAATAGATCTAAAAAAAATAACAGAGCCAAATACAAAAAATGATTTGATTATTGAAGGTGCCGGCGGTCTGCTGGTTCCTTTAAATAATAAGCATACAATTTTAGATATTATTAAACCCAATTACAAAGTTATTGTAGTCTCTCGCCACTATTTGGGAAGCATTAACCATACTTTATTAACCGTAAACCTCTTAAAAGAAAAAGGATTTGACACTTTTATTATCTTTAGTGGTAAGCAACATAATACTACAGAAGATATTATAAAAAAGATAGTAGCTGTTCCTGTTATAGGTCGTATTGATGAAGAACCTTATTTTGATAAGAATGTGATTAAAGAATATGCCAATTTGTTTAAACCACAATTAGAAAAATTATAATGACATTACAAGAACGTGATAAAAAGCATTTGTGGCATCCATTGACACAACATAAATTGTATGCGGATCATTTAGCAATAACCAAAGCGAAGGGCGCTTTGTTATTTGATGATAGAGGCAATAAATATATAGACGGAATTGCATCATGGTATACTTGTATGTATGGTCATTGTAATGACTATATTACCAATCGAGTTGCCAATCAAATGAAACAGTTAGATCAAGTGGTCTTTGCAGGTTTTACTCATGAGCCAGCAATAAAACTATCTGAAGAATTGATGAAAATACTTCCTAAAAATCAACAAAAGATCTTTTTTAGCGATAATGGTTCGACAGCTGTAGATGTGGCTCTCAAAATGGCATTACAATATCATTTTAATAAAGGAGAAAAAAGAGGAAAGATTATCGCACTAGAAAATGGTTTTCATGGAGATACTTTTGGAGCGATGTCAGTTTCCGGTTTATCAATCTATAACGGATGTTTTGAAGACTTTTTTATTGATGTAGCCCGTATTCCTGTTCCTTCAAAAGAAAATTTCGAATCGGTTAAGCAACAATTTATAAAATTACTGGAAACAACTAATGTTGCTGCTTTTATTTACGAACCATTAGTACAAGGCGCAGCAGCAATGAAAATGTATGATGCCCACTTACTTGATGAATTATTGGGTCTTGCAAAGCAATACAATACTTTGACCATTGCAGATGAAGTAATGACAGGTTTTGGAAAAACAGGAAAGTACTTTGCTTCAGAATATTTAGTAAATCAGCCTGATATTATTTGTATGGCAAAGTCTTTAACAGGAGGTTTAGTGCCTATGGCAATTACATCATGTACACAAAACGTATATGATGCCTTTTTAAGTGAAGATTTGGTAAAAGGTTTCTTTCATGGACATACCTATTCTGCGAACCCTATAGCTTGTACTGCAGCATTGGCAGGAATTGAATTGTTGCAATCTGATGAGATAAAAGAGAAAATAAAACGACTTATTGCTTCTCATCAACAATTTGATAAGCATATAAAAGAACATCCAAAAGTTAAAGAAACCAGACAGTTGGGTGTTATTTATGCATTAGATATAAACGTAAATATGGAACGTTATGGGAGTTTGCGCGATAAGCTTTTTAAATTTTTTATGAATAAAGGGGTGTTTTTACGACCTTTAGGAAATACTATTTATATGTTGACACCTTATATTATAACCGATAAGCAATTAGAAAAAGTATATAATACTATTGAAGAAGCTTTGGAAATAGTTTAATTTTGCAAGCTCTATCAATAGAGATTTTATGAATAAACCAATTTCTATAACAGCAATACATTCAATTTCTCCATTAGGTATTTCTTTGGAAGAAGCTTGGAAAAATTATCGGCATAACAATCACTATATAAAAATAAAAAACTTTAAAGGTGATAAGGCATTGGTGTCAGAATTATCAGAAGAAACGAAAATAGAAATTAATGAACTTAAAAATTCCGATTCTAATTATAGAAACCTTGATAATACAGTATTGTACGCTATGTATGTTTCGCGTAAAGCAATAAAGCAGGCGAATTGGAAAGCATCATATAATTTCGGAATAAACATTGGTTCATCTAGAGGTGCTACTTCATTATTTGAGAAATACCACGAAGATTTTCTTAGTGATAACAAAGCTAAAACATTGACTTCACCAACAACAACATTGGGCAATATTTCTTCATGGGTAGCACATGATTTACAAACATATGGTCCTGAAATAAGCCATTCTATAACATGTTCAACTGCATTACATGCATTACTTAATGGAATAGCTTGGATAAATAGTGGAATGTCTGATAAATTTTTAGTAGGTGGTAGTGAGGCTCCGCTCACACCTTTTACGATTGCACAGATGCAAGCCTTAAAAATTTATGCTAAAAAGAATGATGCATATCCTTGTAAAGCATTAGACCTTGATAAAAAGTTGAATACCATGGTTCTAGGTGAGGGGGCAAGTGTTATTTGTTTGGAAAAAGGAAAGAAAAGAAATGCCTTAGCTATAATTGAAGGATTTGGCTATGCTACTGAAATTTTAGAGCATAATATTTCAATATCAACAGAGGCGGAATGTTTTCAGCGTTCAATGAAAATGGCATTGAAGGAAATTAATTCCGATGAAATTGATTGTATTGTAATGCATGCTCCGGGAACTATAAAAGGTGATGTATCAGAATATAAAGCTATTAAAAAAGTGTTTGGTAACAATATACCGGCTCTTACCACCAATAAATGGAAAATAGGTCATACTTTTGGAGCTTCAGGAATGTTAAGTGTTGAAATGGCAATCTTAATGCTACAAAAACAACAGTTTATTGAAGTTCCTTTTGTTGAAAAACTAGAAGACCCTAAACAGATAAAAAAAGTATTAGTAAATGCAGTAGGTTTTGGAGGGAATGCAGTTAGTATAGTACTTTGTTTAAATAAATAATTACTTTTAATGTATGATAGAAATACGACATAACTGGACTAAAAAAGAAATTTTAGAGATTTATAATAAACCTTTAATGGAATTGTTATATGATGCTGCCACTGTACACCGTAAATACCATGACCCAAATACAGTTCAAGTTTCTACTCTATTATCAATAAAAACCGGTGGTTGCCCTGAAGATTGTGGTTATTGTCCACAGGCGGCACGTTATCATACGAGTATTAAAGGTAATGATTTAATGACAGTACAACAAGTAAAAGCACAAGCTTTACGAGCAAAAGCTTTTGGGAGTTCAAGAGTGTGTATGGGTGCTGCTTGGCGTAATGTAAAGAACGGACAAGAATTCGATGAAGTACTGGAAATGGTACGTACCATTAACAAACTAGATATGGAAGTGTGTTGTACACTAGGTATGATTACCGAAAATCAAGCACATCGTTTGGCAGAAGCAGGCTTGTTTGCTTATAATCATAATTTAGATTCATCTGAAGAATATTATAAAGAAGTAATTTCTACAAGAGGATATCAAGATAGATTAGACACTATTGATAATGTACGCAAAACGAATGTTACCGTTTGTAGCGGAGGTATTATTGGTATGGGAGAAAAAGTTGAAGATAGAGCAGGGATGTTAGTGGCTTTAACAACGTTGAACCCACAGCCGGAATCGGTGCCTATTAATGCTTTGGTAGCCGTTGAAGGAACACCAATGGAGAATGAAAAACCTGTTGAAATTTGGGAAATGATTCGTATGGTTGCAACAACTCGTATTGTAATGCCCGAAACACAAGTGCGCCTGTCTGCAGGACGAACAGACATGACTAGAGAAGGACAAGCTATGTGCTTCTTTGCAGGAGCAAATTCAATTTTTGCAGGAGATAAATTATTGACAACTCCAAATCCTGATGTGAATGAGGATATGGAGATGTTTAAAATGTTAGGACTTAATCCACAAAAACCATTTATCAGAAAAATGCAACCGGAAACGGTTGAAGCTGAAGATTCTCAATATAAAAGTTTAGATGAAAAACCAAAATGGACTAGACCAGAACATATAATTGATAGAAATGAAGAGGCAAAAATAAAAGCTAAAAAAATAGAATGAAAAAACTTATAACTGTATTAATAATAGCTTTTATTTCAATGAATTCATTTTCACAAATAAATAATGAACATTTAGAAGTAGGAGAGAAAGCTCCATTGATTAGTGGAGTTGATCAATTTGGAAAAGTCATAAATTCAACAGAAATTTTAAAAGAGAAAAAGATATTAGTGGTATTTTATAGAGGAAACTGGTGTCCGTATTGTAGAAAACATTTAGCTTCTTTGCAAGAAAATTTGGAAGATTTGCAAAATAAAGGCTTGTCAGTAATCGTGGTTACACCTGAAAAAGTTGAAAAGACCATTGCAGCCGGTAAAAAGCTGGACGCTACCTTTTCTATAGTACATGATGTAGATAATAAAATAATGAATGATTATAAAGTAGCATTTGATGTTAATGATCAGAATGTTACCGGTTATTTTGGTTTTACACAAAGAAAAATAACAGAATATAATGCTGAAAACAATAATACATTACCGGTTCCTGCTACTTATTTAATTGATATAGATGGTAAAATAGTTTATGTACATTATGACCCAGACCATCATGAGCGATCTGATTTTAAAGATATTATAAAGCTATTGTAGTTTTGTTTTACAAAAGAATACCCAGACGGCTTGCCCGTCCGACCGGCACGGGCGGGTCTCGGGGATAGTCGATTTCAAGAAATTTTTTATTTTACCTTAAAAAATAACCTGCTTAGCTGGTGGTGATGTTCCCTCCGTAGGCGGGCAGGCTTTTGGCTTTGCCTATTTTTTGTCAGTCCCGAGACTTCGGGATTAAAACCTGACAGGTCTTAGGTCGGTTTATAACCTTATTGTTCATTGCCCTTTTTAGGAGTTTTCCAAAGCCACCTTCTTAGAAGGTGTGATTTTTACTTTTCAAACAAGCTTTAACAAAAGCTACAAATAAAGGATGTGGATTCAACACTGTACTTTTGTATTCAGGATGGTATTGTACACCTACAAACCAAGGATGGCTTGGTAATTCAATAATTTCAACCAAATCAGTTTTAGGATTTACACCGGTTGCTATCAACCCTGCCTCAGTAAATTGTTTTAAATATTCATTATTAAATTCATAGCGATGTCTATGACGTTCACTGATTAATTCAGTCTGGTAAGCTTCATAAACATTAGAGTTTTTCTCCAGTTTACAATCCCATACACCAAGCCTCATAGTACCTCCTTTATCAATGATTTTTTTTTGTTCCTTCATCAAACTAATTACAGAATATTTAGTGTTGCTGTCCATTTCGGTTGAGTTAGCATTTTTTAAATTCAACACGTTACGTGCAAATTCAATAACAGCTATTTGCATTCCTAAACAGATCCCTAAAAACGGAATATTATGTTCTCTTACATAAGTTACAGCCTTAATTTTTCCTTCAATACCACGTTCACCAAAACCGGGAGCTACTAAAACTCCATGAAGGCTTTTTAATTTATCAGGTACATTAGTCGAAGTCAAACTTTCAGAATGTATCCAATGTATATTTACTTTTACTTCATTGACTGCACCTGCGTGAATGAAGGATTCTGAAATTGATTTATAAGCATCATGTAATTCAACATATTTACCTATCAAACCTATTTCTACAGTATGTTTTGGATTTTTATGTCTTTGTAAAAAATTATTCCAAGTATTTAATGTTGGTTTTTTATCAGTTGATAATGCTAATTTTTTTAGTACAACATCATCTAAACCTTCATTATACATTAAATTAGGAACATCATAAATAGTATCAGCATCAATAGACTCTATAACATCTTCTTTTTGTACATTGCAAAACAATGCTAATTTTCTTCTGATACCATCTGATAAATGCCGTTCTGTTCTACAAACTAAAACATCAGGATTTACACCACTTTGCATTAACATTTTTACTGAATGCTGTGTAGGTTTTGTTTTAAGTTCTCCGGCAGCAGCCAAATAAGGAACTAATGTTAAGTGAATAACAATAGCATTGTTTTCACCAAGTTCCCATTTTAACTGACGAACAGCTTCAACATAAGGTAATGATTCAATATCGCCAACAGTACCACCAATTTCTGTAATCACAATGTCAAAATCACCGGTATTGCCTAAAATTTGAACACGATGTTTGATTTCATCTGTAATATGTGGAATAACCTGAACGGTTTTGCCTAAAAAATCACCTCTGCGTTCTTTGTCAATAACTGCTTGATAAATTCTACCGGTAGTTACATTATTAGCTTGAGATGTAGGAATGTTTAAAAAACGTTCATAATGACCAAGATCAAGATCTGTTTCAGCACCATCATTGGTTACATAACACTCCCCATGTTCGTAAGGATTCAAGGTTCCCGGATCAATATTAATATATGGGTCTAACTTTTGAATGGTAACAGAGTAGCCTCTTTCTTGCAATAATTTTGCTAAAGATGCTGCTATAATGCCCTTGCCAAGTGATGAAGTTACGCCTCCGGTAACGAAAACGTATTTAGTGTTTTTCATGTACTATTTGGTTTTGCCAAAAGTACAAACTCTAATTTTATTGGCAAACGAAAAAAGGGAATTTTTGGGGATTTCCCCTTTTAGTTATTTGATTAAAACTTTATTTAAAGTTAAGAACTATTGCTTTGTAAATGTCATTTTTACAGTTGAGTTAATAGTACCTGTGAAACCTTGTAAAGTACCTGTTTCTTCTATGTCAAACTCAAATTTAAGGTTAGTATCTGTTAATTCTGTTATGTTAACAGTTTGCTGATTGCTGTTTTCGCCCAATGTTAAAATACCTTGATCTAATGACCATGTGCCCTGACTTACTGAGTTGTTTATTGAAATAGGTACGTCATCAGTAAATGATTGTCCTAAAAAAGTTATAGTAATTTCATCTATATAACCACCAGAACCAGTAAAGGCATTCGGATTTTCATTAAACTCAATTTGAGCATCAATTTCTTTACCAAAGGATGTGATTTTACCAGTAACAGGGATGCCTTCAAAAGTAGTATCTATTGTGCCATCTTGGGTAACTTCTATCAATAACCATGTACCAATAAGATCTTGCTCCTGTGCACTCGTGTCAATTGGTGTAGTATCATTGTCACTACAAGAAAATAAAAATAGTGTGATACTAAATACTACTGCTAAATTTTTTAAGCTTTTCATTGTGTTAATTTTCAGTTATAAATTATTAACGTTGAAAGTCTTATTTTATTAAAAACATCTGATAAAAAATTAATTACATTAGCATTTCAAGCTTTTGCTGATTATGCAATGCAGACGATTAACACTAGAATTGGTTGTTCGGTTTCAATAGATATTTTTAAATAGAAGTTTACATTTTATTTTATCAGGTTAAAACATTTTTAACCCGACCAACTTCTCCTGATTGTAACTGTACTTTAATACCGTGAGGATGATTTGACGATTTGGTCAAAATTCTCTTTACGATACCTTTTGTTAATTCACCTGATCGTTGGTGGTGTTTTTGAACAATTTCTACTGTTAAATCTAGTTGTATATTTTTTCTTTTCTTACCATCCATATAACTTTATTTTATTGATATGTCGTCCACTAAAACCTAATTTACAAACTTCTTTAAAATCAAATAGATCATAAAAGCACTTTTTTCATAGGCTTTGCCAACTCTTCTTAGATATGGAAACTCATCATCATTTTCAATATTTTTATTTACACCTCTAGCTCTTTTTATATATAAGGTTGAAAGTGTTTTTTTAGGTTCATTTATAGTTACAAAAATAAACTCTAACTTTATCTTTGCAGGCTCATCAAATATACCAATATCATAGCCTAAATACATCCATTGTGTTTTTACGATTAATTTATAATCAGGATTTTGAGCATCTAAAGAAAAGACTATCTTTTTTTTAGATTTAAGCAATCGCTCATTTAAAACTTTTATAAATTGTTGTCTCCAAAGCTTTGTTTTTGATTTAGTATATCCCTCAAGCCATTTATCCCCTTTAGAATCTTTATAATTATTTAATCTATTCTTCCTATGTTCAAGATAGTTAGATTCAGGCTTTTTATCTGATGAGAAAGTCAAGTCAGAATAATCAAATTCAACCAAAATTTCGTTAGCAGATTTTAAGAATATTAACGCCTTTTTATCAAATTTTACCGATTGAGCGGTTGCTTTTGAAAAGATAAAAATGGTAAGTAGGAAAAGGTATTTAATTTTAATTGGCATTTTGTTTTTAGTTTTTTACAGGAATATCTTTTAAGATCTGTAATACATATTTCCAGAATTTTTGGGTAGAATTGATATTAGCACGTTCATCAGGCGAATGCGCCCCTTTGATGGTAGGTCCAAATGAGATCATATCCATTTCAGGATAATTGGTACCTAAAATACCACATTCTAATCCGGCATGGCAGGCCAGTACATTGGGTTTTTCGTTAAAGAGCGTTAGATAGGTATTCTCTAACACTTTCAATATTGGTGAATTCGGATTCGGTTTCCAACCGGGATATAATCCTGATAATTCTACGTCAAAACCTGCCAATTCAAAACCAGATGAAATGTTATAGGTTAAATTCATTTTACCGGATTTTACTGAACTTCGAGTTAAACATAAGATTTTTATTTCGCCATCTAATACCAGTACTCTAGCAACATTATTTGAGGTTTCAACCAAACCATCAATATCAGGACTCATTCTAAAAACACCATTATGTGTAGTGTAAATTGCCTTTAATAGAGTTTCTGTATCTTTTTTTGAAAGTACACTTTCCGGAATAATACATTCTTCTAATTCTATTTCTAGCTCTTCTTCGATAGTGGTATATTCATTGATAATATCTTTAGCAATGCTGTAGAATTCGTCTTCAAATATTTTTGCATTTTCTGTAATAATAATTGCATGGCTTTCTCTAGGAATAGCATTTCGTAAACTGCCACCATCAATTTTTGCTAAAGATGAAATATCTTTCAATGCAAATAATATGCGATTCATCATTTTATTAGCATTACCAAAATCTTTATGAATATCCATTCCTGAATGTCCGCCTTGTAATCCTTTTACTGTAATTCTATAGGCTGAACTATTTTTAGGAGCTTTTTCTGATATATATGATTTCGAGGCTGTAATATCAATACCACCCGCACAACCTACACCAATTTCATCATCATCTTCGGTATCTAAATTCAATAGAATTTCTCCGTTAAGGTAACCTGCTTCTAAGCCCATAGCACCAGTCATACCGGTTTCTTCATCAATTGTAAATAAGGCTTCTATTGCAGGGTGCGGAATATCATTAGCTTCTAAAATACTCATAATCGTAGCTACACCTAGACCATTATCAGCACCCAGTGTAGTACCTTTTGCTTTGACCCAACCATCGTCAATATACATTTCAATACCTTGCGTGTCAAAATCAAAATCGGTATCGTTATTTTTTTGATGCACCATATCTAAATGCGATTGCATCACAATAGTTTTTCTATTTTCCATGCCTTTTGTAGCAGGTTTTTTGATAATAACATTGCCAACAGCATCTACTGTAGTTTCTAAACCTAATTTTTCGCCAAATGTTACCATAAAATTGATGACACGTTCTTCTTTTTTAGAAGCTCTGGGAACAGCATTTAGATCTGCAAAATTATTCCAAAGGGCTTTGGGTTCTAGATTTCTTATTTCTGTGTTCATTGTTATTTGATTTGTTTTATCTGCAATGTTCCCTAGGTTTCATGCAAAGTTTAATTTTTCTCTATTCTCTATTCTCTATTCTCTATTCTCTATTCTCTATTCTCTATTCAAAATTCTATAACAACATCTTCTAATGGTTTTCTAACCTTTTTAAGCTTACTCATAAAATCATCATTAGCTCTATAACCGATTGGTAATAATAATATTGATTTTAAATTTCGTTTATCTAATGCTAATATTTCATCAAATTTTTGAGTATTAAACCCTTCCATTGGGCATGAGTCAATCTTTTCTAAAGCACAAACGGTCATTAAATTACCTAAAGCTATATATGCTTGGTAAATTGCCGATTGTTGTTTTTCTGCTAATGATTTTTTTAAAAAACTATCCTTTAAAAATTTTCTAAACGATGCTATTATTTTTTCTGAAGTTCCTCGTATTGCTTTTTCTCTATCAAAGTTATCATCAATGTCTTGTAAAGTAATATCATCATCGATACAGAGCACTAATATATGTGAAGCATTGCCAACTTGTTGTTGTCCAAATGAATGTGCAACTAATTGTTGTTGCAATTCTTTATTCTTAATGATACCCATTTTAATTGGTTGCAAACCAAATGAGGTAGCGGTTAAGTTAAAAGCCTCTTTTAGTATAGTTATTTTATTTTCAGGAACGATTTTAGTATCATCAAATTTTTTACATGCATATCGCCATTGAAGGCTATTAATTATATTCATTTAGTATTAATGTTTTTAAATATCTTGATGAGATTGCCACAGATTTGCTAGGGCAAACCTTCGCAATGACAACTGAATTAATCGTCAATCGAATAAATCATAATTCGTAAATTATGCAAGTGATTGCATATCAACAAGTTTTTTATACACTCCGTTTTTTGCTAATAACTCATCATGTTTACCTTGTTCTATTATATTACCTTTTTGCAGAACTAAAATTGTATCTGCTTTTTGAATGGTAGAGAGCCTATGTGCAATAACTACTGAAGTACGATTCTTCATCATATTTTCCAACGCTATTTGTACTAATTGTTCAGATTCAGTATCTAATGCTGAGGTTGCCTCATCTAAGATCATTATTGGCGGATTTTTCAATACTGCTCTGGCAATACTCAATCGTTGTTTTTGTCCGCCGGATAATTTATTGCCACCATCACCAATATTAGTATCAATCCCGTTTGGTAATTCTCGCACAAATTCCCAAGCATTGGCAATTTTTAATGCCTCAATTACTTGTTCATCAGTCGCACTTTCGACACCTAAAAGCATATTATTCTTGACACTATCATTAAAAAGTATGGCGTCTTGTGTAACGATGCCTAATTGACTACGGAGAGATTTTATTGTTAGATTGCGAATATCTATACCATCAATGGTTATTTTGCCTTTATTTACATCGTAAAAACGTGTAATCAAATTAGCGATAGTTGATTTACCACTACCAGATTGTCCTACAAGAGCTACGGTTCCTCCTTTTGGGATCGTTAATGAAAAATCTTTTAAAACATATTCATCTTTATATTTGAAAGAGATGTTATCAAATGAAATTTCATTATCAAAATCTTGTTTTTCTATGGCATTTTCTTTGTCTTTTAACGGATTCTCAGTATCAATAATTTCTTGAATTCTTTCCGCGGCTGCTCCACCTTTTTTAATACTATAAACACCTCTTGAAATAGCTTTTGCCGGTGTTAATATATTATATGCTAGTCCCATGAATACAAGGAAAGTACTACCATCTAACCCTGAAGATGTATTTCCGCTAAGAACTAAATTCCCTCCATACCATAAAATAACTGCTATCATACAAATACCTAAAAACTCACTAGTGGGAGATGCTAAATTTTGACGGTTTGCTAATTTATTTGAAAAATTATAAAAACGAGAAGTAGATTCTTGAAATTTTTTATTGAATTTGTCTTCAGCATTAAATCCTTTGATAATTCGTAAGCCTGTTAAGGTTTCTTCTAAGGTTGATAAAAATGTGCCTTGTTCTTTTTGAACCCTGTCAGATTTACGTTTTAAGCTTTTACCTATTCTGGATATAATGATTCCCATTATTGGGATAAAAATAAAGATGAATAAAGTGAGTTGAGGGCTTATTATAAGCATTGCTACTAGTGTGAAAAGAATAGTTAATGGCTCTCTTATAATAATTTCTAACACCGATAAGAATGAATATTGTAAATCTAAAACATCACTAGTAACCCTCGCAAGAATATCACCTTTTCGTTTTTCTGAAAAGTATGAAAGTGGCAATTCTATAGTTTTTTTATAAACCTGATTTCTAAGATCTCTTATAACACCATTTCGTAAGAATACTAAAAAATAATTAGCTAGGTAACCAGCTATGTTTTTTAATAAGAACATAACAATAATCAACACTACAACAAATACGAGAGCTTTAGAATTATCGCCACCGGTAAATTCATTCATTTGATAAGCTAGGTAGTTTTCAGTGAACTCACCTATTTCTAATAAGCTTGTGAAAATTGGTTTTTCTGAAGGAGCTGGTTTTTCTTTTCCAAAAATTACATCTAACATTGGCTTTAAAGCCACAAATGATAAAGTGCCAAATAAAGCAAAAAAAATGTTAGATATAATATGACCAAGGGCATATAATTTATATGGTTTTGCATATCGTAAAATATTTCTAAAATGCCCCATTAATTCAATTTAAGTTCGGTAATAATCCGTTCAATTTTTTGATCTAGTAATTTTTCTACAACAATTACCTCTTCCATTTTTTCTAAAGGAAGCTTTACACTAAAATAGAATTTTATTTTAGGTTCTGTTCCACTTGGTCTTGCAGCAACTTTAGTGCCATCAACAGTTTGATAGATCAAAACGTTAGATTTAGGTATCTTTATGTCAGTTTTTTCACCGGTTAACAGGTTTTGGCAAACTGATGATTGATAATCGTATAGATATTCAACAGGCGAACCATCAATTACTTTAACAGGATCTTTTCTTAGATCGATCATCATTTGTTTGATCTGCTGAGCCCCATCAATGCCTTTTTTTACTATAGAAATTAAGTGTTCTTTATAGAAATTATGCTTAGTATATAGATTTAATAATTCTTTGTAAAAAGTTGAATTGTTATTTTTTGCATCTAAGGCAATTTCACAGGCCAACAAAGTAGCTGTAACGGCATCTTTATCACGAATAAAATCGCCCACCATATACCCAAAACTTTCTTCACCACCACCAATAAAATCAAGCTGTTCAAAATCACGAATCATTTTGGCAATCCATTTAAAGCCTGTCAAGCCAACTTTAGTTTCAACATTATAACTTTTGGCAATATCATTGACCAAATTGGTTGAAACAATAGTAGAGCCCACAAATTGATTCCCGTTGAGTCTGCCACTTTGATGCCATTGTTTTATGAGGTAATTGGTCATGGCACTCATTGTTTGATTTCCGTTCAAGAGTTTTATCTTGCCATCAGTATCGCGAACTGCAATACCCAATCTGTCAGAATCGGGATCTGTACCAATAACAATATCAGCACCTATTTTTTCAGCTAGATCAGTAGCCATTTTTAATGCTGCCGGTTCTTCAGGATTTGGAGATTTTACCGTTGGAAAATCGCCATTAGGCACACGTTGTTCTTCAACAATATGTACATCTGTATATCCGGCTTTAAACAATGTTTCAGGAATAGATACGATAGAAGTACCATGCAATGAGGTAAATACAATTTTTAAATTCTCTTTATTAGGTGTATTAAAACTACCATTTTTTACACAGGCATCTATAAATACCTTGTCAACATCTGCACCTATATAAGTTAATAAATTAGAATTTTCAGTAAATTTTATTTCTTCAAAATCTACCGCATTAACTTCAGCAATAATTCCACTGTCGTGTGGTGGTACTATCTGTCCGCCATCATTCCAATATACTTTATAACCATTATATTCCGGCGGATTATGCGAAGCGGTCAATACAATACCTGCATCACAACCTAAGTGACGTACCGAAAAAGATAACTCAGGTGTAGGGCGTAGATCTTCAAATAAAAAGACTTCAATTTTATTAGCTGTTAATACATCAGCTACTAGTTTAGCAAATGATTTACTATTATGTCTGCAATCAAAGGCGATAGCAACTTTTAACTTTTTTTGAGGAAATGTTTTATGTAAATAATTAGCAAGACCTTGTGTTGACCTTCCTAAGGTGTATTTATTAATTCGATTCGTACCTACACCCATAATACCGCGCATACCTCCGGTACCAAATTCCATGTCTTTATAGAAGCTATCTATTAAAGTGTCTGAATTTTCGCTTATTAATTCTTGTACTTTTTCTTGAGTTTCAGTATCAAAAGGTTGTTGTAGCCATAATTTGGCTTTTTGTATCATTTCTTCTTTATTCATAGAGCTGATTTTAGGCAAAGATAATGATTAATGATTAAAAAGTTAGATGATTAGATGATTGAAAAATGTTCTTTAATCAAAAGAATTCTCCGACGGCTTGCCCGTCCTACCGGCACGGGCGAAGCCTCGGGGATAGTCGGTTTCAAGAAATTTTTTAGTAGTCTTCAGTATTGAAAGAATAATTTAAAATATTAGCACATAACACAGGATACTCTTGATTCCTGATCCTTGAGTCTATTTTTTATATCTATATCATAAATTTACCTTATCGCTAATTTTATAGTTGTCATTATCGCGTTTGCTTCGTAGAATAAGTTCTCCTATAAATCCTGCTAAGAATAACTGAGTACCAATAATCATAGCTATTAACGAAATGTAAAATTGGGGTCTTTGAGTAAGTAATCTCCCGGTAGGATTGATAAACAATTTATCAATACCCAAATACAATGCAAAACACAAGCCTATAAAGAACATAAAACTTCCCAATAACCCAAATAAATGCATTGGGCGCTTACCAAACTTTGATAAAAACCAAATAGTAATTAAATCTAAAAATCCGTTTACAAATCTATTCATACCAAATTTTGTTGTTCCGTATTTACGTGCTTGATGTTGTACAACTTTTTCATCAATTTTATTATAGCCTTGATTTTTTGCTAATACAGGTATATAACGATGCATTTCACCATAAACATCAACATTTTTAACAACTTCATTTTTATAGGCTTTGAGTCCGCAATTAAAATCGTGTAGATGCAAGCCTGAAGTCTTACGAGCTGCTAAGTTAAATAATTTTGAGGGTAAATTTTTCCTAATTTTAGAATCAAAACGTTTCTTTTTCCATCCTGAAATAAGATCAAAATCATCATTAGCAATAAGTTTGTATAAATCGGGAATTTCATCAGGACTGTCTTGAAGATCAGCATCCATAGTAATAACTACATCTCCTTTTACAATTTTAAAGCCTGCATTCAAGGCTTGTGATTTACCATAATTTTTTTGAAATTTAATTCCTTTTACAGAACTGTTTTGTTGAGATAGTGTTGAAATAACTTGCCATGAATTATCTGTACTACCATCATCAATGAAAACAATTTCATATAAAAACTGATTGGATTGCATAACTTTTGCAATCCAATCATGTAATTCTGTTAAAGACTCCTCTTCATTAAGTAGTGGAATGACTACTGATATATCCATATTTTAGTTTACTAATATTGATTTTCTTCACTTTTTTTCATGATTAAAGATGAAATCATTGAAAAAACAAATCCTAAAAACAATAACCAAATTAATCCAAATGCAGCAAAAATTGCTGGGGATGAGAATTTTCTTGACATTTCAATTTGAGCCTCAATTTGCTCTTCACTTAAATTAGGGTTTTCCAATAGTTTTTGACGAGACACTTCCATAGTCTTATCTATAAAATCAGGTTCAATAACTGTCATGAAGATAATGGTGTAAATAATACTAATAACTGCACCAATTAAAGCGATACCAATACCGGTTTTTAATCCCTGACCCAGAGATAAAAACCCTCCATTTACTTCTTTATATTTTTTAATGCCTATAAAAAGAATAAAAGCCATAATAACATAACTTATTACGCCTATTTTCCAATCTTGTTCATAAGCATTACCCATTGCATAGTTAATAACTCCAATTAGAATTAAAGTAAATCCTAAAATTAATCCATAATTCAATGCAATTTTTTTTGTTGGTTTTTGTTGATCTTCCATTTTTGTTGTTTTTAGTAAGGTTAAACAAATATAATTAATTAACTATTAGTTGATTGCTTTTTATGAAATTTTAAGTCTAAAAATTTCACAAAAACAATAGGAAAATTAGAAATAGGTTGTATTTTTGCGCGGGCAAGTCCTACACAACCAGCTCCCTTTGAATCCTCCAGGGCAGGAATGCAGCAAAGGTATTAGGTCGTAGCGGTGTGATGTAGGTCGCTTGCCCATTTTTATTAAACTATTTTTTCAAAATAGTTTAATAATCCCGATGACTATCGGGATCCCATCCTAAACCTTTCTAATTTCACTTCATTAGTACTTCAGACTAATATTTTGTTACAGATTATTCCAAATAGTGTATTTTTGATTTGTTTATTCATTGAATCCTTTAATTTTAAACCTTTTAATAAGAATAATGTCTAAAGTTGTTTTAATTACCGGAGGCTCTTCGGGAATCGGCAAGTCTGTTGGTGAATCCTTAAACCATAGGGGGTTTATTGTATATGGCACCAGTAGAGATCCGAAAAAGATAACAAATCATCCATTTAAATTGGTTGCTTTAGATGTAAATGATATAGATTCTATCCGTAAAGCAATTGAAACTGTAATTACAAATGAAGGTAGATTAGATGTGCTTGTTAATAATGCGGGTATGGGCATTACCGGGTCTATAGAAGATACACCTACTGCTGAAATGCGTAAAGTATTCGACACTAATTTTTTTGGTGCTATTGATGTGATGAAAGCTGTATTGCCCCAAATGCGACAACAAAAAAACGGATTGATCATTAATATCACCTCTATTGCCGGTTATATGGGTTTACCCTTTCGGGGAATATATTCTGCTACCAAAGGTGCTTTAGAAATAGCTACTGAAGCCATTCGTATGGAAGTAAAAAGCTTTGGGATTGAAGTCACTAATGTTGCTCCGGGTGATTTTGCTACCAATATAGCGTCAGGCAGGTATCATACTCCTGTTTTTGAAGATTCTCCGTATAAAGAAACCTATCAGCAAAACCTTGACTTGATGGATGCACATGTTGATAGTGGAGGCGATCCTATTCAAATGGCAACTGCTATTTATAAGATAATAAATACTTCAAAACCTAAAATTCATTATAAAGTAGGCGATTTTATGCAGAAATTCTCAATCGTATTGAAACGTATCCTTCCCGATAAAGTCTATGAAAAAATGTTGATGAATCATTTTAAACTTTAGCTAATTCTGCTTGGAATATAAATTTATAGAGGTCAGTAGATATCTTCATATTCTTATAGGGCATCTCTATTAATTCATTCGCATCAAAATTTTCAGAGCTTTTCTTAGACGAATAAAATTTATGAAGCACTATCTAGATAATGCAAGTGAATTTTATGAAGTATAAGGAAAGCTCTGAAAACCCTTTGGGAACAATGATAACAAACAATCTGCTTCAGTAATTTTTTTTGAAATAGCTAAGGCTATTCCAAAAAAAATGTACCTTGCATATCATTTATTCTAATTGTTTTTTGAAAGAAATGAATTAATAGAGGTGCCCTATAGTTATCAGTCTGGTCGAGCGCAGTCGAGACCTCCTTTAGACTTTTATCGTTATTTTCGTACTCGTACTCGAGTTGACCTAATTTTATTTTGATGTTAATGAGATCTATCTATAAAAATACACTAAACCATCTTCTAAAAACGTTGTCTAATTGTAAAAACGGAATGTTTATGTACAAAAAGATAATTATACTAGGCTTTAGTCTAATATAGCGTTGTTTTCTTTGTAAAGATGCTCAATTGTATATAAATACTCATTTCTTGCGTTGGTGTTTTCTAAGCTTGCTGTGATTATCTGCTTCATATAGCTTTGATTTTTAA
>JAKISU010000046.1 GCA_021648445.1 Flavobacteriaceae bacterium
ACGTATGGGCTTTAAAGCACCAATGAATTAAAAGGTTTGATTTTTCTATCCCTTTTATTAAAAACAACAAAGGTAAACAACTGTTATATTTGGTAAATAAAAGGTGCATCGAACATTGATTAACTTAGGTCGAACTCAGGTTTTAAAAAGTTACGGTTTTATAAGTTGCCCTAAAAAATTACGATTGGCGTTTTTCAAATTTACCTTTACTGACAATTTATTCTTGTTTGATAACTGAAATGAAGTTTCTTTGAGTAACTTTATATGTTCATTCTCGGATGGTAAGGATATGAAATCTAATTGATTTTGTATATATTCCTCAATATTAAAGTATCCTTTTAACTTAAAGACACTCTCCTTAACGGGAATTGAAGCGACGCCTTTTTTATCCGAAATTATCACACTTCTTTTTGTGGGATGCGCGTATAGTTTATATAAAGGAAAAGCTACAAAAAGTGTTTCATTTTCAATTACTTGAATGGCATTTTCTTGTAAAAAATAATTATACAAAATTGAGTCTTTTTCTGATTTTAACTCAAACTCTAATTCAGGAATTATTAATTTTTGAGTCGATTTTATTTCAACCTTATTAAAATCATCATCATAATTATAGGTGATAATAGTATCTGTTTTACTTTTTATTGATTTTAAATTAAAACTAAAAGTACCGCTCCATTGATCTGTAATTGAATCTAAAGATAAATGTGTAATCTTATTAAATTTAGATTGATTAATTATTTGTAAACTGTTTTTAAATAACACATGTGTTTTGTTAATTTTTCCTGTAATAAAAGCCAATGAATTTTGAGTAAATTCAGGTTGCATAGTAGAAATAAAAAGATCAAAATTAGGATTTGCTTTTCCTTGTATCTTAAACATTCCATCTTTAAAATTGGCTTCAAAAAAATCATGATTTGTAGTTGTTAAACAAATATCACTGGCATTTTCAAGTATTGGTTTTAATAGAGGAGATCCGTCATTCAGAAAATCCTTTTCATTAAAAATAGTTTGAATTGCCTCGGTAATGTTAGATTTTTTATCATAAGTAATAGCGATGATTAGTTGCTTGTCTTTTAGTGCAAAAACAAAATTGTCTTTGCTATAAATAGTGTTATTCTTTTTAAAATTTTTAGTTAATAGATAACGTGATAGTTCTTCAGGGTTACTCATTTCAAAAACACTACTATACCAAGCTTTTTTCAAAGTGGAGTTATTAGTGAAAAATAAGATGTTTTTAGGGATTTCAATACCCTTGGTTAATGAAAATTTCGGTTTTTTAATACTGTCTCTTGCTGTTGTTTCAGACTTCAAATAGGTAATAGGGTGCTTTAGAAAATCAAATACTATATGATGCTCTAGCTGCCGAGTGTTTATATTGATAATTGCCGTTGCAGAATTAGGAATTCTGTTGATAAAAGTTGAATCTTGTTTATATCTAAATAAATAAAGAAGCATCAATAAAATGCCAATACCAATAAAAATATAAACACGTTTTTTTTTCATTTATCTAACAAATAGTTCAAAAAAAGCTTAAGAAATATTTTAAAGAATTTTTATGATTGGTAGGTGTATCCATTTTTAATTCCATATGCACTTTATTTCCTTTCATTTTTGAAATTGTAAGGTAAGCTTCACTCAAATTATCTTTCGCAAGGTTGTAAATTTCCATTTCGTTTTTGCTTAATATAGATTTAGGAATTTTATGCATTATTTTTTTCCCATTTGCATAGAATACAGAAATATTTTTTCGCATCATCTTTTTATGCTTTCCTGAATTAGAATTAACCTTATCGTTAACAATATCCTTAATTTGTTTTTCTGAACTCGTTAAAAAGGCAATATTATTTTTTACAACAAAAAATAGGTCAAAAGGAATGTTATCCTCTTTTTTAACCTTAAAATATTTAGCTTGAGGGTTTACTAATTTATGCTTGGCTCCTAAACGAATAAGTTTGTCTAATAGTTTTTTGTTTTTTGAACCTATCATAACCGTAAAGTCAGGGATAGTTTCTGTTTTAGTCTTAGTAACTTCTGTTTTTTTATAGTCATCATCATATTCATAAGAGGTATAAGTCACTTCTTTTTCACTTATATCATTCAATATATAAAGCATATTCCCGGTAATTGCATTGCCTATAGCTTTTTCGTCTAATAAGACAGAAGTTACTTCAGCAGCAACTTCAATTTCTTCTTTGTATTTTGGCATCATTCCACTATAAATATTTGAAACAATATTAGGATATTCTTCTAGTGTGCCTTGCATATTAAAAGAAATACTGGCGTATCCTAATACGTTATCTTGGTCAAAATACTGAAAGAACTCATTACCTATTTTTGATCTGTACATTTTTTTATAAATGCTTCTCCATTCCTCGTTAATTTCCATACTGGCGGTTAAACGTACAGCATCATCTTCAAGGTAAAAATTACCCCAAACATCGTCAACTCCATATCTGTTTTTATAGGATTGAGTATCAGGAGGCATAAATAATGACCTTAAACTATATAACATAGCAGTTTCAATCAATTCACCATAATTATCAATCCAAAAAGAAGCTACTGCTTTTTCATCTTTTCTTTTTGTATAGCTGCTATTCGTTAAGATTGATTTCGTAGATTTATTATTAAAAATTGCTAATGCATGATTTTTTGTCCAAGTCTTGGTAAGCCTTTTTTCAATACTATAGATGCTTTCATCTTCATTTTCTGCTTGTTTTAAAAAACGCTCTTCATTTTTTTCAAAGTATTGATAAGAACCATCAAACTTAGTAAAAAGAAGCATATTGTCATTCCAAACAGTAATATTGCTGTATTGAGTTAAAATGTTTGTAGCATCGTTCCTTTCAATTTCATCTGTTTCTGATTTTGACAATAATCCTTCAAATAAATTTTTATCATTTAGCTTTATGATAAAATGATGATAATTAATACTATCAGTTGTTTGGTAGAAATAATAGGTTTTAGAGTTTGTTTTAAATCCAAAATCTTTTAAGCTTGCTATTTTAGCAGTAGAGTCGGTACTTTTATTTGCATTTTTAAAGAGTTCTTTTGCAATATTTAATTGATCGAACTCAGCTATTGACATGAGTTCTAGTAAACGATTTCCGTTAACTGAAATTACAGCTTGAGCATTGCTAGGTATTTTACTTTCAAGGTTTTGTGCAACACTAATAAATGATGTACATAAGGAAATTAAGAAGAATAATTTTTTCATAGTATTTTAATCTTGTAATTGAATTTGATTTTTGATGGAATTTTTGTTTGTAATAATATCTTGAGCATTTACTTTTAGAAAAATTGCTTTTTTATTTCCTGAAATTTTAGCTGTGGTATTTTTAGATGATATAATAGGATCTGTAAAACGATATATCGTGGTGAATGTTGCATTTTCAAATATCTTTCGATCAGCCATTTTTGTTTTATTGAATTCTTTAGCTAAATCATAATGATAATTTCTTGTAAACTTATGTTTGTCTTTATCAAAACTAAAATGTTTATACTGTTTTATTTTTTCAGCTTCACTTTTAGAACTAAAGTTTGAAATAACCATATTTAAGGCTTCAACAGAAGTAAAGTCACAAGAAATAGTATAAATAAATTCTTTGAAATTTAAAGAATTAGTTACATTAGAAATTCCTTTAGTTTCTTTAATAGTATTGGTAATCTCAGTAAAATGTTGTTGTATTTCAACTTCAGATGGTACTTTGTAATTATTGATACTGTCAAGTAGCATCATAGAATTCAATTTAGTTTTACTTCTACTTAAGTTTAATGTAAGTGTAACATGACCTGAACCATCTTTATTGAAACTTACCTCTTCAACAATTTCAAAACAACCTGTCAATAGCAGTAAAAAACTTAAAAAAATAATAGTAATTCCTTTTTTAACCATAGTAATAAATTCTTCACAAGAATAATGAATATAACGTACTTTTTAAAGTAAATTACTCAATCCCTTTTTTTAATTGGTTTTTTTAGCTTAATATTTATATCTTTAATGAGTTTCGTTGTAACACTAAAATCAATATCAGTTTTTTTTGCAATCTCTATTGCTTCTTGGGCAATTATTAATGCTTCTTTATAGTTTCCCGTTTTGTATAATAAAGCTGCATAAGTATCAGAATTATAATAATTTTTATCTAATTCTATAGAGCGCTTTACCCACTTTACAGCATTTATTAATTTTTCATTGTCACTTTCATTTTCATAGACATTCCATGCCAAAGAATTCAATGTCATGGAATTATCCCAATCAATTACCTCCCCACTCACATATTCTACAACAGTAACTATACCTTCTGAATTGTAATTTTTTACCGTTCCATTACCATTTTTTAATGTTCCTTTATCTAAAGAATCTCCTTTGCTATCAAAATACGATAACACTTCCATCAGTTTCCCTTCATCCATTAATTGAACTTTCTTTATTTGACCATTGGCATAGTGATATTTCCATTTGCCGTCCTTTTTATCATTCTTATAATTTCCTCTTTCTATACATTTCCCATTTTCATTATAAAATTTCCACTCACCGTCAAGCTTATTACCATTATATCTACTATCTCTAGTTATCGACTCATCTCCGGCATCGTAATTTGTCTCCCATTTACTCATTTCAACTCCATCTTCATAATTCTGTACTTTATAAATAACACCATAAGAATTATAATATTTCCATGCTCCATGTTTTTTTCCGTGTTGATAATCTCCATTAAGTTTTAACTCTCTGTTTTCATAGAACTGTTGCCAATTACCATGTTTTTTTTCATTTTCATCAAAAACACCTGTAACTAGTAGATTGCCATTAATGTAGTATGACATATATCTTGACAAAACATCATCATTGAATTGTCTAACTCTTTTTGTTTCTCCATTAAAATAATATTCTTTCCATGTTCCATGTTTTTTCCCATTATCGTAATTTCCATATTCTTTCAGTACTCCATTCTCGTAATAAGTCTTCCACATTCCATTTTTTTCACCATCTTTATGATTGGTTACACTTTTTAAATTGCCATTATCCCAATTCTCTCTTTTTTCTTGTGCGTATGTATAAATGGTTAGCATACTAAAAATCAGTATTGCAATTGTTTTATTATTCATAATTGATTAAATTTTCTATAAGTAATAACTTTTTCTTTATCTGTTAACAATACAAATATGCGCCATATTTCAGAAATACAAACCCCTTAAAACTGTGAAAATTGCATCCCTGAAAAAGGGGATTACTTAATATTGTCTTATTCATTTTGGGTTTTAAAAATGAAAAATCAACAAAAATACTGTTAAATATCCATAATGCTTTTGAGGATAATCATTTTTTACCTAATTTGACTAAATAGTTACAAAAATAAACTATTTTTAAGCGATGTTATCATTGTTTAAAAAGAAGAATAAAGAAACCCTACCTGCTAGAGAAAGAGGTAATTCTTGTCTGAATTGTAATCTAACTCTTGAAGGGAACGAAAATTTTTGCCCCGAATGTGGACAGCGAAATAACATTAATCAACTTAATTTTAAGTTATTTATAGATGAATTTTTCGGAGATCTATTTTCATACGATTCTCGTTTATGGAGAACAGTATTTCCTTTAATTTTAAAACCTGGCAAAATTGCTTACGAATTCATTTCTGGCAAACGTAAAAAATTTGTAAATCCGTTTCGTATCTATTTAACCGTTTCGTTAGTTTTCTTTTTAGTTTATGGATTATTAAATACTATCAATCGATATAATGATGATAGCTCTTCAAAAAAACCATTTATCAACTTCAATATTGGTAATGATGAAAATTTAACTAAAGCAGAAAAAGATTCTATTATTGATGCCGCTCTTTATGAAGTTGATAAAAAAACAACCATTAATGTAGACTCTACATTAAAAGCTAATAATCTTGAATTAGATAGTATAACCGATAAAATCTCTAATGACACGATAAGAAATGGAAGCCTCTTTTTCAATTCAGCCAATAAAAAAATTGGTGATTTCTGGAAATTTCACAGAAAAAACAAAGAATTAAGTACCAAAGAGGCACTTGATAACCTAGGGTATAAAAATATATTTTGGAATCGGTTTTATTACGATAAAGCAAAAAGCACACAGGAAATGATAGACGATGATGCAAAAGGTTTTTCCGATAAAATGATTTCAGGACTCTCTTTTACAATATTTATATTCTTACCTGTTTTTGCTTTATTTCTAAAGCTCATTTATATCAGAAGAAAATATACGTATATGGAGCATATGGTTTTTATTTTTTATACACAAACCGTATTCTTTTTATTGATGCTACTTTTTGTTATCATTAACTTTTTTAAGAAAAGTGGTTCTGAGAAATTAGTGTTTATTGCTTTAGGGTTATTTGCTTTATATTTATTACTAGCAATGAAACTTTTCTATAAACAAGGTTGGGGTAAAACTATATTCAAGTATTTAATAGCAAATTTTTCATTTGCAGTAATAGCAACCTTTGGCTTTGTAATACTCAGTATTATCTCTTTTCTTTTGTACTAAATTTGTGTCAATGACCCATAAATTTTAATACTGATATTTTTTTATCAAAAAAACTTTCATAACTCATAATAATATAGCCATTCTCTCTTTTAATGGATGTAATACTAACGGTACCTCCCATACCTCTATCCATAATCAGATCTATATTAGAATCGCCAATACCGGCATGATGATGAAACTCTAATATTTTTTCTTGTGAAAATTCATTCTCCTTTTGCCAATCAATAAACCAGTCTTTTCTCATTTGTTTAATACTGTTATCGTACAAAGTAGAAGACGACCAAATATGTGGTTTTTGAGGTAATATTTTAATATGTTTTTTTTGACCATCCCAAACAAACTCTATCAATTCTAATGTAGTATTCCAGTCAACAATAATTAAAATAAACTGTTCAACATCAATTAAATCAATAGCATTTAATCCTTTTCGGATATCATTAACTTTCAATAATTCTTTAACAATTAGTCCTCTACTTTTTTTATAGGATGATTTAGAAGGATGGTATTCAAATCCGCCATTTAACAAACAGATCAATCTTTTTTTTGAGCTTGTGCCTATCCATGTTCCGCCGGCTTTACCGTCTTTAGGATAGTAAATTTCAACACCATCTTCTATATATTTTTTAGGATGTAACGCTTTTTTCCGAGCAAACGGAACATCTCTACTTGAAGTTAGTATAAAGTCTGATGTATTTAATGGCAAATAGGTTACTGTACACATAAAAATGTTTATTTATTGAACCGTTTATTTGTGTAATTGTTTGACAAAACTACCATCAAAAATTTACAAATAAATTGTAACTTTGTTCTTACAAATTTAATAGAAAAACCAAAAGATACCGAATCTAGTTCGGTATAATTAAATAAAAAATTTAATTAAATGGCAACAGGATTTTATAATGTACCTAAACCAGTTAACGAACCTGTAAAATCGTATGCACCAAATAGCTCTGAACGTAAAGAACTATTGGCTACTTATAAAAAAATGTACAACGAGAAAGTTGATATTCCTTTTTATATTGGAGGCAAAGAAATTAGAACCGATAATACGGTTGCTATTCATCCACCTCATGATCATAAACATACTGTTGGTAATTATCATAAAGCTGAAAAGAAACATGTAAAGCAAGCAATTGAAAATGCTTTAGAAGCTCGTGAAGCTTGGTCAAAGACTTCATGGGAACACCGAGCTGCTATCTTTTTAAAAGCTGCCGAATTATTAGCTGGTCCTTATCGAGCAAGAATGAATGCCGCAACCATGATTGCACAATCTAAAAACGTAATGCAAGCTGAAATTGATGCTACTTGTGAAATGATAGATTTCTTTAGATTTAATGTTGAATTTATGACTGAAATCTATGCAAATCAACCTATTTCAAGTCCTGGGATTTGGAATAGAATGGAATACAGACCCTTAGAGGGTTTTGTTTATGCCATTACGCCATTTAACTTTACGTCTATTGCAGCCAATTTATGTGCAGCACCAGTAATGATGGGTAATGTATGTATTTGGAAACCATCAGACAGTCAAGTGTATTCTGCTCAAGTTATTGTTGATCTGTTTAAAGAAGCAGGCGTGCCAGATGGCGTTATAAATGTAGTATATGGAGATCCTGTTATGATAAGTGATACTATTTTAAATCACCCAGATTTTTCCGGTTTGCATTTTACCGGTTCTACACATATATTTAAACTATTATGGAAACAAATCGGCGAAAATATCAACACTTATAAAACCTATCCTCGTATTGTAGGTGAAACAGGTGGTAAAGATTTTATTTGGGTTCACGCTTCTGCGGATGCTAA
This sequence comes from Flavobacteriaceae bacterium, assembly GCA_021648445.1. GTDB lineage: Bacteria > Bacteroidota > Bacteroidia > Flavobacteriales > Flavobacteriaceae > Aureibaculum. The sequence goes on from JAKISU010000046.1 coordinate 8,318, forward strand.
GCAGGTCGCCACAGCCATTTCAAGGGGAGCTTTTGAATATCAAGGGCAAAAATGTTCGGCGGCATCAAGAGCTTATATTCCTAAAAGTTTGTGGGCAGACGTTAAAAAATATGTAATTGAGCAAGTAAAATCCATAAAAGTAGGCAGTCCGGATGACACTTCTAATTTTGTAAATGCTGTAATACACGAAGCTTCTTTTGATAAAATTTCTAGCTATATAGATCAAGCTAAAGCCGATAAAGATGCTGAAATTATTGTGGGAGGTAAACATGATAAATCGAAAGGTTATTTTATTGAACCTACGGTAATTTTAGCAAAAGATCCGAAATATACAACGATGTGTACCGAATTATTCGGCCCTGTAATTACCATTTATGTCTATGAAGATGCTAATTGGAAAGAATCATTAAAAACTGTTGACCAAACTTCAGAATACGCATTAACAGGCGCTATTTTTAGTGGAGACCGTTATATTATAGATTATGCAACAAATGCCCTAGAAAATGCTGCCGGTAATTTCTATATCAATGACAAACCAACAGGTGCCGTAGTTGGACAACAACCGTTTGGTGGTGCCAGAGGTTCAGGCACCAATGATAAAGCAGGTTCTGTATGGAATTTATTACGTTGGGTATCAAATCGAACTATTAAAGAAACATTTGTGCCTCCAACAGATTATAAATATCCGTTTTTAGAACAGTAAATTTTAAGTGATAGGATTACTTTGAGTAATCCTATCACTATATTTTTAAACAATAAACAATGGAAATAACATTCAGAAAAGCAACAAAAGATGATGTTCGGTTTATTGTTAAAATGATTGCAAACGATGAATTAGGAAGTTTACGAGAGGAATATAAAGAGCCTTTGCCTGAAAAGTATTATCAAGCCTTTACTAATATTGATAAAGACCTCAATCAGGAATTGATTGTTATTGAAGATGAAAGTAAGGAAATTGTTGGGACATTACAATTGAGTTTTATTCAATATCTAACCTATCAAGGTGGAATTAGAGCTCAAATAGAAGGTGTGAGAATTAGAGAAGACATAAGAGGAAAAGGGCTTGGTGAAAAATTATTTAACTGGGCAATAAATCGAGCTAAAGAAAGAGGTGCTCATCTATTACAATTAACAACAGATAAAAAAAGACCTGAAGCCATTAAATTTTATGAGAAATTAGGATTTATTTCTTCGCATGAAGGAATGAAATTGCATTTCTACAAATAAACGTCTTTGACAATAAATTATAAACCGTGTTCACATAAAGTTAATACGGTTCTTATAGTATATTTGAAAGTATTTAAGCTTTTCTACCATGACCAAATACCTATTTCTTAGTTTTTCAATACTCTTCTTTTTATCCTGCACTAAAAAATAAATTCTATGATGATGCACTGATCATTAAAGGCAGCACAACGGAAGAATTCTTCATTGAAATTTTAGTCAGAAATAACATTATCTTTGCACAAAATAACCATAAATGAGTTCCTTTCAAGAATTAAATCTATCAAAACAACTGCATTATGCACTTGATGATTTAGGCTTTCAACAACCAACACCTATACAAGAAAAATCTTTTTCTATCATTCTTTCCGGTAAAGATATGGTGGGAATAGCGCAAACCGGCACAGGAAAAACGTTTGCATATATGTTACCTATATTACGCGATTTAAAGTTTTCTAAACAGCTCAATCCAAGAGTGATGATATTGGTACCAACACGAGAACTGGTATTGCAAATAGTTGAAGAAATAGAAAAGATTGCCAAATACCTGAATGTTCGTGTATTGGGAGTTTATGGAGGTACAAATATCAATACACAAAAACAAGCAATTGCTCAAGGAACAGATATTATTGTCGCAACTCCTGGGAGGTTTTATGATCTTGCACTAAGTCGCGCTTTAAAGTTAAAATCAATTCAAAAATTAGTAATTGATGAGGTTGATGTAATGCTTGATCTTGGATTTCGTTTTCAATTGCTGAATATTTTTGAAATTCTTCCGGAACGTAGACAGAATATCATGTTTTCGGCTACCATGACCGATGATGTAGATGCTTTAATTAATGATTATTTTATAGCACCTACCAAAATTTCAGTTGCTGTAAGTGGTACTCCCTTAGATAATATAAGTCAACAATGTTATAATGTACCAAATTTTTATACAAAGGTCAATTTATTATCCTTTTTATTAAAAGATAAAGAAACATATCATAAGGTATTGGTGTTTGTATCTAATAAAAAGAGCGCAGATAGATTATTTGAAGCATTAAAAGAAGTTTATGATTCAGAAATTTGTGTGATACATTCAAATAAAACACAGAATTATAGAATACGTTCGATCAAACAATTTGATAAAGGCGAAAATAGAATTTTGGTAGCTACTGATGTAATGGCTCGCGGATTAGATCTTAGTGAAATTAGTCACGTTTTTAATTTTGACACTCCTAATTTTCCTGAAAATTATATGCACCGAATAGGAAGAACAGGTAGAGCAGAGCATGAAGGAAAGTCCATATTATTTTCAACTGAAAAAGAACAAGAAGCAAAAGAAGCAATAGAGGCATTGATGTCTTATAAAATTCCCATGCTTGATTTCCCATCAGGTGAAGTTGAAGTTTCAAAGCAGTTAACACCTGAAGAACGTCCGAAAATTATTGAAAGAGACAATCCACATAGACAAAATAGAGAAACTGCCGGGGCTTCTTTTCATGAAAAAAGTAAGAAGAATAGTAAAATCAATCAAGGAGGTTCTTACCGTAGAGAAATAGCAAAAAAATATAAAAAGCCTAAAACCAGAGGTGATAAAAACTATAATAAACGAAATAAAAGGAAGTAGTTAATATTTTAGCTTGTCTTGTCATTCCTGTAACTCGCAATGAACAATGTCTCCCTGAGCGGAGTCGAAGGGTAAAAAAATATGGCAACCTCATCATTAAAAACAGATTGCTATCTTGAGTACTCCTTCTCTTATCAAAGGGCGGAAGGGTTAAATTACAAAGTTTTCACAATCACAGCCAATCGATACTGAGAATTAACAAAAATGCCTCTTTTTACTGCAGGTTTAATGGTAGGTAAATTGGCAATACTTTGCCTAATAACAGTATCTAGTTTTGGTAATTGATCTAAAATACTTTCAGGAGAATTTATATTGACAACACTGGCTTTACCTGTATTATCTATCAAGATATCAATCAATGTAGTGTCATTTACGCGCTCTTTGACCTTTAATTCGTTTTCTTGGAGAGATGCTGACAGTTTTTGAGTTAAGGTAAGTTCGAAACATTTTTTTTGATTGTCATTTTCAGAAAAGTTTTCACAATCAGAAAATATTGGATAAACATCTACTTTCGTAAAATCAATAAATGTATCTAAAACTTGTAAATCACTTTTAGTGGTCGATGAATTAGACGAAAAATATTCGCAGGAAGCTAAAAATAATAGTAAAAAAAAGAAACCTAATATTCGCCTTAACATGGTTGTTGTCTAATTACAACGAAAGTACAATTTTTTGGTAAATAAAATTAATAGACTTTTTTCATTCATAAATAATTATGTTGTCATTCCTTCGCAGGCAGGAATCCAGATTTTACTCATAAATATTTTGAGGTTTCGAAGTTGTTTGTAAAGAAAAGATTAATCAATCTTTTCACCATCCATAAACAACTTCTTTTTAATTTCTTTAATTCGTTGTTTAGCGTATAAAGTTGACTTTTTATCTCTGTCAGAAAAGGAATCAATATATTTTTCAAAGTGTTGCAAAGCTATTTTTTTGTCTTTGTAATAATCATCAGATGTCATTGCTAGCTGGAATAATAATTGATGATTTTTCCAATTATTCTTATATCCGTCTTCAAAAGACTTCAAGGCTATTTTCATTTCCTTTTGTTCTAATTGCATCAAGCCTAATTGATAATAGTTTTTATCAAGTTTAGGTTTTTGATAATAAATTGACATTGCAAAATAATAGGATGCTTTTTTATAATTTTTCATTCCTTTTTCAACCAAGCCCAAGTTATATGCTACACTGGCATCTTTATAATCTTCTCCTTGGGCAACTTTAAAATATTCTTCTGCCTTTTTATAGTTTTTCATATTCAAATAGGTCAATCCATACATTTTATAAGTAAACATGGTCTTAAAATTCAGATCTTCCAGTTTTTTAAGATAAACCAACGCAGAATCAAACTCTTTATTTAAAAAAGCATCATTGGCTTTTAACTGATTAAAATTGATGCTTTTTGGATTGATTTTTAATCCTTTATCAATAAAAAGTGTAGCTGAATCTTTAAATTTTAGTTTTCTATAAAATTTGGCAAGATTATAAATACTCTTTAAGTGTAATGAATCAATTTTATAAGCTTTTAAAAAACTATTAGCACTATTTGCAAAACCAGACTTTCCTAACTTTTCATAAGCTATACCTAATTGATAGGGGTAATTTGGATTGAGCGAATCTTTATTACTCAGTTCATTAAATAGTTCAATGGCTTTTTTCACTTTTTTCTCACTCATATACAATTTGGCTAAATTATATTTAAGAAGTAAATTATTAGGATTGGTTTGTAAAACCTCATTATATAATTCAATGGTTTTATCAGGATTACCAATAGACTGATAACTTTTACCTAACTGTTCTTTTATCTTATCTGTAGGTTTTATTACAAAGGCTTTATCATAATATTCTATTGCTTTAGAATTATTCCCTACTTTTTGGTAAATACTCGCAATTTTTTCAAGAATTTCAGATGAGGGCTCATTAATTTTTTCTAATTCAGCCAATGCAGTTTGATAGTTACCAGTTTCTAAGATACTATCTGTAGCTTTTAAAACCGAAGTTTGCGCTTCGGTTTTAAAAGTTAACAGTAATATCATGATGAATAATAGATTCTTTTTCATTAGTTGAATAAATTTAATCTGTATTTAAAAAAACAGGGATGGTATATTTTACACCTACTTTTTTGCCATTATGTTCACCGGGTTGCATTTTAGGTAAACCTTTAATTGTTTTTAGAGCTTCTCTTTCTAACGCTTTATGAGGTCCACGAGCTCTTGTTTCTGTAATTATACCATTTTTATCAATCTTAAATTGTACATATACTTTCTTTTCGTCAGAAGCTAAACCTAATTGAGTTGCAACTGACATGTCAAAGTTATTTTGTATGTGTTCTTTAATTTTATCTTGGAAACATTGTTTTTGGTCTAAAGCATCTTCACAACCGGGGAAAATTGGCGACTTTTTTATTACTGCAAAGGGTATCCAGTCCGAATCATCATAATTTCGACTTGAACTTTTGAGCTTTGAAAAATCAACATACATGTTTATATTTGCATTATTGTTTGTATTAAATTTTTGAGATGTTCTAATAAAGGTTTTAGGTGGAATTTCATTTTCATGATGAACTTCTATTAGAAACCTACCATCTTTTGTAAAGCTTAACCAAACTAAATAATCAGAATTTTCTTCTAGAAAATTTCTCAATAATTCATACTTTTTAGAAGTTCTAAAATTTGGAATAGTTTCTTGATTCTTGCTTGAAACGGTATACTTTTCTAATTCTTGCTTATTAAGTTTTCTTTTTTCTAAACCCTCATTTTCACATGAAGAATAAATTAACATACTTGCCAATAAAGGTAATAATAGTAGGTATTTAAACTTAAATAAAGATTTAGATTGTTTTTTGTGTAACATAACGATTCGTTTTTTGATTAATGAATGTTTAAAAAATAGATTAATGAATGAAATATTGTGTACGCCGAAAGTTTCGGCTAATAAATTATTGAAATAAGTAGTTTTATCCGTTTCTTTTATAGCTTTTGAATCGGCTATAAATTCATGCAACTCAGAGATTCTGTTTTGATATAAATAACTAAACGGATTAAACCAACACACAATGCGCTGCAATTCAAATAAGATGAGATCTAAACTATGTTTTTGTTGTACATGCACCAACTCATGCTCAATAATTTGTTCTTTGTTATGTTGAGCTGTGGTTTTTCCTAAAAAGATATAATTAAAGAATGAAAAAGCGGTATCATTTTCTAGAAATACCAATCGATAATTACCTTTGTCCTCGTTTTCATTGTTAGAAACTAATTGGAGTATTCTGTATAGTTTTATTATAAATAATAAAGAAGTAACAATAATTCCTATCCAAAAAACATACTGTAAAGTTGTAAATAATATTGAAGACCAATCAAATGTTTGTTCAATAGTTGTGGTAGGCGACAATATAACTTTGGGTAACTGAACTATATATTCTTGTGGTATTATTTTTTGTACTTTTTCAAATTTTACTAAAGGAATGATATACGCTAACAATGAAGTAAGTATTAAATAAGCACGATTCCATTGAAAAAAGGTTTCACGTTTTAGCAATAGATCATATACAGCTAAAAAAAGTGTTTGAAAAAAAAGTATCTGTATAATGTAGTCTAGCATATGAATTAATTTTTTGATTCTTTATTGTTTATTTCTTTTAATATACTTTCCATTTCTTGTAAACTAATGTCATTTTTTTCTACAAAAAAGGATACCATACTTTTAAAAGAACCTCCAAAATATCCATCCATTAGTTTGTGTAAACTTTGATTGCTATAGGTCTCTTTTTTTATTAAAGGGAAGTATTTATATCCTTTTCCAAAAGGTTGATGTGAAACAAATTTTTTGTCTTCTAATATTCTAACTATCGTAGAGACAGTATTATAAGCAGGTTTTGGTGATGGTAATTCAGCTATGATTTCTTTTACAGTACATAGCTCTAATTGCCATAATATTTTCATAAGCTGCTCTTCTGCTTTTGTCAATTGTTTTGATTTCATTCAACTAATTTTTTAGTTTTAAAATACAAATGTAATTAAATAATTGATTTAAACTAAGTTTTTAGTTGAAAAATCATATTACTAGAGCAAAAGTTTAAAAATCAAGTAACAAAAACTTAATTTAGCATACTTATGAGGTATAGATTTAAAAACAAAATTAAAACATGGATATATTTTTATTGATATTCGGGTTCTGTATCATGGGTTTAGGATTGGTAGGTTCTTTTTTACCTATATTACCGGGACCCTTGACAGGATGGTTAGGTTTATTGGTATTACATTTAACCAATGCCGTACCTATGAATTGGACTTTTTTAGGAATTACATTAGGAGTTGCCCTGCTTATTTGGGTATTAGATTATATTATTCCCGCCATGGGAACTAAAAAGTTTGGAGGCAGTAGAGCAGGCGTAATAGGTACAACATTTGGCTTAATTATCGGGCTTTTATCACCTATTCCATTAGGATTTATCATTGGTGCTTTTGTGGGTGCTTTTGTAGGAGAATTGATACATGATAGTAAAGATACCTCAAGAGCAATAAAAGCAGCTTTTGGTTCTTTTTTAGGGTTTTTAGCTTCTGCAACTATTAAATTTGTAGTTAGTTTTGTATTTCTAATTTTTTACATAATTAAAGCTATTGAACATTGGAGTGCATTAATTGCTTAAACCCGAATCATGAATTAGAATTTCTACTACAATCTAAAACCTTTGCGAAATATACCACTTCATTGTGTGTTATTAAAAAGAAGAAATGAAAGCTGTTATTTTTGAAAAATATGGATTACCTGAAAAGGTTCTTGAAATACGAGAAGTAGAAAAGCCTATTCCCAAAAACAATGAAGTTCTGATAAAAATTCACTTTACTGCTGTGAATGACTATGACTGGGGTCTTATTAGAGGTAAGCCATTCTTGTTACGTTTAATGTTTGGATTTTTTAAACCAAAATATCCCATACCAGGAATGGAATTGTCAGGTATAATAGACGCTGTAGGCTCAAATGTACAAAAAATGAAAGTTGGAGATGCAGTTTATGGAGACATCTCAACATATGGTTTTGGGAGTTTTGCTGAATATATAAGTATTAACGAAAAGGCAATCATAAAGAAACCTAATGAAATTAGTTTTGAAGAGGCTGCAGCCATTCCGCATGCATCTTTATTAGCATTACAAGCTCTTCAAGATAAAGGAGACATTAGACACGGACAGAAAATCTTAATAAATGGAGCAGCAGGAGGTGTTGGAACATTTGGACTTCAATTAGCTAAACTATATGATTGTGAAGTAACAGGTGTTGACTCTGGTGAAAAACTCGAAATGATGAAATCAATTGGTTTTGACTATGTAATTGATTTCAAAAAAGTAAATTTTACCGAAAATGATTTACAATATGATTTAATATTGGACTGCAAATCTAACAAGTCGCCATTTTCTTATTTGAAGTCGTTAAAATCAAATGGCAAATATGTGACAGTTGGTGGCAAACTAGTTAGCTTATTCAAAATTCTATTTTGGGGTAAAACTCTTTCTTTTTTTTCCTCAAAAAAACTTCAAATACTAAGCTTGAGACCTAATGAAGGTTTAGATTATATAAACGAACTTTTTAAGCAAAATAAAATCAAGTGCATTTTAGACGGTTCATATTCGATTGAAGAAATTCCAAGATTAATTCGATATTTTGGAGATGGAAAACATAAAGGAAAAATTGTAATTAAAATGAATGGACAATAGAATGTATAATTCGGGTTAAAACAAAAAAAGCTTTCCAATAGCTGGAAAGCTTTACATGAATTTAGCGATTTCAATTCCTAGTATTCTATAAATAGTATTCTTTAATTTCTTTTTCGGTTTGGGTTTTCATAGCAATTTTCCCGTCGATACATTAATTAAAAATTAATGCTTTTTTGTAAATGTTTCTTTTTAGGGACTTTTTAAAAGTTTACTTTATGTTTCACTTACGTATATGAAACAATCAGCATATAAATTTTCCTACCTATAATTATAAATATTTTAGAATTATATATATAACATACTGATAATCAATAATTAAAAATATATAAAAAGATTAAAAATAAATTGATTTTATTTAAATAGTGCGGAAAAAGAGGCTTTAGAAGTGATGGTAAACAAAAAAAGCATCCCTCCCGAAACGTCGGGATTGGAAGCTTTCCATTGACTAACTTATTAAGTTAGAGTAGTTTATATGTAAACTACTAAAAACAACACAACTTTCTTTTATCGGTATGGACGGGACTTGAAACCTACTATTTTAACACCTCAACAAAATACAATGAATAAAGAGATTATACCAACAAAATCAATAAACACAGTGTGTACAGAAACAAAATAACAATTTAACTAAATGGTATGGTATTGAAATAGTATTAATAAATGTTGGCAAGATGTTGGCAAGATTATTAATTATCACTATATTTGAGTGTTCAAATGTTCAATTATGGCAACTATAAAGTATCGACTTCACAGCAATCAAAGTAATGCACCAATCTATTTAAGACTTTCTGATGGTAGAAATAAATATCTGCAACGAAAAATAGGTTTATCTATCAACTCAAAAGACTGGAGTAACAAAACAGGATTACCATTACAAAACAATCCGTCAAATAAAAATCTATCTACACAATTAAAGAAACTAGAAACTTTTGTATTTGATAAACTGAATAATGCCAATAGTCAAGGCGTTGAGGTTTCAGGCGACTGGCTAACTCATAATATAGATTTGTATTTCGGACGAATTGCCGATAATAATAAAAGCGAGTTAGTTACTGACAATATTCAATACATAATTGATACTGCTCATACACGAGATAATGGCAAAAAGGGCATTGGTCTTAGCAGGTGCAGAGTAAATTCATATAAACGATTGATAGTTATATTTAAAGAGTTTCAAGATAAGAATACTTATAAAATAAAAGAGTTAGACCAAAATCTATTTGACAGTTTCAAAACTTGGCTACTCGACAATAAGAGTTATGCACCCACTTATACACTAAAAAAACTATCTGATTTAAAAGCAGTTTGTAAAGATGCAAGAAAGAACGGTATTGAAACCTCTACCCAAATAAACGACATCAAAACAAAACAAGTTTCTGCTTATGACGATGATATGGATGTAATCATTTTAACACCTAAAGAACTAAAAAAGATTGATGAGGTTGAACTACCCTCAAAAGCCTTAGAAAATGCTCGTAAATGGCTAATACTAGCCTGTAATACAGGACAAAGAGGCGAAGATTTAACTACAAGAATAAAAGAAAGTAATTTTGAACAATACGGCAATGACCTCATCATAAAAATCACACAACAAAAAGGAAACAAAGCCGTAATAATACCCGTGCTACCAAAAGTAAAAGAGATTTACGAAAATGAAATGCCTTATATTGTTTCTACTCAAAAACTAAACAAACATTTTAAAACCATAGGAGAACTTACAGGATTAGATACCCCTACAATGGGGCGAATTATTGAGACAACCGACACAGGAAAAAGAGGTGTTAAAAAAATACGACCTAAATACAAATACATAAGCACCCACATAGGCAGGCGTACATTCGCATCAAACCATTTCGGGAAAATACCAACTCCAATAATCATGAGAGTTACAGGGCATTCTAAAGAATCTACCTTTATGACATATATCAATCAAACCGACAATAGCCACATAGATACATTTTTAGACTTCTACAAGGCAAAAGAGAAATCCGAAAAGAAAGCAAAACTAAAAGTATTAAAAGCATCAAACGAATAGGTTATCACAAATTGAGACCTTAAACAAAACTATGGAACTACAGACAATACAAAATAAAATTTACGAAATACGAGGTAGTAAAATAATGCTTGATTTTGACCTAGCAGAAATGTATGAAACCGAAACAAGAACCCTTAAACAGGCAGTAAGACGAAATATAAATCGCTTCCCTAGTGATTTCATGTTCCAATTATCTAAAACAGAATGGCAGGAGCTTATCACAAGTTGTGATAACCTACCTCAACGTCTTAAATATAGTCCATCAACACCTTTTGCATTTACCGAACAGGGTGTTGCCATGTTGTCAAGTGTTTTAAACAGCGATATAGCAGTACAAATAAGCATATCCATTATTAGAGCCTTTGTATTAATACGACAACACTTAGCAGACTATAAAGAACTTGAAAAGAAAATAAACACCTTACAAGAAAATACCAATATGCAGTTTAATGATATTTACCAAGCATTAAACATTTTACTAGATAAAGAAAAACGAGACACAACCCAAAAGAAACGTAAACAAATAGGTTATAAAAAATAATTAACAAGGCAACGCAAAACCAATGTTCAAATGAAAATCAAAACACCATACATAAAATTTGTGGATAGATATAAGACTATACTAACACCTCCAGGGCAAACGCATCTAAAACCATTTTGATTTTCTCCAATTTATCCGTATAAATTGTTGGTGTTCGGAGCCGCTATTTGTTGTTTTTTATATTTATTTTTAGTATATTATACTGATAATCAATATTT
>JAKISU010000047.1 GCA_021648445.1 Flavobacteriaceae bacterium
TTTTTTAAGAATATTAGTGAAAAATGCAGGTGCTTTTTTAACTCTACTTTATCTAAAAATAAAAATTGTTATCAAACTGCTTGAAAAATGAATTTTAACTTCTTGTAAAATCAGCAAGCCCTAAGTATGACCATTATAATAATCCTATTAAAAATAGTTGGATGTGCTTCAATATTTTTAACCAATACAAAAAAAGTTGCACTGGCATTATACTGTTGTAACGTATCTAATACTCAATCGGTAATTTTTGGAGTAGGACCGTCATCAAAAGTAAGATAGATGTTTTTCTGTTTAGAAGTACTTTGGCTATATTGAACTCATGTTAAAATAGATTCTGAGTAGTAATCAAAACCAAAAGCCTACATTAAAAAACCAATAATTTTGAGTATTATCAGGTGACCAAGTATATTTTATTTCTATCGGTCCGATAAAAGAATCTAATCCATAACCAATAGCATAACCCGATTTTGTGTTTGCAAATATATCTCCGTCATTCAATAAATCACTATCAACTCTTGCAAAATTTCCTGTAAAAGACGCATAATTCTTTTCAAATAATTCGTAGCGAAAAGTTAGTGCAGATTTTAAAAAAGCACTTTCGCTTAAATCAGCAACTTCATATCCATAAAAAGGAACAAAATTATTTACAAAATTTTCATTGTTACCTCCTAATAAATAATCAAAAATACCATTATCATTGTTTCCTATTGTAATACCAGCTTCAGAAATATAATGCATTGTGAGTTTATCAAAAAAAGTATGCGCATAGCCAAATTTACCATACAACTGAGAAAATGGGGTGAAATCATTATTAAAATCTGATGATAACAAATACATCTTATAATTTACATCTAAAAAAACACCTTTTTTGGTAAAGTGCTTATTATCGTAGGTGTCTAATTGTAGTCTTGCAAAAGCACCTAAATAATTACTCTTGTCGAAATAATTTTTTGATATTTCATTATTTTCAAGAGTTTCAGTAAAAACTCTTAAAAATTTATTTTCAACACCAATTCTCAATGCTATATTTTTACTAAAATTAGTTTGCAAAAAAAGCTGTGTAGTAAAATCGTTATATTCTATTGGCGTTTTTCCTATTACTTCAGGTTGTTCATCAATATTAATAAAAAAGCTTTTGTTAAACCCATTATACCTTGTATTAATGCCATAACTCCAATGAAAGCCATTATCAATAAAATAATCAATATTATATCTAATATTATCACCTAATATAAGGTCTGCAGAAAAAACATCATTTTTAAATAATGCGTGTTTAGAAGTAATATTTAATAATACTCCTGTTTTATATAAATCATCATAATGAACGCTTAACTTTAAAAAAGTTGACACCTCTTCTTCCTTTAAATTAAAGTGAATTTCTGTTCCCTCTTCTTGTTTTACAAACTTGTAATAAATACTTTTAAAATTATCTGTAGCTGATAAATTGTCTATCCCTTCATAAAACTTTTCATAAGTAATTGAATCTGATTTTATGATCTTTAATTTTCCTAAAATATATTCTTTTGTATAATTTTTATTTCCTGATATTTTTATATCACTAATACGAAATTTTTTGTCTTTTTGATAGATTATATGCTCTGCAACTATAGTTTTAGATTTTGTTTGTTTATTAGCTATCTCTTTTAAATAACTCATCTGTTTTCTTGCGACCTCTTCACCTTTGTTGATAATTTGTTTTGCAACATCAAAAGAAACTACATTGTATTCACTAATATCAGGATGCATATATAGATCAGTTTCCTTTATTTTTAACCGATCATCATCATACATCTGAAACCCAACAATCTGCATAATAATTCTTGGCGCTGTGTTTAGGTTAGCTTTAGATTCTAATTTATCTTGAACATCAATTCCTATAATCATATCAACTCCTTTCTCTTTCATTATATCTACCGGAAAATTATTTACCACGCCTCCATCAGTCAACAGCTTTCCATCAATTTCAACCGGGTCTAATAATGTAGGGAATGAGCCACTTGCTCTTAATGCCTCAGGTAAAAAACCTTTCTCTAATATTTCAATATTTCCATTTTCTAAATTAGTTGCCACACAGAAAAACGGAATTGGTAATTTAGAAAAATCATCAATATCATGTACATGCTCGGTTAGTTTTGACATTACATTAAAAAAGTTTTGTCCTTTCGAAACTGCCGAAGGTAATGCTACCTTTCTATTCTTTATAGGTAAGCTAAAAGCATATTTTTCACCATTTTCTTTCTGATAAATTGATTTTGATTTTCTGGGCAATTTATCTTGCATTAACTCATTATAATCTAATGTAGTTAATATAGAATCTAATTGGGAAGCTGTATAGCCAGAAGAATATAAGGCTCCTATGATAGCTCCGGCACTTGTTCCACCAATATAGTCAATTTGTACACCTGCCTCTTCTAATACTTTTAATACACCAATGTGTGCAAACCCTTTGGCACCACCACCACTCAATACTAAACCTACTTTTATATCTTTCTTTTGCACAATAGTATCTTGCGAAAGCATACTATGTGCATGAAATAACATTATAATTACAAGAAACTTTCTTAACATGGTTTAGCTCTAATTATTCTTTATTATGATAATGATTATACACTTTGGTTGCGCGAGAAGCGCCTACTATTTTTTCTAATGCTGTATTTGAAGCTTCAGCAACTCTTTTAGCAGATTTAAAATGCTTCAATAAAGTTACAACTGTTTGTTTACCTACACCCGAAATTTGTTCTAATTCGGTTTGAATAGCACTTTTACTCCGTTTGTTTCTATGAAATGTAATAGCAAATCTATGAGCTTCATTACGCAATTGCTGAATAATCTTTAAGGTTTCAGACTTTTTATCTAAATACAAGGGAATAGGATCATCTGGATAAAAAATCTCTTCTAATCGTTTTGCAATACCAATAATTGCTATTTTTTTTCGCAAACCCAACACTTCTAAACTTTTCAATGCTGATGATAATTGCCCTTTACCTCCATCTATAACGATAAGTTGCGGTAGTTCTTGTCCTTCTTCTAATAATCGTTTATAGCGTCTGTGTACAACCTCTTCCATTGAGCCAAAGTCATCTGCTCCTTCAACTGTTTTTATATTGAATTTTCTATAATCTTTTTTACTTGGTTTTCCGTTTTTAAAAACCACACAAGCAGCTACAGGATGTGTACCTTGGATATTCGAATTATCAAAACATTCAATCTGACGTGGCTCATTAGGCAATCTTAAGTCTTTTTGCATTTGAGCCATGATTCTATTGGTATGCCTATCAGGGTCAACTATTTTAATTTGTTTAAAACGCTCTTGCCTAAAGTATTTTGCATTGCGCAATGATAATTCTACAATTCGTTTTTTATCGCCTAATTTTGGTACGGTAACTTTTATATCATCACCTACATTTACATTGAAAGGCACATATATTTCTTTTGATTGTGAATTGAATCGTTGTCTGATCTCTACAATAGTTAGTTCTAATAAATGCTTATCACCTTCGTCTAGCTTCTTTTTAATTTCAATAGTATGAGACTGAATAATAGCGCCATTATTTATTTTAAAAAAGTTGACATAGGCAAAACTTTCATCAGAAATTATTGAAAATACATCAACATTGGTAATTAACGGATTAACAACCGTAGATTTTACCTGATAATTGGCTAACAAATCTATTTTCTCTTTAATTTTTTGTGCTTCTTCAAACTCAGTGTTTTCAGCAAATTTCAACATCAGGTCATTGAATTTTTGTAAAGAATTTTTAAAATTACCCTTGATAATGTTTCTAATTTCTTTCACATCTTCTAAATAGTCGGTTTCGATTTGCAAACTTTCACAAGCGCCTTTACAGTTTTTAATATGATACTCTAAACAGACCTTATATTTTTTGTTTAGGATATTTTTTTTAGACAGATCATAAGCACAAGTGCGTAACGGGTACAATTCTTTAATTAAAGATAATAAAGCCCTGACGGTTCTTACAGAAGTATAGGGTCCGAAATATTCTGAACCATCTTTAATGACCTTTCTGGTTAAAAACACTCTAGGAAATGATTCTTTTTTGATGCAGATCCAAGGATAAGTTTTATCATCTTTTAAGAGTATATTATAGCGTGGCTGGTATTTTTTTATCAGATTGTTTTCTAATAATAAGGCATCTGTTTCTGTTTCAACAACAATATGCTTAACTGAAGCAATTTTTTTCACCAAAACACTGGTTTTACCAATTTCATGGGTTTTAGTAAAGTAGGAGCTGACTCTTTTTTTTAAATTCTTAGCTTTACCAATATATAGAATAACATCGTTTTTATCAAAATATTGATAAACTCCAGGTTGGGTTGGTAGTGTTTTTAATTGTATTTTTAATGTGGTATTTAACACTTAGCGAAGTTAAGGAAATAAACTTCTTGTTACTATTTAAGCTTTCGGTTTTTCATAATGTTGTACCACAACAGGTGGTACTATATGATCTGTAGGTTCTTCTTCCTCTTTAGGAAACACTTTTTTATTAAATATCAATAATAAACTTACACCTGTCGTAATGGCAGCATCTGCAACATTAAATACATATTGGAAAAAGGTAAAATGTCTATCTACAAATAAAGAAAAATTTTCACCTCCAAGAAACGGCAACCAATCAGGCCAATTAAAATTTATTTCAGGTATCCAAGAGGGTAATTCTGCATTATCAATAATTGGAAAATAAAACAAATCAACTACTTTACCATGAAAAAGCGAACTATAACCTCCGCCTTCTGGTAAGAAGCTAGCTATATGCCCGCTACTATCGCTAAAAAAAACACCATAAAAAACAGAGTCTAAAATATTACCCAAAGCACCTGCAAAAATAAATGCAATGGCTGTTATTAAAATTTTATGTGCTTTACTTTTTACTGCAGTATGCAACCAGTAACCAATACCAACAATGGCTATCAAACGAAAAAAAGTTAAAAATAGTTTACCATTTTTACCACCGAATTCAGTACCCCAAGCCATTCCGTAATTTTCTAAAAAATGGATACGAAACCAGTCTAAACCCAACACTTTAACCTCTTCACCTAATACAAAATGAGTTTTTAACCAGATTTTACTAATCTGGTCAATAAAGAGTATAATTATAATTATAAAAATAGCTTTTTTCATTAAAATTATTTCATTGATTTTGAATTCAGCAAAAATAACAATAATATTGAATAATGGAAGGTCTTTTTAACTATTGGTACAATATTAAAAAAGCTTCCACACGAAGTTTTTTTTGTGAGGAAGCTTTTTATTTTTTACTACTGCATTCTTTTAGCTTCAATGCTCAAAGTGGCATGAGGCACTAATTTTAGTCTTTCTTTTTGAATGAGCTTACCCGTTACACGACATATACCATAGTTTTTATTTTCAATACGTAATAAGGCGTTATTTAAATCTCTAATAAACTTTTCTTGACGAATAGCTAATTTTACATTAGATTCTTTTGACATTGTTTCAGAACCTTCTTCGAAAGCTTTGAACGTAGGTGAAGTATCATCAGTACCATTATTACTATCATTCATATAAGCACTGCGTATCAATGCTAAATCTTCTTTAGCAGTTTCTATTTTTTTTAGGATAATTTTTTTAAATTCTTGCAATTCTTTATCTGAATATTTTACTTTATTATCAGTCATTCTTTAAATTTTTTCAATTAATAATTTGGTATTTACTTCATCAAAAACAATTTCTATACCATTTTTTACTTCATCTTCTAACACCAATTCTTCTGTTAGGGTTTCGGTTTTAATATAATTTTCGTTATCTAGAATTGCAATCTCTACAACTCCATCTTTTTTTATTTTTAATTTTATTTTATCAGTAACATCCAAGCCTGATTCTTTACGTAAATTTTGAATTCTATTTACCAACTCTCTTGCAATTCCTTCCTTACGTAAATCGTCTGATATGGTAACGTCTAAAGCTACTGTTAAATTGCCTTGATTTGCAACCAACCAACCTTCAATATCTTGCGAAGATATTTCTACTTCATCAAGGGTCAATGTACTATTTTTTCCGTTAATTTCAAATGACAATTTGCCTTCTTTTTCAATTTTAACAATATCTTCTTGTGATAATTTTTGAATCTCAGTCGCAACCAAACGCATATCTTTACCAAATTTGGGTCCTAATACCTTAAAATTTGGTTTTATATTCTTTACCAACATCCCTGAAGCATCATCGATCAACTCAATTTCTTTTACATTTACTTCAGCTTTTATTAGCTCTGCAATCGCTTCAATATCTTCTTTATCCTGACTATCTAAAACAGGTATCATAATACGTTGTAAAGGCTGACGTACTTTTATCATTTCCTTTTTACGCAATGACAATACCATTGAAGATATTGCTTGTGCTTTTTGCATTTTACGTTCTAATGAAACGTCAACTAGGTCTTTTTCATATATAGGATATGCTGCTAAATGTACAGATTCAATATTTTCTTTATGTGAAACCTGTGTTAAATCTCTGTACAATTGATCCATAAAAAACGGCGCAATAGGAGAGCCTAGTTTAGCAACTGTTAACATACAGGTATATAATGTTTGATAAGCCGATATTTTATCTTGACCGTAATCACCTTTCCAAAAGCGCCTCCTGCTCAATCGTACAAACCAATTACTCAAATTTTCTGTTACAAAATTCTGAATGGCTCTTGCTGCTTTGGTTGGTTCATAATCATTATAATATGATTCCACATTTTTTATCAATGTGTTCAGTTCTGATAAGATCCAACGATCTATCTCCGACCGTTTTTCAATGGCAATATCTACTTCAGCGTATGAAAATTTATCAATATTGGCATATAATATAAAAAATGAATAGGTATTGTACAAAGTGCCAAAAAATTTACGCCTAACCTCAGCTATTCCTTCTATATCAAATTTTAAATTATCCCAAGGGTTTGCATTAGAGATCATATACCAACGTGTTGCGTCTGCACCATACTTTTCCATTGTTTCAAACGGATCAGCGGCATTGCCCAGTCGTTTAGACATTTTCTTACCTTCTTTGTCTAAGACCAATCCGTTAGACACTACATTCTTATACGCTACCGAGTCAAAAACCAAGGTAGCAATCACATGTTGCGTATAAAACCAGCCTCTGGTTTGGTCAACACCTTCCGCAATAAAATCAGCCGGAAAAAAAGTCCCCTCTTTTTTTCTCTCCGAAGGGGAGGCTTTTGTCCCCTTCCCTTTGGGAAGGGTTAGGGATGGGCCATCAATCAGTTCTTTATTTTCAAACGGATAATGCCATTGTGCATATGGTACAGAACCTGAATCAAACCAAACATCGATCAAATCAGATTCGCGTTTCATCGGTTTACCGGAAAGTGACACCAAAGTAATTTTATCTACTACATTTTTGTGTAAATCTATTTGGTCATAGTTTTCTTCGCTCATATTACCAACTTCAAAATCGCTAAAAATATCGGCATCCATAAAATTAGCTTCTATGGCACGTTTCATTTCATTTTTAAGTTCTTCTACAGAACCAATGATAATCTCTTCTGTACCGTCCTCTGTACGCCAAATAGGTAATGGAATTCCCCAAAAACGCGAGCGCGATAAATTCCAATCATTGGCATTCTTTAACCAATTACCAAAACGACCTGTACCGGTAGATTTTGGTTTCCAATTGATAGTCTCATTCAGTTCAAACATTCTATCTCTCTTATCTGTAACTTTTACAAACCAAGAGTCTAACGGATAGTATAAAATAGGTTTATCTGTACGCCAGCAATTAGGATAACTATGCTTGTATTTTTCTACTTTAAATGCTTTATTTTCTTCTTTTAATTTAATTGCCAGTTCTACATCAACTGAACGTTCAGGAGTCTTACCGTCATCATAATACTCGTTTTTGACATATTTACCTGCAAACTCACCCATTTCGGGTCTGAACTTACCTTGTAAGTCAACTAAAGGAACCGGATTGCCATTCTCATCTAAAACCAACATTGGTGGAATTTCCGGCATCGCTTGTTTTGCTACCATCGCATCATCAGCACCAAAAGTAGGCGCGGTGTGTACGATACCTGTACCATCTTCGGTAGTTACAAAATCACCTGCAATAACTCTAAAAGCATTTTCAGGGTTTTGATATGGTAAAGCATAGTCTAATAATTGTTCGTATTGTATTCCGACAAGGTCTTTACCTTTACATTCTGATATAATACAATATGGAATTTTCTTGTCCTGTTCTGCGTAAGTCTTTAAATCATCTGTTGATTCAACTTCATAAAACTTCCCTGAGAACTGAGAGTCTACTAATTTCTTAGCCAAGATTACCTTTATAGGTTTATATGTGTATTGATTATAGGTTGAAACTAACACATAATCAATTTTATTACCAACAGTCAAAGCTGTATTGCTAGGTAAGGTCCAAGGTGTGGTAGTCCAAGCTAAAAAGAAAGCCTCTTCCCCTCCTAAATCCTCCCCAAAGGGAAGGACTTTCAAATCTTGTTCAACTCCCTTCCCTTTGGAAAGGGTTGGGGATAGGGTTTTAAACTGCGCCACCACAGTGGTATCCGTAATATCTTGATATGTACCCGGTTGGTTTAGTTCATGTGAACTTAGACCGGTACCGGCTTTTGGCGAATAAGGTTGAATAGTATAGCCTTTATATAGCAGTCCTTTGTCATAGATCTGCTTTAACAACCACCAAACTGTTTCTATATATTTTGGCTTATAGGTTATGTAAGGGTCATTCATATCAACCCAATGCCCCATTTTACGGGTTAATTCTTCCCAAACATCAGTATAACGCATTACTGCCTTTTTACAGGCTTCATTATAGGCTTCTATAGATATTTTTTTACCAATATCTTCTTTGGTAATGCCTAGTTCTTTTTCAACACCAAGCTCAATGGGAAGCCCATGTGTATCCCAGCCTGCTTTACGCTTTACCTGATAGCCTTGTAATGTTTTGTAACGACAAAAAATATCTTTTATAGCGCGTGCCATTACATGGTGAATTCCGGGTAAACCATTCGCCGAAGGTGGGCCTTCATAAAACACAAATGGTCTGTTTTCATCACGTGAAGTAATACTCTTTTCGAATATATTATGTTCCTCCCAAAATTGTAACGTTTCATCTGCTACTTTAGTAAGATCTAATCCTTTATATTCTCTAAACTTAACACTCATTAGCTATAATAATTCTTTCGATTCGCGAAATTACATATTTTATTGAAAACTATTGATTTTAGAATGAAAAAAGCATCTTGCCTTTGGCAAGATGCTTTATAAAATATTAGCTATTCTTTCAACTTAATGTGAGTCCGACAAAGTTTTTCAAAATAAAATAACTATAAAACTGATAATCACAGTATACAATATATCTTACTCATGTTAATTTACTCTTTCTTAATCACTATAAACTCGGTTCGTTTATTAACTCTATGTTCAGAATCTGTACATTTTACACTATTAGCACATTTATTGAGTAATTCTTTTTCTCCAAACCCTTTCCCTGTAATTCGCATAAAATCTAGACCTTGTGATATTAAATATTCCACCGTTTCTTCAGCCCTACTTTCAGATAAGTTTAAATTGTATGCATCACCTGCTCTTGCATCGGTATGTGCACCAAATTCAATTTCCATTTTAGGGTATTTTTTCATCAATCTAAGCACTTTTTCTAATGCTCTTTTAGACTCTTTTTTAATGGTCGATTTATTTAGTTCAAAACGTATATTCTCTACATTCAATATTTCTTTTCCATTTCTGGTAAAAAATTCTTTTTCTTCAATAATAAGTGTTTCATCATTTTTAAATCCGTTAACACTTGAAGTATTCAGTTTTGTTGCAACATCAAAGTATCCTTCCTTATTTACCTCTAATGTATATGTTGTTGCACAATCTAAACTAAAATAAAACGCACCATCGAATTTTGTCTCGACTCTTCTTAATCTATTCCCATTAGCATCAACTAATGATACAAAAGCATTAGGAACTGCTAATCTGGTTAATTTATCTTTTACAACACCTGTTATAATTTGATCACAAATTGGTATCGTTGTTTTTTGTACAAAAGAATAAATATCATCATCTCCTTCACCTCTTGCTCTATTTGATGAAAAATATCCTTTTAATTTAACATTATCAATAATAAAAGAAAAATCATCACCTTTACTATTCATAGGTTCTCCTAAATTAATAGGCTTAGGTAGTGAACCATCTAGTTTTGTCATATATATATCAAGTCCGCCTTTACCTCCTTTTCTATTAGATGAAAAATAGATAATATCTCCATCTACATAAGGGGTATATTCTTTTGATATTGAATTTATTGTTGACCCTAAATTTATAGGTTTTCCATAATGACCTTTATTTACATCTACAACAAAAATATCGGTATCACCTAATGTGCCCGGCATATTAGAAACAAAATATAATTTTTTACCATCATCACTGAGCATAGGTTGGCCGGTATCATAATCATCACTATTAAAAGGTAATGAAACAAAATCTCTCCATTCACCATTTGGAGCAACGGTGGCTTTAAAAATTTTCAGATTTTCAGATTTAAGCTTTCCATTCAAATAATTGTTGGAAGTAAAATAAACTTCTTTTAGATCTGGAGAAAAAGCGACGAAAGCATCGTGATATTTTGAATTTACATCTGTAGAAAAGGGTTTTACATTTTTAACTTCACCACTTTCTGAAACATTACCAATATAAAGATCTAAAAAAGGTTGATCATTATCTTTCCATTTTTTATTAGATATTCCACTTGTTTTTCTTGAAGAAGAAAATACAATTTTATCTTTACCCATATAGGTAGTGCCAAAATCGCTATACTTAGTATTTGCGCTTAAATTCTTAACACTATATTCTGCGGCTTTGATAGAGTCTGCCCTCTCTATTTGAGCATTTAAGATTAAGATATGTAAAATAAAAAAAGATGTGATTAAAAATTTCATGGGGTTGTCATTTTTATCTATATATACAAACGTTATACCAAACTTATTAGTATGTGTATTAAATCTAGGTTATACATTAGAAAATTTATTACAACTTCAAAATATATCGTTTTATTACTTTTCATAGTTTAACTGTAGTTATACTACGCTAAAACTATGAAAAAGTCATATTTTATTGCGTTTTGAAGCTTCATTACAAAGTTCTAATGTAGAGCCTGGATTAAAATATTTAAAATTCTATATTTTAAGCACTTACAAAGTTAAACTCATCTATTTTAGCAAATAATAACCTTTATTCTAAAAACTTTATAACTTAAAAAAACTTCACAAATATTGTGAAGTTTTTTGTTTTTTTGTTATAATGATTTCTATGGTGTTATTATATTCTAATAATTACAAATTCAGTTCTACGGTTCATTGCCTGTTCTTTATCTGTACATTCTACATTTTTGCTACAATGATTAATTAATTGGGTTGCTCCATACCCTCTACCAGTTATTCTACTTGCATCTATTCCTTTTTTGATTATATAGTCAACTGTTCTTTTGACTCTTCTATTTGCCATCCAAGTATTATAACTGTCAGATCCATTTGAATCTGTATGTGAAGCCGACTCAATAATTATTTTAGGATATTGAGTCATTAGGTCAACTATTTTTTGCAATCCAATTTTCGCCTTTTTATTCAAATAAGATGATTCATAATCAAAATAAATTGGATCAATATTCGGAACATACTTATCTCTAGTTACTTTTACTTTATCTGGCAATACATCAACTATTTCCTCAGGTTTAATATCTTCTAATTTTGCTGCTTCTTTTTCAACTATAGTATCAGTCGTAATAAAATCGATATTACCTTTGCCTAATGAAATTATCAGTTTCAATTCTTTGTCAGCTTCATCAGAAGTTGTAAAATCTTTTGATTCAGCTGTAAAATCTACTCTTCTACCTTCAAGTTTATAGGCTGTTTCACATTTAATTTTAAAAGAAAAGGTAACGTCTTCTTTTACAATTTGAGTTTCTAATACATGCCCGTCTTTATCACTTAATATGACTTCTGCATCTGGTAATAAATCACCCGTGTTTTTATCTCTTACTTCTCCTTTAACAACTTGGTTACATTCTACCTTCACTAAAGTTTCTATACTCGACTCCGTTTCTTCTGTTTGAGCATTTGAAATAATTATACTTAGAATAAGAAAGGTTCTGATTATAAATTTCATTTCTTTATTGTTTTACCTATATCAAACGCTATATCAAATAAAATAGTATCTCTTATAAACTAAAAAACCTCCGAATCCTGATAGCTATCGGGACGGAGGTTTTTTTAGTTTGGTTATATGATATTATTACATTCTAATAATTACAAATTCAGAACGTCTGTTCTTTTCATGTTGAACATCAGTACATTGAACTCCTTTAACACATTGGTTGATCAATTGAATTGCACCATAGCCTTTACCTGTTATTCTACTTGAATCTATTCCTCTACCAATAATATAATCGACTGTTCTTTTTGCTCTTTTATCTGACAGCCATAAATTAATTCCATCAGGACCTTGTGAGTCTGTATGTGAGGCTGATTCAATAATCATTTTAGGATATTGGTTCATTAATTTAACCACTTTTTCTAATTCATCTTTAGCACGTTTCGTTAAATAAGATGAGTTAAAATCGAAATAGATTGGGTCAATATTAACCGCATAAGTACCTGCTCTTAATTTTACTATTTCATCAGGAAGCACATCTGGCAAACCTTCAGGTTTTACATCTTCTTTTTGATCTTGAGTTTGATTACCATCTGCATCAACAATAAAGTTAATATCTCCTTTCCCTAGAAGTATTTTCATTTGAAGTTCTATATCAGCTTCATTTGAAGTTGTAAACGTTTTTGATTGGGGTGTAAAACCGGCTTTTTTACCCACTAATTTGTATTCGGTTTCACAATTAATTTCAAAAGAAAAAGTAGCATCTTCTTTCACTATAATAGTTTCTATTATTTCTCCATCTTTATCACTTAGTATTACTTCAGCCCCCGGTAATAAACTTTCTGTATTTCTATCTCTAACTTCACCTTTTACAACTTGTAAACATTTAAATTCAATTGGTTCTTCTTCAATAAAAGAATATATATCATCACCTCCTTTACCATCAGCTCTATTTGAAGAAAAATAACCTTTTCTGGTTTCACTATTGATAATAAATGCATAATCATCACCTGACCCGTTAATTGGAGCATTTAAGTTTACAGGTTCTGGAGCAAATCCCTCTAACCTTGTAGCATATACATCGGTGCCACCTTTACCTCCCCATCTGTCAGAAGAAAAATACAATACATCTCCATCAACAAACGGAAACCAATCTTTTGCAGTAGAGTTTATTTTTGGTCCTAAATTAACTGGATTTCCAAATCCACTTTGGTTAACTTCAACTTTGAAAATATCAGTATCACCTAGTGAACCTGGCATATCTGACGTAAAATATAATGTTTTCTCATCTTCACTTAAAGCTGGATGTCCAACAGAATATTCAACATTATTAAATGGCATTGGAATAATATTTATCCACTCATCTTTATCATTTATTACTGCTTTAAACATAGCAAGGTTAGTTGTTTCTTTACTACTAACTCCCAGTCTTTTATTATAATAGTTATTTCTTGTAAAATATACCGTTTTGCCATCTTTACTGAAAATCACTTCTGCTTCGTGATATCTAGAGTTTACTTCACCTTTTAACTTCATTTTTTCAGTAACATCACCACCTTCATTTATCACACCTTCATATAAATCTAAAAAGCGCTCACCATTCTCTTCCCATACATCTCTTACGACCCTAAATCCTTTTCTTGGAGAAGCAAAAACTATTCTATTCTCTCCATAAAAAGCCGCACCAAAATCCGCTTGAGGTGTATTAATTTCTAAATTTTTTATTGAATATTTCCCTCCTCCATTACCTTGTGCATAAAGAAAACTTATGCTGATTACTGCTAAAAATAGGGTTATATATATTTTCATCTGATTGAATTTCATTCTTATATAACTTATATTATTCTAAACTATTGTATCTAAGATTTGTAAAGAAATTAAGTCTATTCTTTGACTTAACTAATCTTTAGAAAAATCTTGGTGATTTTAAATTCTTCTTCGAGAAATCTATATCCCATAATAAAAAGATCTCATGGGTACCACTATTGAAATCTCCTAAATTAGTTGTTGTATAATCATAGGCATAACCCATGCGTAGATCGGGAGTCACTCCAAAATTAACCATCCCACTTACTGAATCTCCAAATCTATAATTTGCACCTAATTCTAAACGCTCATTCATCAAAAAATTTGCTGACACATCTATTGATAATGGTGAACCTGATACTGCTCTAGCCATCATTGATGGTTTGAATTTTAAATTCTCTGATAAATCAAATACATAACCTGTCGTTACAAAGTAATGCATCTTCTCTGATGCTCTAGCCAAAGTGCCTCCGTCTTTCTCAAAATGAACGGTCTCTAATAAATTAGGGGCTGACAAACCTGCATAGAATTTCTCTGTATAATAATAGATTCCTGCTCCGAAATTTGGATAGGTTTCGTTTACATTATCTCTAAACAATGGATCATTTGGGTCTTGTGGTAATATTAATGATACTAAACCTATGTCTTGTAGTGTTATCCCTCCTTTTAACCCAAAGGCTAATCTACCTTCTTCTGAGGTGGTTACTGTATATGAAAAATCTGCATAAATGTTCTGCTCTCTTACCGGACCTATCTCATCGGATATTACCGAAAAACCCATCCCTAAATTCTTACCTACCGGTGCATGAATAGCAAAGGTAGCCGTCTCTGGCGAACCGTCTAAGCCTACCCACTGCGTTCTATACAAAGCACTTATACTCAAGGTACCGCGTGATCCCGCATAGGCCGGATTTACAATATTCATATTATACGTATACTGTGTATAATGTGGATCTTGCTGACTGTAGAGATCAATACTAAGTATTGATAAAAGTAAAAAAGTAAATAAAGATAATTTCTTCATAATATATTTTATAATTATAGATGAGAGAAATTTCTCTCATCTATATTTAGACAATCTTAATAATTAATATATACCCAACCTGAAATTGGGGCTTTTCTATCTTGATTAAATTCAATCACATAAAAATATGTGCCCACAGGAACTCTTTCTCCTTTATTAATAGTTCTAGCACCTGTTGAGAAGCCATCCCACCATATAGGTTCAGCTCTATTATTGTTATTGTATTCATAAACGATATTTCCCCATCTATCGTATACTTCCATTGTAAAATTAGGGAACTGTGCTAATGCAGGAATTACCAATTCTTCATTAACCCCGTCACCATCTGGTGAGAAGCCGTTAGGAACTATATCACATGATGTGAAATCTAAATAATCAGGGAATTGATCCTCATCGCAATTATCGTTGGCTAGGTTTCCATCACCATTAGCATCTTCATTAGCAGTATCAATGCCATCACCATCGTCATCAGTGTCTCTATAATCAACTTCAGTATCTTCAGTTATTCCAACATAAACAGTAGGGACATCTCCATCTCTATTAGGTAGATCAGTAGCCGGGTCTGTATCAACTGAAAGTCCGTTAGGATCTAAGAAATCACCAATAGATCCATCATAAGCATCATCTAATCCATCATTATCAGAATCACCAATAGGTAATATATCTGCTTCTCCATCGGCATCAAAATCATGTCCTTCAATACTATCTGGTACAGTATCATTATCACTATCATCATCTAAATAATCAGGATTATCGGCACCATCTGTATTTACCGGAGTAAGACCTTCACCGTTCCCCGGAAGCGATTCATAAGCATCATCTAAACCATTTCCGTCAGCATCAACTCCAGAAGAATTTATATAATCTGCCGTAGTTTGACCTTCAACATTATCAGGGATACCATCATCATCTGAATCTAGATCTAAATAATTAGGATGTCCGTCGTTATCTTCATTAACCGGTAATTCTACACTAGTTAAAATACCATCACCATCATCATCAATATCAAGGAAATTGAAGTGAGTATCTCCATCTGATTCAAGAGGTATATAAGTAATGATTGCTGCTAGTGTATCATTATCTTCTATAGCATCAAATAAGCCGTTTGTTCCAAAATCAGTAGGAATACCATCAATAACGCCATCGCCATCAGTATCTAGGTTGGAAAGACCCGCTTCGTCTACATCATTAATACCATCGCCATCAGCATCTAAATCGAAATGATTTGCAATACCATCTCCATCAAAATCAAATGCCAGTTCTACTAAACCATCAATATCACCAACAGAAATATTATTATCATTATCATCTAAGTATGCTGGCACACCGTCTCCATCAGCATCTGCTAAAGGATCATTTCCATTATGTTCTATTAAATCTGGAATACCATCATTATCGTCATCTAAATCGATTGGGTCACCAACACCATCTCCATCAAAGTCAGGATAGACAGTTAACAATGCAACATCTGAAATTACATCAGTATCACAAGCAAATGCAGGTGAAGAGAGTATTACACGATACATACGACCATTAAAAGGTAATGGAACCATAGTTAGTGTTAATTCTTCAGTAGTTGCACCACTATAAGTAGGTTCTATTCCTCCATTAGATATATTTGACCAGTTAGTCCCTCCATCAGTACTTTCTTGCCACTGATAAGTAATCTGATTTTGAAGGTCTACATTAAAATTAGCATTTGCATTGATAACAATCACTTGATCGGTAGGTTGAGTACCTATAGGTTGTACCGCTAAGCCAGCTTCTTGAAAATCAAACGTACCATTATTATCTAAATCATTTGGTGTTGTATAACCTGAAGTGCCCGGAGTATTTACCAAACCATTGGTATCAACTGTTAAGCCTGTATCACTTCCTAATCTACCACTACTATCGGTATCAATAAAGCCTGCTTCAGTAACGTCATTACAACCGTCATCATCAGCATCTAATTCATTAGAGTCTGGTATGCCATCACCATCTGAATCTGCTGTTGGGTTTGTAACCGTTGCTGCTGTAGTATCATCAGTTTCGATTAAGTCTAACAATCCGTTAGCACCGAAATCGGCAGGATTACCATCTAATATACCATCGTTATTTAAATCGACTACTGTAGTACCATTTAATTGTCCTGATTCTACTACATCATAAATACCATCATTATCAGAATCTAGATCTAAATGATTTGGTACACCGTCTCCATCAGCATCATATACATCTGGAATACCATTACCATCTGCATCTGTATAATCTGTTGTACTTCCATCTCCTGCATTACCATCATCTGTTGTGTCTTGCCAGTTTGGAATACCATCGCCATCTTCATCACCATTAGGATCATTTCCGCCTGATTCATCAATATCAGGAATACCATCATTGTCATCATCTAAATCTGTAATATCCGGAATACCATCACCATCGTGGTCTGAAAATAGTGTTAATTCAGCTGGAGCAGATGTCCAGTTTGTATCACATACAAATGCCGGAGAAGATAATACCACACGATACATATAACCATCATATGATACAGGAACTCCTGTCAATGTTAATGCATCAGTAGTTACTCCACTGTATATAGGGTTTGCTCCACCATCAGAAATATCTGACCAAATAGTACCACCATCAGTACTCTCTTGCCATTGATATGTAATTTGAGCCAGCATATCAGTACTAAATGTAACATTAGCATTGATGATAATTGTTTCGCTTATAGGGTCTGTATTAATTGCCGGCACTGCTAAGCCTGCTTCTTGGAAGTCAAATGTACTGTTAGCATCTAAATCATCCGGTGTTGTATAACCATCTGTTAATCCAGCAGTGTTTACTACTCCATTTACATCAACTGTTAAACCAGTATCACTACCTAATCTACCACTACCATCTGTATCAGTATAGCCAGCTTCCAACACATCATTACAATTATCATTGTCAGCATCTAATTCATTAGAGTCTGGTATACCATCACTATCTGAGTCTGCTGTCGGGTTTGTAACCGTTGCTGTTGTAGTATCATCAGTTTCAATTAAATCTAATAACCCGTTCGCGCCAAAGTCAGATGGGTTACCGTCTAGTACTCCATCATTGTTTAAATCGACTACTGTAGTACCATTTAACTGACCCGATTCTACTACATCATAAATACCATCATTATCAGAGTCTAAATCTAAATGATTTGGTACGCCATCGCCATCGCCATCATATACATCTGGAATGCCATTACCATCGCCATCTGTATAGTCTGTTGTACTTCCATCTCCTGCATTACCATCATCTGTTGTGTCTTGCCAGTTTGGAATACCATCACCATCTTCATCTCCACCAGGATCATTTCCTCCTGATTCAATTATGTCTGGAATACCATCATTGTCATCATCTAAATCTGTTGGATCATCAACACCATCATTATCCCAGTCTATATCTAGAGCTTCTCTCCAGTCCGGTTCTCCACCCGGGGTATCTAAATCAGGGAAATCTGTTGGCAATTGTCCTCCATTTGTAGGGTCTAAATTTATGTTATCTGCATCAAAACCATTATCCAATCCATCATTATCCCCATCTCCTCCAGTAGATGCAGATTCACCAGGTGGAGTTATCAAGCCATCATTATTTGTATCCCATCCTTCTAATATATCTAAATCACCATCATTATCTGAATCTGTATCTAAATAATCAGGATTATCTATACCGTCTGTATTCGTAGGGATAATTGGTGTAGCTACACCACCTCCACCAATACCAATAAGAGCTTCGTCATCGGCATCATAATTATCATCTAAGCCATCACCATCAATATCATTCCCAGAAGGAGCATTATATCCTGCTGTAGTTTGTCCTTCTATATTATCAACAATACCATCATCGTCTGCATCAATATCTACATAATCTGCTCCAAACGTACCATCTGTATTTGGAATTGGTAAAGGTGTTGCTTCAAGAGTGTCATCTAAACCATTATTATTTGTGTCATTTAAAGTTGAAGGATCTCCCGGTGTTGTATAATCAACATGTCCATCACCATCAGCATCTGTACCTCCAGCTTCAATAACATCTGCGATACCATCTGCATCAGAATCTAAATCTAAATAGTTTGGTAAAGTATCACCGGTATCAGTATCAAAATTAGGTATTGGAAGTGGTGAAGCCTCTGTAGCATCATCCAATCCATTACCATCTGCATCAGTAAAGCCATCTATGATACCATCGCCATTGGCATCTATGCCTCCTGCTTCGGTAACATCCGGAATGCCATCATTATCTGAGTCTAAATCTAATCTGTTTGGAATACCATCACCATCTGTATCCGGATCTGATAATGGAGTAGCCTCAGTTGCATCATCTAATCCGTTGCCATCAGCATCGGTAAAGCCATCTATTATGCCATCACCATCTGCATCTATACCTCCTGCTTCGGTAACATCTGTAATACCATCATTGTCACTGTCTAAATCTAATCTATCGTCTACACCATCACCATCTGTATCTGGATTCGCTAATGGGGTAGTTTCTGTGGCATCATCTAATCCGTTACCATCGGCATCAGTAAAGCCATCTATTATGCCATCACCATTGGCATCTATTCCTCCTGCTTCGGTAACATCTGTAATACCATCATTGTCACTGTCTAAATCTAATCTA
>JAKISU010000197.1 GCA_021648445.1 Flavobacteriaceae bacterium
AGCTATCTCGATGAATATTGCTACAAGTTCAACAGGAGATACTTCGATTCGGTATTCGATAGAGTCGTAATCGCCTCTGTGTCTTGTAAATGGAAGAGGAATGTGCAAACTATCGGATAGTCATATTTTGTTTTTAACCGAAAATGAGATGAAATTTGAACAGATGAGGCACTTTTTGAAGGATATAGCATCGTTACATAAAAGAAAAGTAACAAAATATGGGCAAATTTCAATCATTTTTTAGGAAATAGAAAAAGTATAAACAAGTTCTATATTAAATATTATAAATTTGTATTATTAAAAAAGATAAAAATATGTCAGATACTATAGAAAAAATAAAATGTTTAATTATTGGTTCTGGTCCTGCAGGATATACAGCAGCCATATATGCAGCAAGAGCTGACTTAAAACCTGTGATTTATACAGGAATGGAACCTGGTGGACAGTTGACAACCACTACAGAAGTTGATAATTATCCCGGTTACCCGGATGGTGTAGATGGTACTACCATGATGGAAGATTTTAAAAAACAAGCAGAACGTTTTGATACAGAAGTACGTTTCGGTTTAGCGACCAAAGTAGAGTTTGATGATACTGTTGGTGGAACTCATAAAGTTACTATAGATGGAAATAAAACAATTGAAGCTGAAACTGTTATTATTTCTACCGGGGCAACTGCTAAATATTTAGGATTAGAAAGTGAAGAACGGTTAAAAGGTGGTGGTGTTTCTGCATGTGCTACCTGTGATGGTTTCTTTTATAGAGGTCAAGATGTTATTGTTGTTGGTGCAGGTGATACTGCTGCAGAGGAAGCAACTTTCTTAGCTAAACTATGTAAAAAAGTAACTATGTTAGTTCGTCGTGACGAGATGCGTGCATCCAAAGCTATGCAACACAGAGTAAATAATACAAAGAATTTAGAGATATTATTTAATACTGAATTAGATGAAGTCTTAGGAGATACAGTTGTAGAAGGTGTTAGAGTTATTAATAATCAAACTCAAGAAAAACATGACATTGCAGTTACCGGCGTATTTATTGCTATTGGTCATAAACCAAATACAGAATTATTTAAAGGTATTTTAGATATGGATGAAACCGGTTATTTAATAACCCAAGGTAAATCTACTAAAACCGGTAAGCCTGGAATTTTTGCTGCCGGTGATGTTCAAGATAAAGAATATAGACAAGCTGTTACTGCAGCAGGAACAGGTTGTATGGCGGCGTTAGATGCTGAACGTTATTTAGCTGCGCTAGAAAGTTAATTGTTCCTCACCCGTCACGATAGCTATCGGGAGCGAAAAGCAGTTCCGATCCGCCTGAAGCGGAAGAGGTAAATCGGAAATCCCAAGGAAAATTTATAGGTTAAACAAAAGAGACTGTCCTTAAAAATGGACAGCCTCTTTCAACAAAAAAATGGAAAAACAACTTAGTTTTAAGCAAATTAACTATTCTGCCTATTGCGTATACTTCCAGAAGAAGAACTATTCTCTTGAATATTTTTAGGATTCCCAACATATCTAATATCACCACCACTAGTAGCTTTTGCATTTAAACTATTGGTAACATTAACATAAATATCAGCACCACTGGTTACTTTAGCAGTACAAGTTTCTGTTTCTAGGTCTTGAGCTTTAATGGTGCTACCACTAGTAGATTTAGCTGTAAAATTTTCAGCTTTTCCTTTTAACCTAGCATCTGCACCACTGGTTGTACTACATGATAGATCTGTTACATTCAATTCTAACCTAACATCGGCACCACTAGTGACTCTTATTTTAAAATCTTCTGCCTCAATAGTGTTCTTTGATCTAACTTCTGCCCCACTTGTAGCAACTATTTCATTAATTGATTTTGCAGTTACAAATACTTTTCTAGATTTTGCGCTCCAAATATTTTTCTCTGCATAGATATGTAAAACACCATCTTTCACTTCGGTTAAAATGAGTTCATGTAAGTTTTCATCTGCTTCTAAAGATAATGACACATCATCATCTATTGTTAAATACACATCTATGCCCTGACTTACATCTATAGCATCAAAATCTGATGAGATATTACGTTGTTGGGTTACAACGTTACGGTTTCCTTTTACGCCATCAAAAAAACAAGAAGTTGTTGTTATTAGAAGGAGTAATACTGCTGAAAGTTTAATTAGTGTTTTCATCTGTTTTTATTTTTTAAATTATCAATTCAAATTTCATTGAAATAGTGCTTATTAAATAAGATTTATTACTCAAGTGTCATAATACTATGACGAATTGTCTTTTGATTTGGCTTCTTCATATTCTATATATTATTAATCAAGAGATTTATGGTTATAACTGAGTACCCTTTTTAATACCCACTTATCATCTTTAAGTATCCATAAATGCGTAAAATAAGCGGTACTAGTTCTTATTTCATTTTCATAAAAATTATGCCTTCCTTTTTGAATGGCTCCATATATTTCACTATCATTCTTCATCAAAGGAAATACTTCCAGTGTCCCATTGATTAATTCTCTACGAAGTTTATGAGGTGACTTACACAAACCATTTTTTGTGTTCTTTATAAAATCATCTTTTCCTTCTAAAACACCAGATTTATCATGATAAAACTCAAAGTCATCATTAATTAATTTTGCTAAAATTTTTAGGTTACAAGTATTAAAACTTGAGTCAAAAATTAAGCTATCATTCCTTTTTAAAGTTTTAAAAAGTTCTGATGATTTTTCAACCTGAGCTGTAATATTTGTAATAGATAGAACTAGAATTAAAAACATGGTACTAATAATCTTAAAAAACACTTTCATATCTTATTTAATTCTGAGTCCGTTAGAGTCAATTTTAATTTCAGCTTTTTTTCCATCATCATTAATTTTCATTTCAAACCCATCCTTATCTATATTTACATTAACACCATCTTTTTCGTCATTATTATTTATGTTAATTTCTAAGCCATCTTCATCTATATTTATTTTAACGCCTTCTTCTTCGTCATCATCTGTTTTCCAAAAATCAGAGTCATCACAATCTATACATTCTAAACCATCATTGGTCATTTTAAAATAAGGCAACCTCTATTAATTAGTTTTGACGACAATTTTTTTATATCAAAAACTCAGTTTGAGTTTAGATTGATTCTATAATTTGTGTAATAACTAAATCAATTCATAAGTCGCTTGTTTTTAATTAATT
>JAKISU010000048.1 GCA_021648445.1 Flavobacteriaceae bacterium
CTCCTCATCAAATAAGCCTTTTTTTCCTTGTGCTTTGTACATTTGGTTTAAATTGGATTTTTACAAGGTAAATATACAGATAATTATATGATTGACAGATGGTTAAATTTTAGAAGTCCCCTTAATAACAAATTTAGTATTTTCGACACTTATAAATCTTAATAAAATGAAACGGTTAATCCTCCCGAGCACTCGAGATTGGGAGTGAACCAGCCTGCGGCAGGCTGGTAGCATAGCCTGTGCTGAGCGTAGCCGAAGTATGACCGTTAAAAAACAATAAATATAAACACATGAAAAAAATAATTCTTTTTTTAATAATAGTTTCACTTACTTTTGCAACTTCGTGTAAAAAAGAGGAAATGAAAAATGACAATATAAAACCGCCTGTGGCTGACAAAGTTGCTAAAGAACTAGAAAAGCATGGTGATGTTAGAATTGATAATTATTATTGGATGCGATTGACTGATGAACAAAGAAATGATAAAACACCAGATGAACATACACAAAAGGTAAAAGATTATCTAAATGCCGAGAATGATTATTTCGATAAGAAAATGGCTCATACTGTGCAATTCAGAAAAGACCTATTTGAAGAAATGAAGTCGCGTATTAAAGAAGATGATGAATCTGTACCTTATAAAGATAATGGTTACTTTTATATTACCAGATATGAAATAGGCGGGCAGTATCCTATCCATTCACGTAAAAAAAAGACTTTAGAAGCTGATGAGGAGATTCTATTTGATGTTAATAAAATGGCAAAGGATTATGATTATTATGCCCTTAGAGGTGTCAACGTGAGTCCGAATAATAAATTGGTTTTATTTGCTACAGACACGGTAAGTCGCCGTCAATATACTTTACAATTTAAAGACCTAGAAACAGGTAAGATCTATCCCGATAAGATAGATAATACTACAGGTAGTGCCACTTGGGCTAATGATAATAAAACTATTTTTTATACTAAAAAAGATCCGGTTACTCTACGAAGTGATAAAATTTACAAACACGTATTAGGAACAGACGCATCTAAAGATGTTGAGGTTTATTATGAAAAAGATGATACCTATGGTACATTTGTATATAAGACCAAGTCAAAAAAGTATATTGTAATTGGCTCTTATAGTACTTTGACAAATGAATATCAAGTATTAGATGCTGATAAGCCTGATGGAAAATTGCGAATGATCCAATCTCGAATTCACGGATTAGAATACGGAATTTCACATTATAAAGACCATTTTTATATATTAACGAATAAAGATAAGGCGACAAATTTTAAATTGATGCGAACGCCTGAAAATAAAACTACAGCAGAAAATTGGGTTGATGTTATTCCGCATAGAGATGATACCTTATTAGAAGATATTTCTATTTTTAAAGATTATTTAGTAATAGAAGAACGTACTAACGGACTGAATAGAATTCGTATAAAGCGTTGGGATAATTCAAATGATTATTACTTACCTTTTGATGAAGAAACCTATTCTGTAGGTGTTTATGGTAATCCTGAATTTGATACAGATATTATCCGTTATGGATATCAATCGTTTACAACGCCATCTTCGGTTATCGATTTTAATATGAAAGATAGATCTAAAGATATTAAAAAAGAGCAAGAAGTACTTGGCGGAAAATTTGATAAGAATAATTATACAAGCGAAAGAGTTTGGATAAAAGCCAGAGATGGTAAAGATGTTGCAGTATCTATTGTGCGTAGAAAAGATACTGAATTAAATAAAGATACACCCTTATTACTATATGCCTATGGCTCTTACGGTTATACGGTTTCTGACGGATTTAGTACAACAAGATTAAGTTTATTAGATAGAGGTTTTGTGTATGCTTTGGCACATATTCGCGGAAGTCAATATTTAGGCAGACCATGGTATGAAGACGGTAAATTATTGCATAAAAAGAATACATTTACAGATTTTATTGATTGTGGCAAAGGATTGATTGAAAAAGGATATACCTCAGAAAATCATTTATACGCTATGGGCGGATCGGCAGGAGGTTTATTAATGGGAGCTGTTGTAAATATGAATCCCGAGTTATTCAATGGTGTGGTAGCCAGTGTACCTTTTGTAGATATAATTACTACGATGTTAGATGATACCATTCCGCTAACAACCTCTGAGTACGACGAATGGGGAAATCCGAATGAAAAAGAGTATTATGACTATATGCTGTCCTATTCTCCTTATGATAATGTTGAAAAGAAAGAATATCCTAATATGTTGATAACAACAGGATTACACGATTCTCAGGTTCAGTATTATGAACCGGCAAAATGGACTGCTAAATTAAGAGAATATAAAACAGACAATAACGTTTTATTGCTGCATACCAATATGGAAGCTGGTCATGGTGGGGCATCAGGAAGGTTCAATGCATTAAAGGAAACAGCAATAGATTATGCTTTTATGTTAGATTTAGAAGGAATTGAAAAATAATTTAAAAAAAAGTATTAAATTTGCCCGTTATTTAAGATTAATCGTAATTGATTTTTATGAAACGAGCATGTTAAAATTTTTCTTTCTCAAGGGAATGATTAATTGCGAACAGCATGTGACCGTTAAAAAAGAATAAATATAAACACATGAAACGAGCATGCTAAAAAGTTTATCACCCAAGGGAATGACTAATAGCGAACAGCATGTGACCTTTAAAAGTCAATAAATTATAGACACATGAAACATAATTTAGGTGTTAACCAAAATGTGTTAGAACTCATTGGAAATACTCCAATGATTAAATTGAATAAAATCACCCAAAATTTAGAAGGGGAGTTCTATACAAAATTTGAAGGTTTCAACCCGGGACATTCAACCAAAGATAGAATTGCACTGCATATTATTGAACAAGCAGAAAAGCAAGGCATTCTTAAAAAGGGGACAACTATTATTGAAACTACCTCTGGTAATACTGGTTTTAGTATTGCGATGGTAAGTATTATAAAAGGATATGATTGCGTGTTGGCGGTTAGTTCTAAATCTTCTAACGATAAGATTGATATGCTAAAGGCAATGGGTGCAAAAGTTTATGTGTGTCCTGCACATGTAGGTGCAGATGATCCACGTTCTTATTATAATGTTGCCAAGAAATTGCATTCTGAAATTGCAGATTCGGTATATATCAATCAGTATTTTAATCAATTAAATATTGATGCACATTATAATTCTACCGGTCCTGAGATTTGGGAGCAAACTAAAGGTGAAATCACACATTTGGTGGCTGCAAGTGGTACAGGAGGTACAATTTCAGGTGTAGCAAAATATTTAAAAGAACAAAATTCAGCTATTAAAATTATAGGTGTAGATGCTTTTGGTTCAGTATTGAAGAAGTTTCATGAAACAGGTGAACTAGATCCTAAAGAAAGCTATCCGTACAGGATTGAAGGATTGGGTAAGAATTTAATACCTGCAGCTACAAATTTTGATATTATTGATACTTTTGAAAAAGTAAATGATGAAGATAGTGCTCACAGAACTCGTGAAATAGCATTGACAGAGGGTGTTTTTGCCGGTTATACAAGTGGTGCTGCCTTGCAGGCTGTATTTCAATTGGCTAAAAAAGGAGAATTTGATATGAACAGTAAGGTTGTTGTTATTTTTCCTGATCATGGATCAAGATATATGAGTAAAGTGTATAGTGATGTTTGGATGCGTGAACAAGGCTTTTTTGATACACAAAAACATGCACATGCCGAAGTTGAGTTTATAAAATAGACTAATTTATACAATGTTTAAAAGAGGCTTTTATTTATAAAGGTCTCTTTTTTTATGAAACATTTTATTGTAAATATCATAAATTATGGTATATTTAACTCAATAATATTTTCAAAAACATATTGAAAAAGAGTTGCTTACAGTCTTGAAAAATAGTAGAAAAAGTGATTACTTTGTACCCGTTTAAAATTTAAACGTATGAAAGACTTATTTGAAAGAATAATAAAAGATAAAGGACCCTTAGGTAAATGGGCTGAACAAGCTGAAGGATACTATGTGTTTCCTAAATTGGAAGGACCTATTTCTAATAGAATGGGTTTTAATGGTAAAAAAGTAATTACCTGGAGTATCAATGATTATTTAGGTTTAGCTAATCATCCTGAAGTAATAAAAGTTGATGGTGAAGCTGCTGCTGAACATGGTATGGCATACCCTATGGGAGCAAGGATGATGTCAGGTCATACCCCTTTTCATGAACAATTAGAGCAAGAGTGTGCCGACTTTGTAGGTAAGGAAGCTGCTTATTTGGTAAATTTCGGATACCAAGGTATGGTATCGGCCATTGATGCCTTAGTTACCAAACACGATGTTATTGTGTATGATATGGATACGCATGCTTGTATTATTGATGGTGTTCGTTTACATGCAGGGAAACGTTTTGTGTATAAACATAATGATGTAGAAAGTTTAGAAAAAAACTTACAAAGAGCTACTAGAATAGCAACAGAAACCAATGGAGGGATTTTAGTAATTTCTGAAGGCGTTTTTGGGATGCGTGGAGAACAAGGCAGACTAAAAGAAATAGTTGCTTTAAAGAAAAAGTATAACTTCAGGTTTTTAGTAGATGATGCGCATGGTTTCGGAACTCTGGGTGAAGGCGGTAGAGGTACCGGTTTTGAGCAAGGTGTTCAAGATGGCATAGATGTGTATTTTGCAACTTTTGCGAAAGCTATGGCTGGTATAGGAGCGTTTTTTGCAGCCGATAAAGGAATTATTCAATATTTGCAATACAACATGCGTTCTCAAATGTTTGCGAAGTCATTGCCAATGGCAATGGTGAAAGGAGCATTAAAACGATTGGATATGCTGCGTACAATGCCGGAATTGAAAGAGAAATTGTGGGAAAACGTAAATGCACTTCAAAACGGTTTGAGAGCAGAAGGCTTTGATCTAGGAACAACACAAACATGTATTACACCCGTTTTCTTAAAAGGAGATATACCGGAAGCAATGGCAATGGTACAAGATCTAAGAGAAAATTACGGCATATTTTGCTCGATAGTTGTCTATCCGGTAATTCCTAAAGGATTGATAATTTTAAGAATGATTCCTACAGCTACACATACATTGGAAGATGTTAAAGAAACTATTGAAGCCTTTTCGGGTATGAGAAGCAAACTTGAAAAAGGTATTTATAAACGTATTGCTGCTACTATGATGTAAGCAGGATGCCGTTGAATCGAGACGTAGTCGATGATGAAACGTGCATATCGCTTATCCCGAACGACTATAGGGAGTTTCGGGATCTTTTCAAATTTAATCTATAAATTATAGAGAACTAAAATTTCAATTTTTTTGAGGTTTGTGATGATCTTATCTTGAGTATAGCCGAAGGGCTTATCCCGAACGATTAAAAAGAGATTCGGGATCCTTTTAAATTTAGTTCTGATATATAAAAATCAAATTCCAAATTCCAATTTTTCGAGTTTGGATTTTTTGTTTATTATTTTACTAAAAAACTCTAACTTGCATAGATAATGGAGGTATAGTTACTAGTAACTATATCCCTATGTTGTGCTTAATGGAAAAGAAACGAAATCACAACGTAAAATTGCTCAACTTTATTGAGTTGAAATATGGCAAACAATATATCTAAATAAAAAAATGAAAACGACATTTCTTATGTTAATAACACTATTTACACAAAGTATTATGGCTCAAAAAACGGATAGTTCAAAAGAAGAAAAAGTAAACATAAAATTTATTGGCGAGTATTATACAGGCAGAGGGTCGTGTCAACTCTTACCCAATGGTACAAGAAGGTGGAGATACATAACAGGCTTTAAAGTAAAAGTAAATATTTCAAGAAACATTCAAGTCAATGATATAGAAATAACTCCTAACTCTAATGAGAATTCTAATATTGATGACTCATTAGAATTAGGTAAAGATTATATGATTTCACTAACACTTGACAAAGAAAGAATGAAAATATTAGAAAATAAGGACACTCAATTTACCCACTTAAATCTGATTACTAATGATGAAATAGTTGAAATAATAAAAGCAGAAGGCACAAACTTGAGGTATGGAGAAAAAATTATTATTGGAGAGGGGTATTTGATTGCAAATAGGTCAAACCTTATAAAAGATACATTAATTCTTAAACCGCAACTTGACGGGGTAGGAGGTGTTACTTGGATTTTTGAAATATCAAATAACGAATTGGTAATTGTTGACTTTAGATGGAGTGTTCGCCCAAATCAAACGCCACAACTACATACAAAACATATAAGAACTTTAAAAAGGATAAATAAGTTAATAACAGCAGATTTAGAACATAAGACTTATTCAAACTATAAAGACGCTACAAACAAAGAAAATTATGTGACTTTAGTCGGACATGTTAATGAAGATGTTATAATTGATATAAAACGTAAGTACCCGTATTGGAGCAATATAAAGGATACTGATTTTGTAGATTTGTTAAATAAATATAATTTGAAAATTAGAAAGCAATCTGGGATAGGAATAGAAGAACACTAAGCACAACAATCTGTATAGTTAATGGCTAAATAGTGCTAAATTTGAAGTTCAGTTCTTTTAATAAAGTTCTGTTTTAAACTGAAAGTTTAGGCTCTTTAACACATCATTAACCATACAGGCAGAGTTAGTAATAAGCCGAAAGATGGATACAGGAGATTTATCTGAAAGAAACATATGGAGCAATAATGATTGAAGCAGAGATTTTTAATCACGATTTGACATTACAGTTTGGGTTACTATCAGGAAAATGTAAAGATGAAGATAATTTCATTAAAAAATCTCTCGAACTTATTGAAGAAATGAAAAAACATAATGAAATAGACCTTGATGATATGTTTTTTGGAAATCCACCAGAAATGAAAGATTTTCATATTGCTTTAAACAGAATAATAGAAAATATCAGACAAGTAAAGAAAATATCACCAGAAAAAAAGGAATACTTTTATGGATAAAAAAGAGATTAAAGAACGGGAGAATAAATTATTAGAACTAACAGGAATATTTTGCTCTCAAAAATTGGATGATGATTATTTTCAATTATGTGAAAAACTAATCAAAAAAATGGGACGCAAGAGAGAGGTTCCATTTAAAAGAGGAAAACTTGAAATTTGGGTTGCGGCAGTTATATACACCATCGGTTCTATTAATTTTCTATTTGACAAATCTTTTGAACCTTATATGACTGCACAACAGATAAGTGATTATTTTGGAACAAAAAACTCTACCGTTTCAAATAAAGCAAGACAAATACGAGAAATGTTTGACTTAACTATGTTTGATAATGAATTTGCTACTGAACATATGAATGAAACTAATCCATTCAATGATTTAGTAATGGTTGATGGGTTAATAGTTCCTTTATCGTCAATTCCTGAAAATTTACAAGAATTAGTAAGAAAAGAAAGAGCAGAAGGTAGAGATATTGAATTTACAACTGAAAAAGAATAATGCCTATTGCTAACAAAAAATATAGTGCATTTGGTAGATAGTGCTAATAATGAAGATGATAGCAATAAATAAACATGGTAGTAATTTGAAAAATTGGAGCGTTGAAATGCCAAACGCACCATATTTAAACCGTTAGCGGTCAAAAAAACGAAACCCTAAATGAAAAAATACAATGACAAAAAAGAACAAGGAATGAGATTACTACTTTTATTGATGTTTTTGACCACAATAGCATCATCTAACATATATGGACAAACAACTAAAGACACATTAGAAAAAACCAATTCGCACGAGCATAGTAAAAATGAAATCGGAATTTCTATTTCACCAGCCTACTTTATTAATGAAAAAGTATGGACATTTGCAATGCATATTCATTACACTCGTGTTATTCCAAATACAAAATTCGGAATTGGAGCAAGTTTTGAAAGAATAGTACTTGACCCTAAGCATAGTACGTTTGGACTTGTATTTGCTTATTATCCCATTGAAAAATTAAGTTTTGCAATATCACCAGGTTTGACTTTTGAAGACGCAAACCCAGGTGCTTTTTTTGCATTGCATTTGGAAACAACTTACCAATTTGAAATTGGAAATTTTCACATTGGACCTGCTTTAGAATTTGCATATGACCCAAATGATTATCATCTAAGTTTAGGAGTTCACGTAGGTTATGGATTTTAAAGCCTTTAGTAGATCTAAAAATCTATCATTCTATTGATACCCATTCAACGAAAAAAAGAAGACTAAGTACTAGCGTTGGATAGTTATTTACAGCTAACTTCATACTAAGTTCATCTTAGTTTCCTTTTTTTAACTGAATACAAAGTAAAGGCTTCATACACAAACCGTCAGACTGTGCATTAACCTAAATTTATAAAAAGAATTACATCTGATTATTAATGAGTTATGAATGAAAAATAAGTTAAATTTTATTTTTGGTGCTTACGAAGTTTTATTTTCATTCTCGCACTCGCAGTAACAGACAAGTCTTCAAACTGTTTGTCTAAAAATTTATAATACCCTACAATGCCAATCATCGCAGCATTATCAGTAGTATATTCAAATTCGGGGATATAGGTTTTCCAACCAACTTGTTTTTCAGCATTCATTAGTGCATTTCTAATTCCTGAATTTGCTGATACACCTCCGGCTATAGCAATATGTTTTATTCCTGTTTGTTTAGACGCTTCTTTTAGTTTATTCATTAAAATACTAACGATGGTATACTGAATAGAAGCGCAAATGTCATTTAGGTTTTCTTTTATAAAGTCTGTCCCGAAGTCTCGG
The DNA here is from genome assembly GCA_021648445.1 of Flavobacteriaceae bacterium. Classification (GTDB taxonomy): domain Bacteria; phylum Bacteroidota; class Bacteroidia; order Flavobacteriales; family Flavobacteriaceae; genus Aureibaculum. Next base: position 8,736 of record JAKISU010000048.1, read on the forward strand.
GACTCTTTTATATTCTTTTGAATAAAGCGCAGTATTCCGGTCTTTAATCCGCTAAAGCTAAAGTCTAGTTTGTTTTTTGTTTTGGGGTGTGTAAATTCAAAAGCCGTTGGGTTTCCCAATTGAGCATACTTATCAATCAATGGGCCACCGGGATAAGATAAGCCTAGTATTTTGGCCGATTTATCAAAAGCTTCCCCTACAGCATCATCTAACGTTTCACCAATAATTTCCATTGAAAAGTAATTAGTTACTTTAACTATCTGGGTGTGGCCTCCACTTATGGTAAGACATAAAAACGGAAAAGGAGGTTTGCTTTGGTTTTTACTATCAATAAAATGAGCCAAAATATGTGCTTGCATATGGTTTACAGATATCAAAGGAAGTCCCAATGCCATAGCCATAGACTTAGCAAATGAAGTGCCTACTAATAGTGATCCCATAAGTCCGGGTCCTTTTGTAAAAGCAATAGCGTGTAGTTCATTTTTGTCAATATTCGCTTTTGCCAATGCTTGATGCACAACCGGAACAATATTTTGCTGATGTGCTCTAGAAGCAAGCTCAGGTACTACACCACCATATTTCGAATGAATCTCTTGATTTGCTACAACATTAGAGAGTACTTTATCGTTGTGTAATACAGCAACACTCGTATCATCACAAGATGACTCGATAGCTAAAATATATGTTGACTTTTTAGTTGACATTTTTTAGTTAGGCATAAAAATTGTACCTATAAATTATGTAATTTTAGACAGGCAAATTTAAAACAATTAAAACTATCAAACGAGTAAAAAAAATAATACTGAGAACAGTAGTGATTCTATTGCTTTTGTCGGTATTGCTGATGTTTCTTTTTACCCTTCCGGTAGTTCAGACGAGTATTGCAAAAATTGTTACAAATAAGATTAATAAAAAATATGATACTAATATTGTTGTTAAAAAGGTTGATTTATCTTATTTAGGGAATATCAAACTCAAAAAAATTGAGATTAATGATCATCATAATGACACTTTAATTTACATTGACAAATTAACTACTTCAATATTCGAGTATAAAAGCATATTAGATAATAAACTTGAGTTTGGTGAAATTGAATTAGATGGCGTCTATTTTTATATGAAAAAATATAAAGGTGAAGATAATGACAACCTCTCCATATTCGTAGATAAATTTGACAATAAGAAGACAAATCCTGATTCACCATCATTTTTGTTAACTTCTTCAAAAGTTACACTTTTAAACACCAATTTTTATCTGTTTGACGAGAATAAGAGAGAAAAAGCTATTGTTTTTTATAAGGATATTGATGGATATGTTGATGCCTTTAAAATAGAAGGATCAAATGTTTATGCAAATATTAAAGAGATTTCACTAATTGAAAATTATGGTATAAAGGTAACCAATTTATCTACTGATTTTATTTATACCAGAAGTAAAATGACATTTGCCAATACAAAACTGGTAACTGAAAATTCTTCTATTGATGTTGAGATCGTTTTCAATTATAAAAGAGAAGACTTAGCCGATTTTAATAATAAAGTTGATATAGAAGCTGACTTTACCAAAGCCAATGTATCCTTAATAGATTTGCATAAATTTTATGATGAGTTAGGCGAAAATGATAAAGTAAGTTTTACAACAAAAGTAAAAGGAACACTAAATAACTTTACGCTAAAAAATTTAAAGTTAGTTTCAAACAGAAATTCAATTATTAATGGTTCTTTTCATTTTAAAAATGTGGTAAATACAGAAAAAGGATTTTCTTTAAATGCGTATATTTATAATCTCTCTTCTAATTATCATAATTTAACTCATCTTCTGCCAAATATTATAGGTAAAAAAGTACCTACAGCTTTTGAAAAATTGGGAAGATTTAAAATTAAGGGGCAATCTTATATAACTAGTGAATTAGTTGATGCAAAACTGACCATCAATAGCGATTTAGGTAAAACAATATCTAGTTTAAAGCTAACAAATATTGATGATATTGATAATGCTAAATATATAGGTCATGTTGAATTTGTTGATTTAGAATTTGGTAAAATAGTGAATGATAGTCTTGTTGGTAAATTGTCACTAATAGCTGATGTTGATGGTACAGGTTTTACATTAGAGAATATAAATACTTCTATTAAGGGAAATGTTTCAAAACATCAATATAAAGGATATACGTATAATGATATAGCTATAAACGGAGTTTTTAAGAATCAGCATTTTGACGGTAGTTTAGTCGTCAGAGATAAAAACTTAGTAATGAATTTTAAGGGCTTGGCAGATTTATCGTCTGAGGTTTATAAATTTGATTTTGTTGCAGATGTAGGTTTTTCTAACTTTAATAAACTAAACCTTTTTAAAAGAGACTCAATGGCTATTTTAAAAGGGAAAATAGATATAAAGGTTCAAGGAAATACGCTTGATAATTTAGTAGGAGAGATTGACTTTTCTAACGCTTCTTATACAAATCAGAATGATAGTTATTATTTTAAAGATTTTAATATAACATCCGTATTTCAAGATAGTACCAGAACAATAACTATGAATTCAACCGATATTGTTGACGGAAGAGTTAAAGGTAGTTTTAAATTTAATGAATTGGGCAGACTGGCAATTAATTCATTAGGAAGCATTTATACAAATTATAAGCCTACATCAGTTACCGATGGTCAGTTTCTTGATTTTAATTTTAAAATTTATAATAAAATTGTCGATGTGTTTTTTCCTGAAGTCAAGTTAGGGGCTAATACATCAATAAAAGGAAAAATTAATTCTGATAAACAAAAATTTGAACTTATTGTTAAATCCCCGAAAGTAGAGGCATATCAGACTATTGTTGAAAATATAAGTTTACAGGTTGACAACAAGAACCCGTTATACAATACCTTATTAAGTATTGATAAGGTCAACACAAAACATTACAATATTGCCGATTTGAATTTAGTAAACGTAACATTAAATGATACACTGTTCTTTAGAACAGGTTTTGTTGGCGGTAAAAATTTAAAGGAAAAATTTGATTTGAGTTTTTATCATACCATCAATGAAAATAATATGTCAGTTATAGGCTTGAAAAAATCAAATATTAATTTTAAAGATAATATTTGGAAAATTAACCCTACCAATAATAAACAAAATAAAGTAGTTTTTGATAAGGCATTACATACTTTTGCTTTTGATAAGATCAAAGTTTTTTCAGAAGATCAAGCAATTGATTTTGCAGGAGTCATAAGCGGAAAAAACAATAAAGATCTTACATTAAACCTAAAGGATGTTAAGTTAGAAGGTATAACACCATTTATTGAAAATTTCAGTTTAAAAGGATTGGTAAATGGTAGTGTTAATTATAAGCAAAGTAACGGAGAAGTATTTCCGACAGCTGATATTATAATTAATGATTTTTATGCCAATAACTATAAACAAGGCAAATTATATATTAAAGCAAAAGGGCGTAATTCTATTAATCAATATGCAATTGAAGCGAAGCTAGAAAATGAATATAGTAATGACTTTTTAGTGAATGGAGAAGTTGATATTTCTAATAAAAAAACAACCATTTTTGCAAATTACGATATTGATAAATTTAATCTACAGGTATTGAATCCTCTAGGGAAAGATGTAATAAATAATATCAGAGGAGAAGTTTCCGGTAATGGAATTATATCTGGAGTGTTAGAAAATCCCGATATCAATGGTCATTTATATTTAGAAAAAACAGGTTTTGCAATTCCTTATTTAAATATTGATTATGATCTGATTGGTAAGTCAAAAGTAGAACTTTCGAATCAAACTTTTAAAATTTTACCCGCTACTTTATTAGATGTTGTGCAAGACACAGAAGGGATACTTTCAGGAATCATCACTCACCATAAATTTGAAAAATGGTTTTTAAATTTGGCTATAGATACTGATAATTTACTAGTGTTAAATACTGAAGAAAAAGAGGATATGTTATATTATGGCACCGCTTTTATGGATGGGAATGCAACTATTAAAGGATATACAGATGAGTTGGTTATAAGTGTTAATGGTAAAACCAAAGCAGGTACAGAGTTTATCATTCCATTAAACGATGTTTCTACTATTGGTGACTCTAAGCTTATTAATTTTATTACTAATATTGAAAGTAAAATTGATAATAATCAACAAGAAGAAATAATTTTTGATGTAGTAAAGGGGCTTACTTTAAATTTCGGATTAGAAGTTACAGATGATGCTGTTGTAGAAATAGTAGTCGATAAAAATACAGGTAGTATATTACGAGGTAGTGGTCATGGGTATATGTCTATTGAAATAAATACTAGAGGTAAATTTGAAATTTATGGTACTTATATAGTTAGTGATGGTATCTATAAGTTTAGAAATATTGTAAATAAAGATTTTATTGTACAACCGGGTGGACAAGTGGTTTGGAATGGAAACCCGTTTGATGCCTTTTTAAATATTAATGCAATATATAGTACCAAAGCGAACCCATCTGTATTATTAGAGAATATTAATAGTAACAGAAAAATTGATGTTGATCTAATTGCAAAAATTACGGGTCAGCTATTAAATTCAGAGATAGATTTTGATGTAGAACTACCCAACCAAAATTCAGTATTAAATTCAGAGTTACAATTTAAATTAAATAATGAAGATACTAAAATGACACAGTTTTTTTCATTACTTACAGCAGGATCATTTATTAATTTAGAAGAAGGTATTGTTGGTCTGGATGGTAATGCTGCTTTAACAGGAACACTTTCAGAAAAAATTGCCAGTGTACTTTCAGGTATTATTAAAAGCAAAGGTGATAAATTTGAGCTAGGTTTAACCTATGATATAGCCAGTAGAAATGATGTGAATACCTATCAATTAAATGATCAATTAGGGGTTTCGGTTTCTACTACAATTGGAAAAAGGTTTATTGTAAATGGTAAGGTTGGTGTGCCGGTAGGTACAAATACAAGTTCTAGTATTGTCGGTGAAGTAGAAGTAGAACTTCCATTAAATAAAGATGGTACTTTTAGCGCCAAAGCGTATAGTAGACAGAATGATATTGAGTATGATGTGACTGATGTAGAAGGCTATACCCAAGGTTTAGGTCTTTCGTGGCGTGTAGATTTTGATAATGGAAAAGAGTTAAGAGAAAAAATATTTAAGAACAAAAAGAAGAAAGCAAAAAGAAAAAAGAAGAAAGACAGTTTGATACAAAAAAAGAAATTGATAAACTTTGTTACTCAAAAGAAAGATTCTATTAAAAAGCAATAGTTTTTTATAAACTTCAATGTATTGATAATATGTATTTTAACAGTATCCGTTTTTTAGACTTCACAGGTTTTCAAAACCTGTGAGATCTTGGTATTAAAGCAATTATGTTACTTTAAATCAAGAACAAGTTATTTTTGTTATGTACTTAGAGATAAGACTATAACGTTTTCGTATAAAATTTGCCAAACCACCTTAAATGAGCATAATAATTTATAATTTTGTGTGTCTTGAAAAACTTAAAATATGAAGCAACAGATTAAGAAAATTGCAGTGATAACTTCCGGCGGCGATGCCCCTGGAATGAATGCTGCCTTGCGTGCTGTTGTTAGAGCATGTTCGTATTATGAGATTGAATGTATTGGTTTTTATAGAGGCTATCAAGGGATGATTGAGGGAGATTATACAGTTTTAGATGCACGTAGTGTAAAAAATATTGTCGGTAAAGGAGGTACTATTCTAAAATCAGCTCGATCAGATGAATTTAGAACGAAAGCAGGTAGAAAAAAAGCCTATGAAAATTTAAAAAAAGCTAAAGTCGATGGGTTGGTTTTAATTGGTGGAGATGGAACTTTTACCGGAGGAATGGTTTTCAATAAAGAGTATAACATTCCTTTTATTGGAATTCCGGGAACTATTGATAACGATATTGCCGGTACCAATTATACAATAGGTTATGACACAGCTCTTAATACAGTTGTTGAAGCAATTGATAAAATTAGAGACACTGCCAGTTCTCATAATAGATTGTTCTTTGTTGAAGTAATGGGTCGCGATGCCGGTTTTATTGCCTTAAATGCAGGAGTAGGTGCTGGAGCAGAAGAGATACTGATACCGGAAGAAAATTTAGGATTAGACAGATTATTAGAATCCTTAAAAAGAAGTAAACGCAGTGGTAAATCTTCAAGTATAGTAGTAGTTTCTGAAGGAGATAAAATAGGAAAAAATGTATTTGAATTGGCAGAATATGTAACTGAAAATTTGCCCGAATATGAAGCAAGGGTTTCCGTATTGGGGCACATGCAAAGAGGTGGTAACCCAAGTTGTTTTGATAGAGTATTGGCAAGTAGGTTAGGGGTTAAAGCAGTCGAGAGTTTATTAGACGGTAAACCTAATGTGATGGTTGGTTTAATTAATAACAAGATTGTACTTACAGATATTGAAAAAGCAATTGAAAGTGAACATGAAATAAATAGAGAATTATTAAGAATATCAGATATATTATCAATATAAAATTAAAAGAATGATTAAAATTGGAATTAACGGTTTTGGAAGAATAGGTAGATTGGCCTTTAGAGTTGCTGCACAAAGAGAAAATGTTCAAGTTGTTGCTATTAATGATTTATTAGATGTAGATTATTTAGCATATATGCTAAAATATGATTCAGTGCATGGTCAGTTCGATGGTGAAGTTGATGTAAGAGATGGTAAATTAATTGTAAATGGTGATGAAGTTAGAATTACAGCAGAAAGAAATCCTGAAGATTTAAAGTGGGATGAAGTAGGAGCAGAATATGTAATTGAAGCAACAGGTATTTTTAAAACTAAAGAACAAGCAGGAAGACATATTATAGCCGGAGCAAAAAAAGTTATTATTTCGGCACCATCTCCAGATGCACCTATGTTTGTAATGGGTGTAAATCATAAAGAATTAAAAGCAGATGAAGACGTGTTTTCTAATGCTTCATGTACCACAAACTGTTTAGCACCTTTAGCTAAAGTATTACATGATAATTTTGAAATTACAGATGGTTTAATGACTACCATCCATGCTACAACGGCAACTCAAAAAACTGTAGATGGGCCTTCTATGAAAGACTGGAGAGGTGGTAGAGCAGCAATACATAATATCATTCCATCTTCAACAGGTGCAGCTAAAGCGGTAGGGAAAGTTATTCCATCATTAAATGGAAAATTAACAGGTATGTCTTTTAGAGTGCCAACTATGGATGTTTCTGTGGTTGACTTAACCGTAAGAATTAAAAAAAGTGCTACTTACCAAGAAATTTGTAAAGTGATGAAAGAAGCATCAGAGGGTGAGCTTAAGGGAATATTAGGTTACACAGAAGACTTAGTAGTTTCTCAAGATTTTGTAGGAGAAACAAGAACTTCTGTTTTTGATGCGAATGCAGGAATTGCCTTAACTGATAACTTTATTAAAGTTGTTTCGTGGTACGATAATGAATATGGCTATTCAACTAAAATAGTTGATCTATTAGAATATTCAGCGTCACTTTAAAAAGAATATAAATTTTGTATATTCAAATCCTGCTTCGGCAGGATTTTTTGTTTAAAATAATCTGTAGTGTTAGGTTAAAATAAGTCTTGGTTCTTTTTTCTAAAAGAGAAGCGGTCTTGTTTCCTTAACCGGACAGCATGTGACCAATAAAAACAATAAAAATAAACACATAAAACAAAATGCTAATGTGGGTGGTGCATTAAAATGGTTACAAATAATTGTGTTTATAGAAACTGCCTTTTTTATTTTATTCTCCGATTGAGTTTTTTTAACTCCTCAAACCTCAAACCTCAAACCTCAAACCTCAAACCTCAAACCTCCAACTTCTAAAACCTCCCATCTCCCACCTTCCATCCAAAAACTGTATCTTTGAATCTTAATGAATACCATAAAAATCATAGAATGTCCACGCGATGCTATGCAAGGCATAAAGCAATTTATTCCTACCGAAATAAAAGTGAATTATATTAATTTATTATTACAAGTAGGTTTTGATACTATTGATTTTGGTAGCTTCGTATCTCCAAAAGCAATTCCACAAATGCGAGATACCGCAGAGGTACTTTCAAAATTAAATTTAGACTCAACTCAAAGCAAACTATTGGCGATTGTAGCGAATATTAGAGGCGCTAATAATGCTTCACAATTTGAAGAGATTGATTATTTAGGTTATCCTTTTTCTATATCTGAAAACTTTCAGATGCGTAATACAAGTAAGACCATTGCACAATCAATTGTAATTCTTGACGAGATCTTGAATATTGCTGTAAAATCAAATAAAGAAGTGGTTGCTTATTTGTCTATGGGTTTTGGAAACCCTTATGGCGATCCTTGGAGTGTTGATATTGTAGCGAATTGGACTGAAAAACTGAGTAAAATGGGCGTTAAGATATTATCACTTTCTGATACTATTGGCAGTTCTACACCTGAAATTATAGACCATTTATTTTCGAATTTAATTCCCCTATACCCTCAAATAGAATTTGGTGCACATTTACATACTACACCAACAGCTTGGCATGAAAAAGTACATGCAGCATATAACGCAGGTTGTACCCGTTTTGATGGAGCTATCAAAGGTTATGGAGGATGTCCGATGGCAAAAGATGAACTAACAGGAAATATGCCGACTGAAAACCTGTTAGAATACTTCAATAATCAAGAAATCGAATTAAAACTCAATCAAGAAAATTTTATAGATGCATATGAACAAGCTGCCAATGTGTTTTTGTAAAAAGAATAATCTTTGAAAGCACTCTTTGTCTCTAAAGTTATATTTTATTAATGAAGAAAAATGTAATTTTATAATTGATTAAATTTATAGAAATGCAAAAATTCAAATATCTATTTATAGTTGTAATTTTCACTATTTCATTGTCTTGCGGTACAACCCGGCAAACAGTTATACAGCCTAACTTAGTAGATGATGGTAAAATTAGTTTTACATTTTTACAATTGAATGATGTATATGAAATTGCACCGTTAGAAGGTGGTAAAGTAGGAGGGATGGCTCGTGCTGAATATGTACATAAAGAATTATTGAAAGAGAACCCAAATACATATTTATTTATGGCAGGCGACTTTTTGAATCCGTCTTTATTAGGAGCCATGAAATATAATGGAGAGCGTATTAGAGGGAAACAAATGATTGAGGTGATGAATGCCATGAATTTTGAGTTGGTAGCTTTTGGTAATCATGAATTTGATATTAGTAAAAGTGATTTGCAAAAACGGTTGAATGAATCTACTTTCAATTGGACTTCCGCTAATGCACGTCAAAAAGTATGTGGTAATACTTATCCTTTTTACAAAGAGAGAAATGGTATAAAAGAGTTTGTTTCAGATACACATATTATCAATGTTGAAGATGCTGATGGAACGCAATTGAAAATTGGTTTTTTTAGTGTGGTCATTCCTTCAAATCCACAAAATTATGTGGAATATACTGATATGTACACTCAGGCTAAAAGAGCATATAAATCCTTAAAAGAGAAAGCAGATGTTGTTTTTGGTTTGACCCATGTATCTATAAATCAAGATAAAAAGATTGCAGAATTATTAAAAGATATACCATTGATTATGGGAGGTCATGAGCATAATAATATGTTGGTTGAAGTTGGTTCAACTAAAATAGCAAAGGCTGATGCCAATGCAAAAACCGTATATATTCATAGAATTAATTATGATAAGAATAAAAATGTTTTACAACTTACTTCTGAATTATTACCTATTACTGATAATACTCAGAGTGATGTTGAAGTAGCTGGAATAATTGCAAAATGGAATGCTGTTTTAGAAAATCAGATCAAACTAATTATTGAGAATCCTAACGAGGTAATTTATTCAACAAATATTCCGCTTGACGGTAGAGATATACCTATTAGAAGTACACAAACCAATTTAGGAAAGTTAATAGCTAAAGCGATGGCTTACGGATTTAATAATGAGGTAGATTGTGCTTTGGTCAACGGAGGTTCAATTCGATTGGATGACCAATTAATGGGTGATATAAATAGTGTAGATATTTTTAGAGTATTACCTTTCGGTGGAGGAATATTAAAAGTTGAATTAAAAGGAAGTTTGTTAAAAGAGGTATTAGATTACGGAAAGTCAAAAGCAGGCACAGGTGCATATTTACAGCGATATAATGCTGATTTTGACGCCAAAACTAATGAATGGAAAATAAATGGAAAACCTATTAATGACGACAAAATTTATAAAGTAGCTTTTAGCGATTATTTATTAAAAGGACGTGACATTCCTTTCTTAAAACCAGACAATAAAGAGATAATAAAAATTTTCACTCCAACGAATGAAGAAATGGGTAATGATATTAGAAAAACAATTATTAAATACTTAAAATCTTTAAAGTAATGTAGATTTTTTTAGTACATGACAAAAATCAGTTGGATTTATTAAATGTCTGGTCGAGCCTGCCTCGACGGCAAGGCGGGCGCAGTCGAGACCTTTTCTTTAAGCCTTTTAGCAAAAGAAGTTCTCGACTTTAGTTTATCTTGAGCGCAGTCGAAAGGCTCGAAATGACATTCTTGTAAAATATTAAAATTCAGCATTTATAAAATAGTAATATTTTTTGTCATGTATACTCAAACCATTTAGCTTTTCGGGAGTCAAAAATTCCATCACCTAAATTATCGTATTAATTGATTAATAATCAGTTATTTATATGTTATTAGTTTGGTGTTTTGAATACTATTTAGTATCTTT
>JAKISU010000049.1 GCA_021648445.1 Flavobacteriaceae bacterium
CGGGTTTATAGCAGATAAGATACAAAAACCTTTGCATTTACCCAAGAAATAATCAATAAAAAATAAGACTATCTAACTGAAATTCAATTATATAAAATGATTTTTTTAGAAAATCAGCAAGCCCTATATAGATCGAAGTCGAGATGCTCAAGATAAACTAAAGTCGAGAACTATTGTCAATACGTCTCGACTGCGCTCGACGGGACAATAATTACCTTATTATTTATTCAACTTTTTTTTCTTGCTTGAATTTTCCTTTTTTTCTTTCACATCTTCAACTTGAACTTTTGGAGGAATATCTTTTTTTAACAAATCAATAAAAGCGTCTGATAAAAAGTCAATACTGTCAGAGGCTGTAAATGTTTCAAATACTTTTGTTTTCATAGCCAAATCGGCCGTTTTTCCGTGTAGGTAGACGCCTAACATTGTAGCTTCGAATGATGTATATTGTTGTGCAATCAATCCGGTTATGATACCGGTAAGTACATCTCCACTTCCGGCAGTAGCTAAAGCAGGATTTCCTGTGGTATTAAAGTGAATTTTTCCTTGATGTACAATGGCTGTATATGCTCCTTTTAGTACAATAATTAGTTTGTGTTTTTTAGATAACTTAAGTAGTTTATCTAATTTTTCATAATCATCTTTCCATTTTCCAACTAAACGCTCAAATTCTTTAGGATGTGGCGTCAATACTGAATTTTCCGGCACCAACTTTAATAAATTTTTGTTTTTTGACAACAAGTTAATCGCATCAGCATCAATAACCAAAGGCAAATTGTTTTCTTTTAAGAATTTTTTAAACCCTTCTTCTGTTTTGGTGCTAGTACCCATACCAATTCCGATTCCAATCACAGTTGGATTAATTTTCGAATTAAAATATTCTAACTCATTTTCTGCATCTACTTCTACCATTGCTTCCGGTATAGACGTCTGTAGAATCTGATAGGCACATTTTGGCACATAAGCGGTTACCAAACCACTTCCTATTGTTAATGCTGCTTTAGATGTTAATGTAACAGCACCTATTTTACCAAAACTGCCTCCTATTATCAATGAGTGTCCATAATCTCCTTTATGAGAAAACCTTTCTCTATACTTATATATTGGCAGTATGTCGTTTTTATTGGTTAGATAAAAATCAGTTTCAACTGAGTTCAAATACTCACTATCTAAGCCAATATCAATTACATCCCATGAAGTTATATATTCTTGATTATCTGGTAGTAAAAAAGCTAGTTTCGGAGTTTGAAAAGTTAAAATATGGTATGCTTTTATAACAGATTCTGTATCAGTTACAGGCTTGTCAGCAAATAAACCAGAAGGAAAATCTATAGATAACACATAAGCATTAGATGCATTGATAAACTGGATGGTTTCTTTTAACACACTTTCAGGACTTCTTGATAAACCTAAGCCAAAAATAGCATCAATAATCATATCATTTTCTGAAATTTCAGGAAATTCAGAACTACAGGTAATCATTTCAGGCCAAACACCAATTTCTTTTAAACGTTCATAGTTATCTAAAAATGCTTCAGAACGCTTATTGCTACAATTAATAACATGGGTATTTACATTGTAACCATGCTGTTTAAGATGCCTTGCTATTACGAGTCCGTCACCACCATTGTTACCTGTACCGCAGAATACTTGTATAGTAACCGAATCTCCTTGAAGTCTATTATGAATCCATTGAAAACAAGCTGTAGCAGCTCGTTCCATTAAATCTAAAGAAGTGATCTTTCCTTTTTTAATGGTTATTTGATCTGCTTTATACAGTTGCTTAGCAGATAATATTTTCATTTGCAAAAAATTTAGCTTTTATATTCACCCATCTCAGCATATTTAGCCATACGTTGTTTTACCAGTTCTTTTTCTGACAAATCTTTTAGCTCACTATAAGCTTTTATAATTTGTTTTTCAACAATTTTAAAAGCTTCTTCTCTGTTGCTCTGTGCACCACCAAAAGGCTCTTTTATGATTCCGTCAATTAATTTTAGCTTCTTCATATCTTTTGCAGTCAATTTTAAAGCTTCAGCTGCCTGTTCTTTATACTCCCAACTACGCCATAAAATAGAGGAACATGATTCTGGTGAAATTACTGTATACCAAGTATTCTCCATCATATAAACTCTGTCACCAACACCTATTCCTAATGCGCCACCAGATGCACCTTCACCTATAACAACCGTAATTATTGGTGTTTTTAAAATGGTCATTTCATAAATGTTTCTGGCAATAGCTTCTCCTTGACCACGTTCTTCAGCTTCTAAGCCCGGATAAGCGCCCGGAGTATCTAATAATGTCACTACGGGAATCTTAAACTTTTCTGCCATCTTCATTAATCGCAATGCTTTACGGTAGCCTTCCGGATTTGCCATACCGAAATTACGATACTTGCGCGTTTTTGTATTATAGCCTTTTTGTTGACCAATAAACATAAAGGACTGGTCTCCAATTTTACCTAAACCACCAACCATGGCTTTATCATCCTTTACATTTCTATCACCATGCAATTCCATAAATGTACCTTTGGTAAATGCATTGATAAAATCTAAAGTATATGGTCTGGAAGGATGTCTTGACATTTGAACTCTTTGCCAAGCAGTCAGATTTTTATATATCTCTTTTTTTGCTTTTTCAAGTTTTTTCTCGATCTGTTGACATGTTTCGGTAACATCAATATCGCTCTCTTCGCCTATGATCAAACATTTTGACAGCTGCTCTTCTAACTCCTGAATTGGTTTTTCAAAATCTAAATATTCCATTTGACAGTTTTAGTTGGGTGGTACAAATATATAAACTTTGTACAATTAAAGACTGCTGTAAAATGATAAAAATTGATAAAAAAGGTAATCTTCTGCAATCGACTTAATATGATCATCTTTTTAATTTGAATATCGCATTCATTATAATAGTGAGTAAAATCAGTATTGCTCCATAATAAAAATTAGCACTCATAATTTCATTATTTCCGAATATCAATATTGCCAAAATAATTCCGTAAACGGGTTCTAAATTGTAGGTAAGCATTACTGTAAAAGGACTGATATACTTCATAATATGTACACTAGCAATGAATGCGTAAGCTGTACAGATAGAGGCTAATATTAATATATATATCCAATCTTTTGAGTTTAGTTTAAAGAATTCTTGACTGAAACCATCATTAGCAAATAATAAATAAATAGATATAAACAATACACCACCAATAAATTCATAAAATGAAATTATAGAGGCATTGTGTTTCTCAACAAATTTACCGTTGATCACCGCAAATAATGAAGAAAAAAAGGCAGATGAGATTCCTAATAATATTCCTGTTAAGTATTTTATTTCGCTATCTAAAATAATGTAAACTCCAATGGAAACCATTAATCCAAAAAGTATTTCATAACGATCAATTTTACGCTTATAAAATATAGGTTCAATTAAAGATGCGAAAAAAGCTCCAGTTGAAAACATGGCTAAGGCTATAGAAACATTGGCTTCTTTTATAGATGCAAAAAAGGTTATCCAATGTAATGCAATAATGATTCCCGCAATAAAAAATTTTAATAAAACCGAATAGGAAACTTTCGTGTTTATCTTGGTGATTTTTATGTATATAAACATTAAGACTCCAGCTATTAGCATTCTATACCACACCAAAGGAATAGCCTCAATAGAAATTAGCTCCCCTAATATTGCTGTAAATCCTGCAATAAATACTAAGAAATGTAGATGAAGGTTGTTTCGTAATTTATTGCTTTGCTCTAACATAAAGATATATAGCCAATAGTCCGAATATAATATTAGGTAACCATACCATTAATAGAGGATTATATGTCGCCCCGGCACCTAATACTTCTGAAACTTTCATAAAAAAGACATATATAAACATTAAACTAATACCTACAGCTAAGTTAATACCTATACCGCCTCTCCTCTTTTTTGCTGCTAATGAAACTGCTATTAAAGTTAAAATTATTGAAGATAAGGGTAAACTTGTTCGTTTATACAATTCTACTTTATATTTATTCAAACTTTTTACACCTCGTTTTTCAGATTTTTTAATATGCTTTATGAGTTGATGTGAAGGCATTTCTTTTGCTAAATAACCTACATATAATAGGTCTTTTGGGAAAAAATTAAAAACAGTATCTAATTTTTTGCCTAATTCTATACTATCAATTTGAGCATATATTTTGCGCTTCTTATAATTAGTGATAGTATATGTGCTATCTTTTTTATTCCACTTAATATTTTTACCAATAATTTTATATTTTAATTGTAATCCGTCAAAATGTTCATATGAAAAATCATAGCCGATATTTCTTTTTAAATTAAAATTTCTAAAATATACAAAATCATTATCAGTCAATTGTAAATTTACATTAGCGACACTTGTTTTCTCTTTTTTATTTTTACGGAGGTATGTGTCTTCAAAAGCTTCAAAAGTTTTACTTGAATGTGGTACTATAAAATGATTTGCATATAATGCAATACTGCCAATAATTATAGCACCAATAATATACGGTTTTAGTAATCTCTTATATGAAACACCAGAACTATGCATAGCAACAATTTCAGTATTTGATGCTAGCTTTGATGTAAATAAAATAGTTGAAATGAATAAACCTAATGGCATAAATGTATTACCATAGTTTATGATAAATGGAATGTAATAATCCTTAATAATTTCTTCAATCCCTAAATTTGGGTGTTCTAAAAATCTACCTATTTTTTCTGATACATTTATAGCAATACCTATAGGTAGTAATATCAGTAAAGTAAAGATAAATGAAGTAAAATATTTTTTTAATATGTATTTGTCTAATATCTTCAATACAGTTTAATTATGTTTTTGTTTAAACCGATAATATTCGCGAGTTAAATTTTATAATTACATTATGGATTCCTGTGTTTGCACAGGAATAACAATATCTGAAAATTATCAATTATAGCCTTTTATCCATTTGTTTTACCATGGTTTTTTTCCAAGTAGTAAAATCTCCTGCTAATATATGCTTTCTAGCTTCACGAACCAACCACATATAAAACCCGAGGTTATGTATGGTAGCAATTTGTTTTCCTAAGTACTCTTTTGCAGCAAACAAATGACGCAAATATGCTTTAGAGTATTGAGTATCTACTGAAGTGATATTCATTTCATCAATAGGCGAAAAATCATCTTCCCATTTTTTGTTTTTAATATTGATAGTACCGTGTGCAGTAAATAGCATACCATTTCTAGCATTTCGAGTAGGCATTACACAATCGAACATATCAATACCTAAAGCTATATTTTCTAAAATATTAATGGGTGTACCAACTCCCATTAAATATCGTGGTTTATCTTTTGGCAAAATATTACAAACAATATCGGTCATTTCATACATCTCTTCTGCTGGTTCGCCAACTGAAAGTCCACCAATTGCATTACCTTCTGCTCCTACTGAAGCAATAAACTCAGATGATTGCTCTCGCAAATCTTTATAAGTACTTCCTTGAACTATCGGAAAAAATGTTTGCTTATAATCATATTTTAAAGGTGTTTTCTCTAAATGTTCAATACAGCGTTTTAACCATCGATGTGTCATATGCATAGAATTCTTAGCATAACTGTATTCACATGGATAAGGTGTACATTCATCAAAAGCCATAATAATATCTGCACCTATACTTCTCTGAATATCCATTGAAGATTCCGGTGAAAAGAAATGTGTAGAACCATCAATATGTGATTTAAACTTCACTCCTTCTTCAGTAATTTTATTATTTCCTGAAAGGGAATATACCTGATAACCACCACTATCAGTAAGTATTGGTCGATTCCAATTCATAAATTTATGTAATCCGCCAGCTTGTTCTAATATATGAGTTTTTGGGCGTAAATATAAATGGTAAGTATTGCCCAAAATTATATCGGCATTGATATCCTCTTTTAATTCGTGTTGATGGACTCCCTTAACAGATGCAACCGTACCAACAGGCATAAAAATAGGTGTTTCTATTGTTCCATGATCAGTTGTAATAGTGCCTGCTCTGGCTTTAGAAGTTTGGTCGTTTGCTTTTAAGTCGAATTTCATTCCCATCCCTAACCCTTCCCAAAGGGAAGGGGATTATTATTAATTGTTGAATTTATTTTTATTGCATAGCTTTTAAACTTCTGTCTTCCGGCTTCTTCTTATTAAGTGTAGTTAAAGTAATTATCGTAAAACACCCCTAATGAGCTATGCTCTGTATCTTCAATGAAAAAATATTTTTATTTCGATAATCCTCAAGGGGACAATTTTTAAAGTTACTATCAAACTTCGGTCTTCCGTCTTCTGACTTCTTAAACATTAAATCTAAAGTTCATCATATCACCATTTTGTACGATATATTCTTTTCCTTCAACGGCTAATTTACCTGCTTCTTTTACTTTGGCTTCGCTTCCAAAATGTACAAAATCATCATATTTTATTACTTCAGCACGAATGAAACCTTTTTCAAAATCGGTATGGATAACTCCTGCAGCTTGTGGTGCTGTATCACCAATATGTATGGTCCATGCTCTTACTTCTTTTTCACCTGCAGTAAAATAAGTCTGTAGATTCAATAATTTATATGCTGCTCTAATTAATCTTGAAGCTCCGGCTTCTTCTAAACCAAGATCATCTAAAAATAATTGACGTTCTTCATAATCTTCTAACTCAGCAATATCAGCTTCTGTTGCAACTGCTAAAATAATAATTTCGGCATCTTCATCTTTAATTGCTTCTTTAACTGCATCAACATAGGCATTACCATCTTTTGCTGAGGCTTCATCTACATTACAAACATATAAAATGGGTTTGTCTGTAAGTAATTGTAAGGGTTTGATATATTCTTGACGTTCAGTATCTGTCAATTCAATAGCTCTAACAGAAATAGCACTTTCTAAGGCTTCTTTTACTTTTATTAAAATATCAAGTTCTTTTAATGCGTCTTTTTCACCAGTTCTTGATGCTTTTTTAACGCGTTCTAATCGTTTATCTATTGCTTCTAAATCTTTTATCTGTAATTCAAAATCAATAATTTCTTTATCTCTTATCGGATCAATAGTTGTCTCTACATGAACAATATTGTCATTATCAAAACAGCGTAGTACATGAATGATGGCATCAGTTTCTCTAATATTTGCTAAGAATTTATTTCCCAGCCCTTCTCCTTTACTTGCTCCTTTTACGAGTCCTGCGATATCAACAATATCAACAGTTGCCGGCATCACACGTTCCGGATTCACAAGTTCTTCCAACTTTTCTAAACGCATATCCGGAACATTAACCACTCCTATGTTTGGTTCAATGGTACAAAAAGGAAAGTTAGCACTTTGCGCTTTGGCATTTGATAAACAGTTAAATAATGTTGATTTTCCAACATTTGGTAATCCTACAATTCCGGCTTTCATTTATTTTAATTTTTAAGGTGCAAATATAGGATTAACTTTTAGGGCGCCTCTATTAATTCATTTCTTTTAAAAAACAATTAGAATAAATGATATGCGAGGTGCATTTTTTTTGAAATAGTTTTTCTATCCGCCTGAGGCAGATTACCGAAGCAGATTGTTTGTTATTGCCTTAGCGCCAACTGGCTCATTCGCTATAAATGTCCACTGGACATTTCCTTTACACTCTGCCCTCCAAAGGGTTTTATTCACGCATTTCTATTTTTTAAGGAGTTCATCAGTTCGCTTCGCTCGTGTCAGAGCTTTCCTTATACTTCATAAAATTCACTTGCATTATCTCGACCTGCCCGACTTCGGCATTCAGGCGGGTAGTACTTCATAAATTTTATTCGTCTAAGAAAAGCTCTGATCCCGATAGCTATCAGGATTGATGCGAATGAATTAAAGAGGTGCCCTTTAATAAATAACAATAGACAAATCTCAAATTATATAGGATAAATGTGTAATTTTAGGATAGAATCAAGGTATGTATTTAAAACTGAATAGCTGTATTTTTTGTTATTTAAAGGGCTAGAATAATTACTCAGGATGCATAAAACGTTGTTTATCTAACAATTCGTCTTCTGCCTCAACATGATCTTCGTCTGGTATACAACAATCAACAGGACAAACAGCAGCACATTGTGGTTCATCATGAAAGCCTTTGCATTCTGTACATTTATCCGGTACAATAAAATAAAGTTCATCACTTACCGGTTCTTGTTCTTCATCAGCATTAAATTTATTGCCATTTGGCAACATAATATCTCCTTTTAGATCTGTTCCGTCAGAAAAACGCCAGTCTTCAGCACCTTCATATATTGCAGTATTAGGACACTCAGGCTCACAAGCACCACAATTTATACATTCATCCGTTATTATAATTGCCATTGTTTTTTTTCGATTAAATTTGTACTGCAAAGTTACAACAATCACAATATAAAAGACGGTAAATGTTATTGGAAAATAGAATTAGTGCTTTTGTAGAATTAGGCAGTTTTTTAAAGCAATTTTCGAGAAAAAAAATAGAACAAAACAGTAGTGTATTACATAATGATCTGTTTTTTGATGTTTTTAAACAACAAATAAAAAGAGCTAAAGAAACTAATGGATGGTTTACAGAAGACGCTATTCTGTATACTTTTGAAAATTTAAGTAACTTATTGACTAAAAACAGTTTAAATAATTGGATATTATCTTATACTTTAAATAATGATCAAGCTAAGACTGTTGCAATTATTATGGCAGGTAATATTCCTTTGGTCGGATTTCATGATTTTTTATCCGTATTAATTTCCGGGAATAAGGTTTTGATAAAACAATCATCTAATGACAATCGTTTTTTACCATTAATTACAAAATATTTAGAGTATGTAGAGCCACAGTTTAAAGGTTTAATTCAGTTTACTGAAGAAAGGTTAACTGAATTTGATGCAACTATTGCTACGGGTAGTAATAATACAGCTCGTTATTTTGAAGCTTATTTTGGAAAATATCCTAATATCACCCGTAAAAATAGAAATAGTATTGCTGTGCTTACAGGTAATGAAACTCATGAAGAACTCAGTAAATTAGGAGAAGATATATTTAGATATTTTGGATTGGGTTGTAGAAGTGTTTCAAAACTATTTGTACCTAAAAACTATAATTTTGATAACTTATTTAAGGCAATCTATGATTACAAAGACCTTATTAACTACATAAAATATAGAAATAACTACGATTATAATAAGGCTATTTATTTAATGAGTGAATTTAAACTCTTAGATAATGGATTTTTGATGTTAAAAGAAGATACTAGCTACGCCTCACCTATCGCAACGCTTTTTTATGAATATTATGAAGATTTAGACTCTCTAAAACAAAAACTAGATATTGACGCTGAGCATATTCAATGTATAGTGAGCAATGTTATTGATAATGCTGTACAATTCGGACAGACTCAACAACCACAGCTTACTGATTATGCTGATGGTGTTGATACATTGGCGTTTTTGAGTGAGCTATAATATTACCATATAGTATTTTCTAGATTCCTGCCTGCGCAGGAATGACAATATTCTTGAATAGCTTATAAGAAAAGAACTCTCAAATTAATGAGAACTCTTTTCAAACTCAAATAATATTATATACTAATTCACAGACCATACTGAATAACTATTTGGCGGACACTGAATTTTTACCCAGCCTCCACTTTGTGTTGTTGGATACCATCCTGAATGACCTGTAAAATCTTTTATAGGAGTGCCATACCAATTAGTTGGCACCCATCGTTCTTTCCAACTACTGGAATTATTAAGGTACACTATAAGTCCGGGATTACCATTATAGCCATTTCTTCTGGCAATATACTCGTCTGTATCTGTAAATAAAATAGATGTATTACCAGTTGCTTTATTATTGTGAATCCAAATCAAATTATTCATTCGCTCTTTATTTAACCATTCTTCATAATCTCTATAAAAAATAGTTGGATAACCTTCATGTGTTAAAATATAAGCATAAGCCAACATTTTTTTCCATATTATGTCTGTATCATGATTTGCTACAAAGGTTACTGCTTTATACGGATTTCTTTTCCACATCATATCATCATTCAATATATTCAAATTATTTCCATCAAAAGCATCATTCATTTTATAATAACATGCAAAATCAAATACTGTACTGTTTGCATTATTTGCCCACCATTCTAACGTATTTACATTAGAATCCCAGTATTCGCCAACAGAAAATCCTCCAACTTTAGTATTCCAAGTATTCACCACCCAAGGGGCAAATCCTTTTACGTAATCAAATCTCCAACCATCAAAACCCATCACATTTTTATAATATTTGCCTACTCCATCACTTCTATTCCAAAGCCAATCTTGTACATTAGGTACTTCGTGACACATATCTGGAAATCCACCAAAGAAGCCGGAATCATTATTATGAATATTATTAGGATGGAAATCATGTTGGGACCTTAAAAATTTTCCTGATGCAACACCACTAAAATCTGTCCAAGTATTTGTGCCTGTATATTGATTGGATTCTAACTGAGCTCCACTATTATGATTTAAAACGATATCAGCAAATACCTTTACATTTTGTGAATGTGCTGTAGAAATTAAACTTTGTAACTCGGTTTTAGAGCCAAAACGAGTTTCAATTGTTCCATTCTGATTAAAATTTCCAAAATCAAAATAATCAGTTGGGTCATAACCCATAGAAAACGGTCCGTTTTGTGCTTTAGATACTGGTGGAAGCCATACAGCGTCTATCCCGGCATTAGACCATGCAGTTACTTTTGACTTTACGGTATTCCACCAAGTTCCTCCTGAAGGAACATCCCAATAAAATGCTTGCATCATTACACCACCTCCGGGTCCCGGAGTAAATGCTTTACTGATAGAAGTACTTTGTCCGGTACTAAATGGTTGTCCGTTGTGATTAGTTACGTTAACAATTGAGCTTTCTTTTTGAGTGTCTAAATTATCTTCTTCTGCCGTTTGGCAAGAGAACATCAATAAAGCAACTCCTAAAATTAACCCCTTCAATCTTAATGTTTTCATAATAAAAAGTTTTAATTAATAATAAATATGTTTAATCACTTTTTATAGCAAATTTTAATTTCACGATTAAGTTAGCTATTATTTAAATTGAGAGATTTTACGAAACCGATTTCGTGTTTAAAACTTTTTAAATTATTAGTAATTTAATAGTATTATTGAATAACTATCAAATTAAATGCTAAAAAGTTATGAAGTACTTAGTTTTAACCGAGTTTGCATAGTACATGACAAAAAATATTGCTATTTCATAAACGTCTGAATTTTAATCTTTTACAAAAATGTCATTTCGAGCCTTTCGGTAAGCTTTGCTTGCTACCTTCACAGCAAAATATGTTTTACTGCTCTGTAATGCTCAAGATAAACTAAAGTTGAGAACTTGTTTTGCTAAAAGGTCTAAAGAAGAGGTCTCGACTGCGCTCGACCAGACATTTAATAAATTCAACTGATTTTTGTAATGTACTAATCCTGGTTTGTTAAAATTAAAGTATAAAAAAGTTCCTGAAGAAAAATACTATAGAAGCTAAAAAAAGCATTATCGTGTCATCCTAATATAAAGAAATATATTTAAATTATAGATTCCTGCCTGCACAGGAATGACAAGGTTAATTTTAAATAGTAATTATTCAAATTCGGTTTCCAACTTGATATAATCTAAAAACTCACGTTTTACAGCATCTTCTTTAAATTTACCACCAAATTCAGAAGTAACTGTACTACTGGCTACATCTCTAATACCACGTGAATTGACGCATAAATGTTTTGCGTCAATAATACAAGCAACATCTTGAGTACCTAATGCTTTTTGAAGTTCTTGTACTACTTGCATGGTTAAACGTTCTTGTACTTGTGGTCGCTTTGCAAAATAATCAACAATGCGATTCATCTTTGACAAACCGATAACATTTCCATTAGAAATATAAGCAACATGTGCTTTACCAACAATTGGCAATAAATGATGCTCACAGGTAGAATACACCGTAATGTTCTTTTCTACCAACATTTCTCCATACTTATAGTTATTATCAAATGTAGAAGCTTTTGGTTTATTTTTTGGATTTAGTCCTCCAAAAATTTCTTTAACAAACATTTTTGCAACTCTACGCGGTGTCCCTTTTAAGCTGTCGTCAGTTAAATCCACCCCTAAGGTATGTAATATATGTGCCACATCTTCTTCAATAGACTGTATCTTATCTTCATCAGAAATAGCAAAAGCATCCTCACGCAATGGTGTTTCAGCTGATGTTGGGATATGGTTTTCTCCTATCTCTTCAATACACTTACCATTTTTTCCTTCAAACATTGTTTTTATTTTTAATACTTCACTTTATTTTTAGAAACCTATTCTCAATACTCCCGAGATTTTGTGATTGTCCGTTATAACTACTCTCAATGTAGTTATAAATTACTATTTTGTAGTTAACAACTTCAAAAACACCCCTAATCCCGATAGCTATCGGGACTCAAGGGGACAGTTATTCAAATCATCTTCTTGATACGCTATCTCACCTGAGGTGAGATGTAACTTGAAGTGACGTGTTAATTCTTAATACAAAATTACAAATTCTTTACTGTTTCAAGCAGTTCTTCAATACTACATTGCTTTTGTTCGCCATTAATCATGTTTTTCAATGTAAAAATATCTCCATCAACACCAGAAACTACATATTCAATATTACGATTGGTAATATATTTCCATTGTTTCTTTTGCTGCTTATTACTTTGTGCAACATCAGGATAGAGTTCACATTTTATATTATTTTCACGCAATCTTTTAATCGCTTTTAATTGTGTTAACTCAATGTCTTTATCAAAATTTAAAAAGACAACCTTCGGTTTTGGCAATTTTACTTCATTAAATAAATCCAATTCTTCTAATACCAAATAGATTCTGTCTAAACCAAAAGAGATACCAACCCCACTCATATCTTTTAAACCAAATATTCCTGTTAGGTCATCATATCTACCGCCGCCGCCAATAGAACCAATATTCACTTTATCTGTTACCACTTCAAAAATTGCACCGGTATAATAGTTCAATCCTCTTGCTAGGGTAACATCAAGCTGCACGTTAGATGACTGTAATCCTAATTTGGTTACATTTTCTATTAAAAATTGTAAATCATCAACACCTTGAGAACCTTCGTCGGAGTTTTTTAACATACCTTTCAACTGGCTTAACTTTTCTTTATTTGTACCTTTAAGATTAAATAAAGGATTGAGTTTTTCAATGGCATCCTGTGCAATACCTTTCCCCAACATTTCTTTGGTAATGCCCTCTACTCCTATCTTATCAATTTTATCTAAAGCAACTGTAAAGTCTATCAATTTATCTTGAGCGCCAATCATTTCGGCAATACCAGAAAGTATCTTTCTATTATTTATTTTAATAATAGTATCTGTCAAACCAAGCTTGGTAAACACATCATCATAGAGTTGCACAAACTCAACTTCTTGCCATAAAGAGGTACTGCCTACTATATCAGCATCACATTGATAAAATTCTCTAAAACGTCCTTTTTGTGGTCTATCGGCACGCCAAACGGGTTGCATTTGATATCGTTTAAATGGAAAAACAATTTCGTTTTGGTGTTGTACTACATACCGTGCAAACGGTACGGTTAGGTCGTAACGGAGTGCTTTTTCGGAGATAAGGCTTGTAGTTTTTTTTGAATTTAATAAATCTAATTCATTTAAATATTCCTCATAGAATCTTACAAATAAATCCCTAAAAAAAGTAACATTTATGTCATCAGCACTCTCATAAGAATTCTCATTAATATTTTCATTTAATATCTTAATGATTTTTTCTTTGTTATTCTTGAAAAAGTCTTCAATTATTTTTTTTTCATTAATATTATATTTCTTTGATGGATAAGATTGAACCAATTTAGAAACAAAAATATTATATTCGGAAAGAAATTTTTCTTTTACAATGTGTTTTCTAATCTTTAATGATCTTATGATTTCAAAAAAAGTTACACTCATTTTTCCTGATGATACTAATTTACTTCCAACATCCTTAAAGTAATCTCCCGAATTCAAAATCTTAAAGATCAATCGATCACCTTCTTCTCCATATTTTCCCATTAAGGTAGATGAGTTTTCAAAAGCTGGAGTTTCAATGGGTTGAAAGCCATAGTTTTCAAACGATTTTTTAATCGTATCAAAAATATAATTACGTTTTGCTACTTCAGTAGGAGAAAAGTCTCTTGTTCCTTTCGGTATGCTTGGTTTCATACTACGTATTTCGGGTTTCGGGTTTCGGGTTCAAGATTATAATCAGCTCAATCCTTAAACACAAAACATTTAAACTTAAAGATGCAAATATCTGAAATTAATCACAAAATGTAAGGTGTAGTCATGAATTGTTTTACACCTAAGACTTATGGAGCTTTTTTCGAATAAAATTATTAGTATTTTAGCGAAATGTATTTTTACCTAATTCTTGCTTTGCAGGCGTATTGTATTTATCATTCTATTAAAAACAGGAATGATTATTACTGGATTTTTATCATTTTTTTTATCCCGGTAATTGGTTCATTAATCTATTTAATTACTCAAGTATTTAACAAAAGAGGTCTTGAAACAGTTCAAGACAATTTAGTTGCTATTATCAATCCAACAAAAAAGGTAATTGACCTAAAAAAGCAACTGGAATTTTCAGAAACTTTTCAAAATAAAGTAAATCTTGCTGATGCATATTTTGAGATTAGTGATTATAAAAATGCTATTATTTATTATACAGACGCATTAGATTCATTATTTTCAAGAGATACCTATGTAATCTCTAAACTCATGGAAGCTTCTTATTATGTAGAAGATTATAAAAGTGTTACGACCTATTATCAAGATTTAATAGGAAAAAATGAAAAAATCAAACCTGAGAATCAATTAATATACGGACTAACTCTAGATAAATTAGGGAAAACTACATTGGCTGAAGGTGAACTTAAAAAAATTGATATTGAGTATTCTAACTATAGTGAGCGTTTACAGCTTGCTGAATACCTAATTCAACAAAACAGAAAAGAAGTTGCAAAAAAAATACTAGATAAAATTTATGACGAGTCAAAACATTTTACAAAAAATCAACATAAATTTTATAGGAAAGTAAATACCTTATTAAAATCTGTGTAACTACATATTTAAATTTACTCATTTGTAACAGTCTTTGGTTTAAACCATTTAAATACTTTAAAGAATAACCAAAGTATTACAATTACAAAAATAATTGCTAATACCGGAGCTACCAATGCTAAGATTGACATGACAATTGAAGTTCCTGACTCTACCGTTGATACTATAGGG
Source organism: Flavobacteriaceae bacterium (assembly GCA_021648445.1). GTDB lineage: Bacteria > Bacteroidota > Bacteroidia > Flavobacteriales > Flavobacteriaceae > Aureibaculum. Next base: position 15,316 of record JAKISU010000049.1, read on the forward strand.
TTAACCAAACCACCGGTAGTGGCAGTAGAAGCCAATCTAGTAGTGCTTGTAGAAGCTTTTATAGCTGTAGCTGTACCACCACCGGCAATAATTGCCAGTGACCAAGTAATAACAGGATCTAGATCAGCCATGGTAGATAACATCACAGCTGTTCCTGCCAAAGCAGCTAAAGGAACTGCAACAGTATCTAATAAATTATCTAGCCAAGGTATTAGATAAGCTCCTATTTCAACTATGGTTGCTATTCCAAGAGTAATCATGGCAGTTGTGCTACCAATCCATTGCCAGCTTTCATTGAGCGGAATCACATTATAATAAGATGCTATACTCAAAGCAAATAATGGCACAAAAATTCTAAATCCTACTGAGGCTGCTAAGCCTATTCCTAATAGAATACTAAAAATAGTTTCCGGCATGATATATTCTGTTTTACGACTTTTACAAATATACTTACAATAATATTGCCAAAAATGCAAAGGGGATTTTTCCCCTTTTTTATGGGGATTTTCCCCCATATTGCATCTAACTCTTTTACAACTTATAACATTGAATTACATTTGGTGAAAATTTGAAAATTCATATTAAAGTATGTATAATTATAATGATGGGAAAGAAAAAAAAACTAAATATGATAGCCACTTTTGGGATAAACTGATTAGGGTATTGTTTTTATCCGGAGTGGTTATCATTCTTTTTACAATTGCTTCTAAATGGTTAGGATTTTTAGATTAGATAACATTTCATAAAATTCGATGCAATTGTATAGCCCTTAAATTCGTCCAGATTTAAGGGTTTTATATTTAAAAAATAGTACATTTGCTATAGAGCAATTTTATAAAGCGCAGAACTCCAATGTATTTCTACATCCTCTGCGCTTTATCCTCTTTTAAGTTTTTTGTTTTTTCTTCTTTGCCGCCGGAAATAATACATTATTTAAGATCAAACGATAGCCCGGTGAGTTTGGGTGTAGATCTAATTCGGTTTTAGGATCCCCTACTCTATGTGTATAATCTTCAGGGTCATGACCACCATAGAAGGTCCACATACCTTTGCCTTTTACACCATGTATATAACGGGCTTCATTATTAGTCTTGTTTTCACCCATAACCAATACGGTTGATTTTACCGTATTTCTATCAAAGCTTGTAGTTTGCCCCATAAAACCTTTTACCAATTGTGTATGATTTTGACATAACATGGTTGGAATCGGATCCCATTTTGCAGAAAACTCTTGTAATGAAAAATAATCTTCGGTACGTTGTATTCTACGTTTACGTGTCATATCAATTGATGAAAATTCATATTCTGTAGGACTTCTAACCAATTCGAAATTTGTAAATGCAAATGTGTTAGAAAAATCTATTTTATTTTGATAGTTTGGCTCTGAAGGGTCTCCGTCAAACATAGCTTCACAAATATCAACCCCTTCGGCTGCCAAAGCGATGTCAAAACTATCAGTAGCAGAACACATTGCAAACATGAACCCTCCTCCAATCACATAATCTCTAATTCGCAATGCAACGGCTGACTTTTCTTGTGATACTTTATTATAGCCTAATTTTTTAGCTAGATCTTCAGCGTCACGTTTTGCTTCAATATACCAAGGTACTGCTCTATATGCACCATAAAATTTACCGTACTGACCTGTAAAATCTTCATGATGTAAGTGAAGCCATTCGTATAATACCAATTTATCTTGTAACACATCTTCATCATAGATAACATCATAAGGTATCTCAGCATAATTTAAGACCATTGTTACGGCATCATCCCAAGGTTTTTTTCCTTTTGGAGAATACACTGCAATTTTAGGTGCTTTCTCTAAAATGACAGCTTCCATATTTTGAGAAGGGCTCGCAATTTGTTCTAAAATACGTAAGGCTTCAGTATCAGAAATCACTTCATAAGATACACCTCTGATTTTACATTCATTTCTAAAGTCTTCAATATCTTCTAATAAAAATGAACCACCTTTATAATTTAATAACCACTTTACATTATTCCCTTTTTGTAAAGAATAAAAAGTAATACCATAGGCTTTCAAATGGTTTTCTTGACTCAGGTCATCCATTGGTATTAAAATGAACGAAGCAAATACAGCTTTTGAAGCAAACAGTATTATAACTAAAATGATATGTTGAAATAATTTTTTGATAGTGATAAAGTTTAAGATTCAAAATTAAAGATTTAAAATTTATTAATGGAGTTTGTTATTTGATTTGTTTGAGAATATTATTAATTATCCGTTTTTAACGGTTAGTAACGGTTCTGAATTTTTATATATAATTATCAAACATTATAGACTATCCATATTATCACTCATAGTACTACTATAATTTATAAAATATTAATAACTTGCAGATATAACGGATATAAACGTAATACGTTTATACAGTTGTTACCACACATAAAGAACCAAACTCAAAATGTACCTAATAAACAAAGAAGAAAACCGAATAACACAACTTGAGCAAAAGACATTTTCTGAACTGAAATTTAAGGAAAGAGAACATTTACAAGAATGGATTGCTAATAACCCTTCATCACTTGGAGAAGAACTTTTAATAATCCAAAAAGAATTTAGCGGTTTTAGCGATACAAATGAACGCCTTGATTTACTTGCATTAGATAAGTTGGGGAATTTAGTGATTATTGAAAACAAACTTGATGATAGCGGAAAAGACGTTACTTGGCAAACAATTAAGTATGCTTCTTATTGTTCCAGTTTAACAAAACAAGAAATTATTAAAATATTCCAAGAATATTTAGGAACATCATCAAAGGCAGAAGATAAAATTTCAGATTTCTACGAGAGCAAAGAAATTGAAGAGATTTTATTAAATCAAGGTATAAATTCTCAAAGATTGATAATGATTGCTGCTAATTTCAGAAAAGAAGTTACTTCTTCGGTTTTATGGTTAATGAATTTTAAGATGAGAATACAATGTTTCAAAGTAACACCATTCGCTTTAAACGAACAACTGTTCTTAAACGTAGAACAAATTTTACCAACTAAAGATACAGAAGATTTCGCAATAAGCATTGCATCAAAAGCACAAGAAGAAATTGAAGTTCAAGAAACGCTAAAGAACAGGCACAAAGTAAGATTAAAATTTTGGGAACAATTTATTAGTAAAAGTAGTTTAGAAAAAAATATTTTCTCAAATAACTCACCATCAAAAGAAAATTGGATTTCTAAAGGTATTGGAATTGGTGGAGTAAATATGTATGTTTCTGTTAGTAAAAACTATTGTGCTTGTGGTATTTCAATAAACAAAGGAAAAAAAGAACTAAATAAAGACATTTTTGATTTTATCTATACAATGAAAAATGAGATTGAACATATTTTTGGAGAAGAATTGATTTGGGAAAGAATGGACGAAAATGTAACGAGTGCTATATACTCAAAAACCGAAGGAGTTAACTACTTTGAAGAAGATGATTGGATGAAAATAAATAATTATTTAATTGGCAAATCAAATCAAATGGAAAAAGCAATAACAGAACCAATCAAAAAATTAATTAAACATTTGAAAAACAAGTAAATACGTGTGGTAACAATGTATAAAAATAATTGCGGGTTTAGTGCTAAATTCAAAGTTTGTACCTTTGAACCAAGTTTAGTGATAAATTGAAAGTTAAAGCCTTGAAACCCGCAACTATTCTTATACTTGCCGTTTAGGTGCAAGTCGAATAGCCCACAAAAAAAATGAAATATTACCATATCCAAAGAATCAACGGAATTAGAAAAGAATGGAATAAAGGAGATTATGGAGAAACAGGAGAGAACAATTTTTTTAAAGGAGTGCTGGAAGGAATAGAAAGAGGGGCAAAACCTATTTTAAAAGATAAAAGACTTATTCAGAATTCGAGAGAAACCTTATCTAATAGGTGGGTAAAAACATTAGATTATAAGTCGAAAGATTTTGAAAATTTATTTTAGGCAACCTCTTGAATTAATTTTTTGAATATCAAATAATTAATTGCATATTGTTATTATGAATAAATACAAAACATCTGGATCAATATCTTTATTTTCAGAGCATTACCGACTTGAGAAATTAAGTA
>JAKISU010000050.1 GCA_021648445.1 Flavobacteriaceae bacterium
TTTTTTAAGAATATTAGTGAAAAATGCAGGTGCTTTTTTAACTCTACTTTATCTAAAAATAAAAATTGTTATCAAACTGCTTGAAAAATGAATTTTAACTTCTTGTAAAATCAGCAAGCCCTACTTAACTCTTCCAATATTGAGGATGTGTTTCCTCTGTTTTTTGATTCCAATAATCTTGTGTGACTTTATGACCATCAAAGGTTTTTAATTTGCGCTGAAACACCCAAATGGTTGGGTTAAAAACCATGTCAGTTACTGCAACTGTATATAATTGCGGGTCGTCTTCAGTCTTTCTTTTATCCTCTTGAATAAGAACTTCAAATCCGTTATGCTCCAATAATTTTTTTAGAAAAACGCTTCGATCTTCAGTAACGCCTTTTTCAACAAAAGTGACTCTAGTATCTTCAATACTTCCAAACATGTGTTTTCCTGCTAATCCCATAATTTTCTAAAATTACAAATTTTCAATATACAAATTTCAAAATAAATAGTAAAAAATGTACTGAACTTTGATACTATTGGATACTAATGTTATTTTAATGGATAAAATCATTTATTATTACTTAAACCTCAATCCTTCCAGCGTTAATTTTCATGCGGATATTAACGCTGGAAGGGTTCTAAATAGTAACCATTATCATCATTTACCATTAAATTCGTGGTAGAACTTTCTTTTTAACTTATTGATAAAATTATAAACGAAATACAAGATCAATAGTTTGATTATTGAGTTTTGAGAATTGTGAATTATTTGGAATTTGGGATTTGAGCATTGTCATTTTATAGGTTACTGCTCAATTCAAAAATGTAATCATATAATGGACTATAAATACCAAGAATTAAAATCCCTAATACAGTTATTATAAGTCCTAATCTCATATAGAGTTTGTTCTTAAAAAATGGAATGGCTTGATCGCTTTTTCGTAAGAACATCGCTCTAACAACCAATAAATAATAATACAATGAAATAGTTACATTAACCACAGCAATAAACACAAGCAAATAATAACCTTCACTAGCAGCTGCAACAAATAAGAAAAACTTACCAAAGAAACCTGCAACAGGTGGTATTCCTGCTAAAGAGAATAATGCTAACATCATAATCATGCTTAACTTAGGGTTTGTTCGGTATAAACCCTCATAATCATTCATACTCTCTTTTCCTGTTTGTAATGAAATGGCTTGTACTACTCCAAAAGCGGCTAAGTTTGAAAATACATAAACCAATATAAAATATACAACTGTAGCAACACCCAATTGATTTCCTGCCATAAAACCTAATAAAATAAAACCTGCTTGGGCTATTGAAGAAAACGCCAAAAAGCGTTTCATGTTTTGTTGGCGTAAAGCAAATAAATTTCCTATAAACATAGTTGCAATTGCAATTACATACATTAAGTTTTCCCAAATGTGCATTAACGGTTTAAAAATTGTGAATAATAAAATCAGTAATATAAAAGCTGCTGCACCTTTAGAAATTACTGATAAATATGACGCAATACTAATTGGAGCACCTTCATATACATCGGCAGTCCAGAAATGAAACGGAACCAATGAAATTTTGAATGCTAATCCTGCAAAAAACAGAATAAACCCTAAAATAGATAGATTAGTAGCTGTTATAACTTCAATAATATCATTAAAATAAATAGACCCTGTTGTAGCATACAACATAGAAATACCAAATAAGGACACACCGGAAGCTAGTGCTGCTGATAGTAATAATTTAATACCTGACTCACTCGATTTTCTTTTAGTAGTTTCAAAAGCAGCTAAGGCAGCTATTGGAAGTGTTGATAATTCTAACCCTAAATAGAACATTAAAAAATCACCTGCAGAGATCATAAAATACATTCCTAATAAAGACGAGAACAGCAAAATGAAAAACTCTGTTCCTCTATTGTGCTGCATAATTTTTTCCTGTATCCAATCTGCCGATTGTAACAGCACGATAAACACTCCAATATTTAGGACGTTCTTAAAGAAATGAATTAATCCGTCTGTACGAAACATACCACCAAACAAACTACCTTCATCAATAGCAAAAAATCCAACAATGGTATGAATACCAAATAAAAAGATAGCTAAATGTACAATACTATTTTTTTTTCTATGAGGCATAAAAATTTCTGCCACAACCAGTAATAAAATTATTACTAGGAGTAAAATCTCTTGCCGCATTAAAAGGAAACTATCAAAATTCATTATTATTCATTTTGTATAATAAGACGGAGAACCGATGTTATATTTATTAACCCGTTGTTTATTTTGAGCTTTTATGTTTATCTCAAAGTCAGTTCGAGTGATCTACCAGAGGCGGATTGTATCGAGAACCGTTCTTAATAAGAAACTTCTATTCTCGATACTAGTTTTTATGCCAAAATAGGCAAAAAATTCACTTGTCCCGAAACGTCGGGAGACGAAATTTCATCAAAATGTACAACGAGTATTCATTAATAATAATATTTACTTTTTTTATGTTTTCATTATATTCTCTTAACTTTTAATTCCTGTCTTCCAGCTTCTAACCCCATTACAATACCCCTTGGATAAAAGGCTGTAAACTTTCCATAATCATATCACTTAACCAAAGTGGTGCAACACCCATCCCTACAATTGGAATTAACAGTAATAATATTCCTGTTTTTTCATACCAAGTTACTTTTGGTAAGTTTAAATACGCTTCATTTCTTACTGGTCCCATGAGCATAATTCCGGCTGCACGTAAAATATAAACAGCGGTAACCACTATTGCTGAAACTACAATAATTGTTGAAACTCTATAAAATAGTTCTTCATGCTGAAATGCTCCTACAAAAATGTTCATTTCAGCAACAAAACCACTAAGCCCGGGTAATCCTAAGGATGCTAAACCTACAATAACATATATCACCGAAATAAAAGGAATTACTTTTAATAAACCTCCTAATTTGGTAATGTCTCTTGTGTGTGTTCTTCTGTAAATCATTCCAATTAATGCAAAGAATAAAGCTGTCATAAATCCGTGCGAAAGCGATTGCAAAATAGCTCCGTTCCACGCGGTTTTATTCAGCATCAATAAAGCAAATAGCACCATGCCCAAATGACTTACTGATGAATAAGCGTTGATGTATTTTAAATCGGTTTGTTTAATAGCAGCAAATGCTCCGTAAATAACACCAATTACTGATAGTATGATAAAGAACCAAGACCAATGCATAGCGCCTTCAGGTAATAAATACATAGCTACTCTAAATATACCATAACCTCCTAATTTCATTAAAACTCCTGCATGTAACATAGATACTGCTGTTGGCGCAGATGCGTGACCATCTGGTGACCATGTATGGAATGGAAACAATGCACCAATTACGGCAAAACCAATAAAAACTAATGGGAAGAATAATTTTTGGGCTTCAAAAGGAATATTTACCTGAGCGATTTCTAAAATATTGAATGTTAATGGACCTCCATCGGCATTTGAGTTGAAATAAATTCCTAAAATTCCAACCAATAAAACTGCAGAAGCTCCCATTAACATTAATGTCAATTTCATTGCCGAATATTCTTTAGGGCCTGTTCCCCAAATACCAATTAACAAATACATTGGGATTACTGCAATTTCAAAGAAAACAAACAATGTAAATAAATCAATAGAAATAAAGAACCCATAAACTCCTATGGAAAGCACAATAAGCGCAATAAAAAACTCTTTAGGTAAATCTTTCATTTTCCATGATATAAATACCCCTGCTAATACGACTATGGCTGTTAATAATAGCAATGCGACTGAAACACCATCAACACCTATAGTATAATGTATATTGAACTGTTTATACCAAACAACATCTTTAACAAAAACCATGATACCATCATTAACAGTTTTTTCTTTAAAATATGCAAACACAAGGTTAATAGCCATTCCTAATTGAATAACACTTCCAATCATTGAAACAAAACGTGCCCTTTCTAGTCCTTTAGTAAAAACCAAAGCTAAAACGGTTATTATTGGTACTGTTATAAAAAGTGATAAAATATCCATAATTATATAAATCTCAATTTTTTAAATTCCAAAAACCAAAACAAGTTGAAATGATTTTAGTCGTAACCAATTGGAATTGGTCATTTGCTTTTTGTTATTTTCCTTAGTTTGTCCATAAATAAATAAATATTATTGCCAAAACAACAACTCCTGAAATAAAGGCAAAAGCATAATCTTGTACTTTACCTGATTGCATTCCTTTTATTTTTTCGGATGCTAAAACAGTTTTATTCCCTATGCCTTCCATAGTGGCATCTATAACTTTTTTATCAAACCAAGCGATAGGTGCTGACACTCTTTTAAATAATATTTTTTTTGTGATGAATAAATAGATTTCATCAAAATAAAACTTATCACTAGCCCATTTATAAAAAGGACCAAATGCATTAGCAAACTTATTGGCTAGATTATTTTCCTTCTTATAAAATATCCAAGCAAGAATAATTCCTGCTAATCCAACACCTACTGCTATAGCTGCTAACGGATAATTTAAATGTACTTCAAAACTAGCTTTATCAGCTGTTATAAATTCACTAAAAGGAATAAAACCACCTACAACACTCAATAAGGCTAGGAACATCAAAGGGAAAGTCATTGATAAAGGTGATTCTTTTGGTTTGTGTTCGTATTGTGTGTCTTTACCCCAGAATATTCCGAAATAAATTCTAAACATATAAAATGCAGTAAGTCCGGCAACAAATACTCCGATATAATAGATCAATTTATTATGTTCGTAAGCAGCCACTAAGATTTCATCTTTACTAAAAAATCCTGCAAACGGAGGCATTCCAGCAATCGCTAAAGCTGCAATTAAAAAGGTAATATTTGTAATTGGCATATACTTTCGTAAGCCTCCCATATCTTTTAAATAGTTGCTATGTACTGCATGTATAACTGAACCTGCTGCTAAAAATAATAAAGCCTTGAACATGGCATGTGTAAATAAATGGAACATAGATGCCATATAACCTACACCTTCATGACCATCATAACCGGAAACGCCTAAAGCCAACATCATATAACCTATTTGCGACATGGTTGAAAAGGCTAAAACACGTTTAATATCAGTTTGTGTAATGGCAATAATTGCCGCAAATAATGACGAAATTGCACCAACAAAAGCCACAATATTCAGTACAAATCCGTCTTCTACAAAATAATACATAGGAAATAGACGAGCTACCAAATAAACACCGGCAACAACCATCGTAGCCGCATGAATTAATGCGGAAACCGGTGTTGGGCCTTCCATAGCATCTGGCAACCAAATATGAAATGGCAACATTGCCGATTTACCAGCACCACCAATAAATATTAAAATTAATGCCCAAGTAATTGCAGACAATCCCATAAATGAAGTGGATGCCCAGTTTAATATTGCACTACCTTCAGGATTATTCAAGGTTTCAAAATCGAATGTGCCGGTGTAATAACCTATGATTAAAATTCCGATTAGGAAGCCCAAATCAGCAAAACGCGTAACTATAAATGCTTTTTTTGCTGCAGCTACTGCTGATGGTTTTGTATAATAATATCCAATTAATAAATAGGATGAAACTCCAACTAATTCCCAGAAAATATAGATTTGAAAAAGATTTGTTGCCAAAACCAATCCATACATTGAGAATGTAAACAGCGATAAAAATGCAAAAAATCTGGTATAACCTTCATCATCTTTCATATAGCCTCTGCTGTAAATGTGTACCATTAATGACACAACTGAAACTACAAGAAGCATCATTATTGATATAGGATCAATTAGTACACCCATATCAATATGTAATGTTTCAGTAAAGTTCATCCAAACTGTTTTTTCAACAAAAGTTTGGTAAACTCCATCTACTTTTTCGTGTATAAAAAAGTACTGGTACGCTGTATAAAATGATAATATAGTTGATGCTAATAAACCAAGTACACCTATATATCCGGAAATTGAAGGTTTAATTTTCTGATTAAAAATTCCTAATAGTAGAAATACTGCTAGTGGAATTAATGGGATTAATATGGTGTAACTAATATTCATATTTTTAAAGATATTATTGTGTCATCATCTTTGATCTTTATGTAATTTTATTTAACCACAAAGAACACTAAGGTTTTACACAAAGGTCACAGAGCTCCATTTATTACTCGTTTGATGCCATATTTTAAAAGAGTTACATTGAAGTTAATCAACAAACCCAGTTTGTATTCTCCTAATTTCATATAAGTAAGTGTTTGAGCTAAATGGACATCATTTAATGCTTCAACACTTTTCAGTTCTATTACAACTTTATTCTCTACAAGAATATCGATTCTATAACCACACTCTAATCTAACTTCTTCAAAGATCAAAGGCATAGGTTTTTCTTTTTCAACTTTCAATTTTTCCTGTTGAAGTTTATAAAAAAGACATTCTTTATATGCACTTTCAAGCAAACCCGGACCTAATGCTTTATGAACCTCTATTGCTATTCCTATAACCTTATTTGCTATTTCATTTTCTGTCATACTTTGTGTTCTTTGTGCTTTCTGTCTTTGTGGTTAATTTTTTATGTAAAGAACTTTTTCGGTTTAGTATTTCATAATTTCAGTGTCTTTAACTTCAACAGAACTTATTTGTCTGTAAAGGTTAATTATTATTGAAATAGCCAAGGCTGTTTCAGCAGCGGCAACAGCTATAATAAAAATTGAAAAGAATACACCTTGTAACATATCCGGATATAGATATTTATTGATAACAACAAAATTTACCACTGATGCATTCAATATCAACTCTATTGAAATTAACATTGAGATCAAGTTTTTTCTTGTAATAAACCCATAAATACCAATAAAAAATAAGATGGAGGTAAGGGTTAGTATTTCGTATATGCTAATTCCGGCGATCATATTGTTTTATTTAGGCTTGAAGTCAGATGACCGAAGACCGATGTGATACTTAATATTTTCATTTTATTTTTAAAAGCGATCATCATTTTTATTAAACTTCATTTTTAACTCTAATTTAAACTTCTGCCTCCCGTCTCCCGTCTTCAATCTTCAGTCTCTTGCCTTCCGTCTTCTAGCTTTTCCCCTTTGGCAATAATAATTGCTCCAATCATAGCTGCTAATAAAAGCACACTAATTACTTCGAAAGGCAATATAAATCCGCCTGCTTCATAGCTCAACATTTTTGTTCCAATATCAGTAGTTGTTGTACTTATAGAATTTTCTACAACAGTAAATTCATGCGAATAAATTGTTGTGAGAAAAACACCAAGACCTGCTAAACAAATTAAACCTGTAATGAGTTGTTTGGAGATTTTGGCTACTTCTAATTCCATTTCAATATGATGAACGAGTAGCACAGAAAAAATCATCAATACTATAATTCCTCCTGCATAAACAGTTAGCTGAATTGCTGCTAAGAAATTATAGTCAATTAAGAAGAAAATACCTGCAATACCCATTAATACGAATAATAAGTAGACCACAGAGCGAAGCATTTTACGACTACTTACTGAAGCAATAGCAAAAACAATCATTATAAATGCTACTATGTAAAATATATATCTTTCCATAAATTTAGTCTTCTACTCCAGGCATTAATTTTGACTCTGGTTCATTTAAAACTCTAGTTAATTTTGTTCTGTCATACACCGAATTTTCAAAATTTTGCCCCCATATAATGGCATCAGTTGGGCAAACATCAATGCACAATGCACACATGGTACACATACTTAAATGATATACAAATTGGTCGATTTTCTTTTTCTTTTTACCCGTTTCTTCATCAATACCTCTATCCCAAATGATCTCAATCGTACCATTAGGGCAAATAATTTCACATTTTTGACAACCTGTACAACGGTGTTCGTTATTTTCATTATGAGGCATTATAACTTCGCCTCGAAAACGATCAAACATTTTTAAAGTGGCTCTGTTATCAGGATATTGCTGTGTTATGGCTCCTTTTCTGGAAGTTAAAAAATACTTTCCGGTAACACTCATTCCGGTTAGTAATGTTTTTATTCCTTTATATATGTCTGAAAAATAACTCATAATATTTATTTAAAATTCCAAAACGCAAATAACAAAACCCAAACCCATCGACTCGATAGATAGGCTAATTTCAAATTTTTTATTACTTGTTTTTTGATATTTGCCATTTGGTGCTTATTTTAAAATTTTATTGTTAAATTCAACCAAACAATTAATGCCATTATTACAATATTTACTAAGTTTATTGGTAATAAATATTTCCATTCTAATGTTAGTAACTGATCAATTCTTAATCTAGGGAACGTCCATCGAAACCACATCATTAAAAATATCAGGACAAGCGTTTTACCTAAAAACCAGAAAACGCCTAACCAAGGAATAGATTCGGTGATTCCAAAAGGCGATAACCATGCTCCAAAAAATACTGTAGTCGCAATAGCTGCAATGATAAACATATTAATAAACTCGGCTAAAAAGAAATAGGCGAATTTCATTCCTGAATATTCAGTATGAAATCCGGCACCTAATTCAGATTCGGCTTCTACCATATCAAATGGTGCTCTATTAGTTTCGGCGGTACCTGCAATCATATAAATCATAAATGCTATTATTGCAGGAATATGGCCTTGTATAATAAGCCATCCGTTTTTTTGTACTTCAACAATTTCTGAAAGCTGTAAGGACCCTGTAATTAAGATCATTGTCAATAATGATAATCCTATTGACAGTTCATAGCTTATTGCTTGCACACCGCTACGCATAGCACCAATAAGCGCAAATTTGTTATTACTTGCCCAACCTCCTAGTAAAATACCAATAACTCCAATAGACGAAATAGCAATTAAAAAGAAAATTCCAATATTAATGTCAAATGCCTGAATGTCTTTAGTAAACGGAAAAACAGCCAAGCCCATTAAGGCAGAAATTATTACAAAATATGGTGCTAGATTGTATAAAAACTTATCGGCTTTTGCTGTGCCTGTTAGTTCTTTTGAAAGCAGTTTTAACGCATCAGCCATAGTTTGTAACGACCCATAAAAACCAACTCTATTTGGTCCAATTCGTAACTGAAACCAAGCAGCCACTTTTCTTTCCATTAAAACTAAAAATAAACCGGCTATTGCAAAAAAGCCTAAATATGCCAATGCAATTAAGATCATTTCGACAATACTTGCTACACCTTGTGGCATTGTTGAGTATAACCAGTTATGTATAGTTTCAATCATATTCTTTTAATTTCTCTATTCTCTATTCTCTATTCTCTATTCTCCATTTTTCTTTTTGGAATTTGGGTTTTGTTTTTTGGAAATTATATGTCATCGGTCAATATCAGGAATTACCAAATCTAATGTTGCCAATATTGCTACGAGATCTCCTATTTTACCACCTACAGCAATATGATTTAATACTGATAAATTAGAAAACCCCGGTGATCGAAACTTTAATCTGTAGGGACTTTTAGTTCCTGTGCTAATAATATAAACACAAAACTCTCCTCTTGCTGTTTCCACTTTTTGGAAGAACTCTCCTTTAGGTAATTTAATCACTGCATTTGTTTTTACTCGATATTCTCCTTCAGGAATGTTATCTATTAACTGTTCAACAATTGATAATGACTCCCACAATTCTTGAATTCTAACTTGGTAACGTGCAAAAGTATCTCCTTCAGTTTTTAAAGATTCATTAAATGTGACTTTGTCTAAAGCACTATAGGGATGATATTTTCTAACATCACAAGAATATCCTGAAGCTCGTGCAACCGGTCCTGATACTCCGAAGGAAATAGCATCTTCTTTTGATAAAACACCAACACCTTTTGTTCTTTTCTGAAAGATTACATTCTCGGTTAAAAGCCTGTCGTATTCCGGAATTTTTGTTTTAAAATGAGTTACAAATTTTTTAACTCGTTTTACAAAATTCGGATGAATATCAAGCATCAATCCTCCGGGAACATTATAATTCATGGTTAACCGTGCACCACAAGTTTCTTCAAAAATATCATTAAGCATTTCACGGTCTCTAAAACCATAAAAAAAAGTAGATAATGCACCAACATCCATACCCATAACGCCCCACCATAAGCAATGCGATGAAATTCGCGTAAGCTCACCAATAATTGTTCTAATCACTTTTACACGCTCAGGAATTTCTAATTCTAAAGCATTTTCAACAGCTAAGCATACTGCTTCGTTATTTATGTTAGACGACAAATAATCCATCCTGTCAGTCAAATGAACTATTTGTTGATAGCTATCGCGTTCACACATTTTTTCGATAGAACGATGTATATAACCTAAGTCCGGTTCTACTTTTTTAATAGTTTCACCATCAATAGTTAATAGAAGGTTTAAAACACCATGCGTTGCAGGATGTTGAGGACCCATGTTAATTTGATACTCTTCAGACTTAAAATTGCTATTTATTGTTTCGGGTTTCATATTTTGGGTTCCGAGTTCCAAGTTATTTGTTTTTAAACTATTAGGCTTGTTATTTTTCTCTCGCAATGCCACAAAGCACGCAGAGTTATTTATTTTTCTCTATTCTCTATTCTCTATTCTCTATTCTCTATTCTCTATTCTCTATTCTCTATTCTCTATACTTCGGTCTTCTAGCTACTTTATCACCATATTAGCTTCATCTACATAATCTTTTCTCAATGGGTAACCTTCCCAGTCTTCAGTTAAAAAAAGACGTTTTAAATTAGGGTGATTGTTAAATTTTATTCCGAAAAAATCAAATACCTCACGTTCATGAAATTCGGCAGTAGTCCAAATATCATATATTGTATCTAAAATTGGAGTTTCTCTATCTTTAGTTTTGACTTTGACAACTACTATATGTCTGTGAGTGGTTGATTCTAAATGATATACGACACCTAATTCTTCCCCCCAATCAACACCACTTAAACAAAACAGATAATCAAAATTTGTTTCGCTATTGGTTTTTAGTTGTGACATCAATTGATGAAGATGTTCAGGTTTTACCGAAATATTTAAAAACTGAGAGCCTTCTTCAGTAAATTCTAAAAGACTAGGATTAATAGATTCTTGAACCTTTACTTTTCCTTCTGAACCTTCTTCAGTTTCAGATACCTCTATAACTTCAGAAACTTTATTGGCTTCAGGGTTCGGAAACCAACTGCTAATTAAACTTTGTAACTCGTTGTTATTCATTTTGATTAGTCTATTTTCTCTATTCTCTATTCTCTATTCTCTATTCTCTATTCTCTATTCTCTATTCTCTATTCTCTATTCTCTATTCTCTATTCTTTTCTCTTATTTATAACCCTTCATCAAATCCATCAATAGGATTCTTCTTATGTTTCATATTTTCAGTTCGTATTTTATCTTGAAGCATGAGCATTCCTTCTAATAAAGCTTCAGGTCTAGGCGGACAACCAGGCACATAGACATCTACAGGAATCACATGATCTGCACCTTTTACAACAGAATAGGTGTTATAGAAGAAAGGTCCTCCGGAAATTGCACAAGCTCCCATAGCAATTACATATTTTGGTTCTGCCATTTGATCGTATAAACGACGTAAAACGGGTGCCATTTTATTTACAATAGTTCCTGCTATAATAATTAGATCGGCTTGTCTTGGGGAAGTTCTGGCAACTTCAAAACCAAATCTTGAATAATCATGACGCGAAGCACCTGTTTGCATCATTTCGATGGCGCAACAACTCGTACCAAAATACAATGACCAAAGAGAATTTGCACGACCCCAATTTATGACTTTGTCTAAAGAAGTAACCATAATATTAGCACCATTTCCTGCAGGAATAACTTTTCCGGGAAAATCTTCAGCGATATTATTTGTATTTTCTACTCCCATTCTAATGCTCCTTTTTTCCATGCATATAACAATCCCAATCCTAAAATGATTAGAAAAATAAGTATTTCAATAAATGCAACAGCACCAATATCTTTAAATACCACAGCCCAAGGAACTAAAAATGCCACTTCAACATCAAAAATTAAAAATAAAATAGCATATAAATAATAACCTACTTTAAACTGTACCCAGGTAGCCCCTTTAGTAACCATGCCACTTTCATAGGGCTCTCTCTTTTGCGGATTATCAGATTTAGGTGAAATTAAATTTGACAAAAAATTTGACCCGGCGACCATAACTACGCCTGCAATTAAAAATACTATGATGGCTTCTGAACCCATAATTTTAAATTAAATCCCAATTTTCAAATCCCAAATTCCAATCTAGAGTCCTCGGGACAAACTCTAAAATTTATTCTTAGCTATCTAATCTAACCAATATATTTTGATAATAACTATTAACTCAATAACTAAACTTCATAAGTCTCACCTGAGAAAAACAGATCATCCACTTTATTAAATTTTGAGTTTGCTTTCACTTCATTTGTTAAAGCTTCTTCTCTTGCTTCAAAAGTTAATTCTTCAACAGCTCTAATGATACCGGTTGCTACAGGATATTCTAACCTAACTAGCATTGAATGTAAAGTTGAATCAGGGTCTTTAGCATCATGAATTAAAAGATCATTTTCAGTCACATTATTTTCTCCAATAGTTACTACTTCTAATTTTAATCCATTTAAAACCAAGCCTTTATCACGCTCTTTTCCAAAGATCATTGGTTTGTCATGTTCAAGGTGTATTTGTCTGTCAGCTCGTACAGCTTTGTCAGTTATATCTTTAAAACAACCATCATTAAATATCGGACAATTTTGTAGTACTTCAATTAGAGACGTTCCTTTAAATTTTTCGGATTCGATAAATAATTGAGTCATTTCTTTAGGTGTATTTCCTCCAATTCTTGCAAAAAATCGTGCTTGAGCTCCTAATGCTAATTCACCTGGCGAAAAAGGAGGTTGCGTATTCCCGTAAGGGGATGTTTTTGTTTTCTGACCTATGAGTGAAGTAGGAGAAAACTGTCCTTTGGTTAGACCATAGATCTCATTATTAAACAGAATAATATTTAGATCAAGATTTCTTCTTAATACATGAATAAAATGATTACCACCAATGGCTAATGAATCGCCATCACCGGTAATTACCCAAACACTTAAATCAGGATTCGCTAATTTTACACCACTCGCAATTGCAGGAGCTCTACCATGAATACTATGCATGCCATAAGAATCTATATAGTATGGAAAACGGGATGAACACCCGATTCCTGAAATAAATACAACATCTTCTCTTTTAACGCCCATTTCCGGCAATGCTTTTTGCATAGCTCGTAAGATTACATAATCGTCACAACCCGGACACCATCTTACTTCCTGGTCACTTGCAAAGTCTTTAAATGTATATTTTGTTGCTTCGGTCATAACTATTTTATTAGTGTTTTAAATTTTTGAGTAAGTTCACTGGCACCAAATGGTAAACCTTGTATTTTATTATATTGAGAAAATTCAATATTTGTAAATTTAGCTCTTAGTATTGAAACTAACTGACCAGTATTTAGTTCACAAACAATTATTTTTTTGAATTTTAAAAAAACAGCTTCGGTATTTTTTGGAAAAGGATTGATATAGTTGAAATGCACATGTCCAACCTTAAAGCCTTCTTCATTTAATTTTTTAGTAGCAGAATGTATACTTCCGAAAGTTCCTCCCCAGCCTACAACTAATAGATCTCCCTCATCATTAAAATCTGATTTTAGATCTGGAATACTATTTTGTACCCTTTCAACTTTTTCAGCCCTAATATGGGTCATATATTCATGATTTTCAGGAATATAAGAAACATTTCCGGTGATTTTGTCTTTTTCTAAACCCCCAACACGGTGCTCAAATCCTTTTGTTCCCGGTATTGCCCATTCTCTAGCTAGTGTAACAGCATCTCTATCATAAACATTCCATTTTTCAGGATCACCACCACTTATTTGCTTGTGTGAAATGGGAGGCATATCATTGATTGATTTTATTTTCCAAGGTTCAGAACCATTTGCTATATACCCATCAGTTAATAATAAAACGGGTGTCATGTGTTCTAATGTTAGTCTGGCAGCTTCATAAGCCCAATCAAAACAATCAGCAGGAGTACTTGCGGCAATCACAATCAAAGGGCTCTCACCATTTCTTCCATACATGGCTTGTAATAGGTCAGATTGTTCTGTTTTTGTAGGTAAACCGGTAGATGGTCCACCGCGTTGTACATTTACAATTACCAAGGGTAACTCAAGTATCATTGCCAAACCAACAGCTTCCCCTTTTAAAGCTAATCCTGGCCCTGAAGTTGTAGTAATGGCTAAATCTCCTGCGAAGGAAGCTCCTATTGAAGAAGTAATCCCTGCAATTTCATCTTCAGCTTGAAATGCTTTTACACCAAAATGTTTATGTTTTACCAATTCATGTAAAATATCAGATGCGGGTGTTATAGGGTACGAACCTAAAAATAATTCTAAACCACATTTTTCAGTAGCAGCTAAAAGCCCCCAAGCAGTAGCTGTATTCCCATTTATAATTCTATAAGTACCTTTTGGCATTTTAGAAGGTGAGATAGTATAAGAATTTGGAATTAACTCTAATGTTTCCGCAAAATAATAACCTGTTTTCAACACTTTAGAATTGGCTTCAGCGATCAAAGGTTTTGTTTTAAATTTTTGTTGAAAGAATTCTAAGGTATGATTCATATCTCTATCATACATCCAATATACCATACCCAATGCAAACATATTTTTACTTCGGGTGATAGATTTATTATCTAAACCTTCAATATCTTTTAACGCTTCTTTAGTCAAAGAAGTCATTGCAATTTCAATAACTCGGTAATTATTTAAGCTACCATCTTCCAATGGATTACTCGCATATAAAGCTTTTTCGAGATTTTTCTTGGTAAAAGAATCAGTATCAATGATGATAGTATGACCAGCTTTCAATGCATTTAAATTTGTTTTTAAAGCCGCAGGATTCATACAAACCAGTAGATCTAGATCTTCACCGGGCGTACTGATCTCTATACTGCCTATATGTACTTGAAACCCGGAGACACCATATAAACTGCCTTGAGGAGCTCTAATCTCAGCAGGATAATTTGGAAAAGTAGCAATATCATTACCAAACATTGCTGAGGTATCAGAAAACTGTGTACCTGTTAATTGCATTCCATCGCCTGAGTCACCAACGAATCTGATAACTACTGCTTCTAAAATTTCTTGCTTGTTTTTTGTTTTAGCTGTAATCATAAGTTTATGCTAATTTGAAAATTTTGTTTAAATTTATCAAAAAAATGATTAGTTTCATACAATTTATTGCCAAAAATAATTTTAGTTTATAAATTTAAATATGATTTTTGTCACATAGAGCGTACTAAAATAATTTTATTTTGCACTGATTTAATAACTTCAAAAACAAATAAATATGGCTATTATAATAACAGATGAATGCATTAACTGTGATGCATGTGTCGCAGAATGTCCTAATAATGCAATTTATGAACCAGATCAAGAGTGGTCTTATTCTGATGAAACAGCCTTAAGTGGTATGGTAACATCACCTGAAGGTAAAGAAGTAGATGCTGATGCTGAAAACGAACCGGTTTCCGATGAATTCTATTTTATCGTATCTGATAAATGTACAGAATGTAAAGGTTTTCATGAAGAACCTCAGTGTGCCGCTGTTTGTCCGGTAGATTGTTGTGTGCCTGATGAAGACCATGAAGAAACAGAAGAAAAGTTATTAGAGAAAAAGGCTTGGTTACATGGTGAGTAAGCTAATTTTTTTCAAATGTTATTAATGATGCCTCTCTTTTCGTGCTAATGAAAATACAAACTATCATTATGAGAAGATTATCAATTAATCATTCAATTTCAATACAGCCATAAATGCTTCTTGAGGTATTTCTACATTGCCTACTTGACGCATTCGTTTTTTACCTTTTTTCTGTTTTTCTAATAATTTACGCTTACGCGAAATATCACCACCATAACATTTTGCAGTAACGTCTTTACGGAGTGCCTTTACAGTTTCACGCGAAATTATTTTTGCGCCAATTGCTGCTTGTATTGGAATATCAAATTGTTGACGAGGTATCAACTGACGTAATTTTTCACACATTTTTTTACCGATACCATACGCGCTATCTGCATGAATTAATGCAGAAAGGGCATCAACCGATTGTCCGTTTAATAAAATATCAACCCGTACCAGTTTTGAAGCTTTCATTTCTGTAGGATGATAATCGAAAGAAGCATATCCTTTAGAAACAGTTTTTAATCGGTCATAAAAATCAAAAACAATTTCAGCCAAAGGCATATCGAAAGTCAACTCTACTCTTTCAGTGGTTAAGTAGGTTTGATTGGTTATTTCTCCTCTTTTTTCAATACATAAACTCATTACCGGACCTACAAAGTCTGATTTTGTAATGATAGATGCTTTTATATAAGGCTCTTCAACTCTATTTAATTTTGAAGGTTCAGGCAGATCCGAAGGGTTATTTACCAATAGTATTTCATCAGGACTTTTATTCGTAAAAGCATGGTATGATACGTTGGGAACCGTTGTAATAACCGTCATATCAAATTCACGCTCTAAACGTTCTTGTATAATTTCTAAATGCAACATTCCTAAAAAGCCACATCTAAAACCAAAGCCTAATGCGGCTGAACTTTCAGGTTGAAATACTAAAGAAGCATCATTCAGTTGTAATTTCTCCATTGAATTACGCAACTCTTCATAATCATCGGTATCAACAGGATAAATTCCTGCAAAAACCATTGGTTTTACATCTTCAAAACCCTCAATCCTATTTTGAGTAGGGTTTTTAGCATCTGTAATTGTATCGCCTACTTTTACTTCACTGGCAGTTTTAATTCCGGTAATTAAATAACCTACATCTCCGGCTTTAATACTTTGTTTAGGTACTTGTTTTAATTTTAAGGTACCAACTTCGTCTGCAAAATATTCATTATCTGTAGATATAAACTTAATACGGTGCCCTTTTTTAATCTCACCATTGAACACTCTAAAATAGGTTTCTACACCACGATATGAATTGTAAACAGAATCAAATATCAATGCTTGTAAAGGCTCGTTTACATCTCCTTTTGGAGAAGGAATTCTTTCAATAATTGCTTTTAGAATATTTTCAACACCAAAGCCTGTTTTACCACTGGCATGAATTATTTCTTCAGGATCACAACCTAATAAATCAACAATATCATCAGTAACTTCTTCAGGATTTGCACTTGGTAAGTCTATTTTGTTTAATACAGGAATAATCTCTAGATCATTTTCTAGAGCTAAATATAAATTAGAAATAGTTTGTGCCTGAATACTCTGCGCTGCATCAACGATCAATAAAGCGCCCTCACAAGCAGCAATAGAACGAGAAACTTCATAAGAAAAATCAACGTGTCCCGGAGTATCAATAAGGTTCAAAGTATACTTTTCTCCGTTAAACTCATGATCCATTTGTATAGCATGACTTTTAATGGTAATACCACGCTCACGCTCTAGATCCATAGTATCTAATAATTGATCTTGTTTTTCACGATCAGTAATTGTTTCGGTAAATTCTAATAATCTATCAGCCAAGGTACTTTTACCATGGTCTATATGAGCTATTATACAAAAGTTACGAATATTCTTCATGCATTAATCCATCTAAAATAAGTTCACAAATATACTTAAATATTTGTTGTTTAGAATGCTTATTTTTGAATAGGGATAAATCAAGGTTATTATGGAATTTAATAGGATTAGAAAGCGAAAAAAACCAAACTATACCAGATCAATTTTATTGATAGTGGTGTTATTGATTGTAATTTATTTTTGGTTGAATACAGATGGAATTATAGAACGATTTTTTGGAATAAACAAATGAAGATTCTTGTAACAGGAGCTACCGGTCTGGTTGGAACCGAAATTGTTAAACTGTGTTTAGCAAAGAATTATACGGTTCATTATTTAACAACCAATAAAGTTAAAATAATTACTCAAAATAATTATAAAGGATTTTATTGGAATCCGCTTGTTGGAGAGGTTGATGTCAATTGTCTTAATGGAATTAATGCCATTATTAATTTAGCCGGAGCTTCAGTTTCTAAAAGATGGACATCAAAACATAAAATTGCAATTAGAAATAGTCGAATTGACTCAGTAAGATTATTGTATCGGCTATTATCAAAAAACACTCATCAAGTAACACATTTTTGCTCAGCCTCCGCTTTGGGAATTTACCCATCATCATTAACAAAACGATATGATGAAACTGAAACTGAAATTAATTCAGCTTTTTTAGGAAAGGTTGTCCATGAATGGGAGCAAGAGGTAGATAAAATAAATGATTTGAATATTTCTGTTTCAAAATTGCGGATTGGTATTGTACTTTCTAAAAATGGTGGAGCCTTACCACAAATGATAAAACCAATTAAGTTAGGTTTTGGATCGGCTATAGGTAATGGTAAACAGTTTCAATCATGGATTCATATAAGCGATTTGGCTCACATGTTTTTATTTATTGTTGAACAAAATTTATCAGGAAACTACAATGCAGTTGCTTCTACACCAATTACTAACCTAGAAATGACGAAGGTTATGGCCAAACAGCTTAAAAAACCATTATGGTTGCCTAATGTTCCTAATTTTATAATGAAAGTCATGCTTGGCGAAATGTCAACTTTAGTATTGGAAAGTCAGTATTTGAGGAATGATAAAATTTTGGAGAAAGGGTTTGTATTTGAATTTGATTCGATTGAAAAGGCACTGCAAGATTGTTTAAATATTAACTCTGGAAGGGTTTGAAACCCTTCCAGCTAATTTGCATGAAGTATGTGGTAAACCCAGAAAGGGTTACAAACCATTTTTAGGTTAAAAAATGATAAGAGTATCCCTGCAAGGTTTCAAAAACCTTGTAGGAAATACGTAACAAATTTGTTTTTTCGTAATATTATTATGTTAATTTCACCATTTCCAACAATTTATTCGTCGTTCTCCAATTACGAGCCGTAGCTCTTACTTTCAATTTGTTTTCAAAAAAATTATTAGTCAATTTTGTTTTACCTGCACCGTAAGCAGCATAGAAATAGACAATTTTATCATTAAAAACCAACTCTTCAGGACTATAATCAACTTCTTGTAGCTTTTCAACATATTTTTGTTGAGGCTTATCTTGCAAAAAAATAACATAAAATGCTTTAGGATCTTTCTCTGTATCTATTAAAAAAGGATTATTTTTTACGGCATTTTTAATAGCTGCAGGAGTAATTAGGGCTTGCTGATTTTCTAAAAAAATCATTTTATATAATTGAATTTCAGTTAGATAGTCTTATTTTTTATTGATTATTTCTTGGGTAAATGCAAAGGTTTTTGTATCTTATCTGCTATAAAC
>JAKISU010000198.1 GCA_021648445.1 Flavobacteriaceae bacterium
GGCTATTTTCATTGTGAATAAAATATTGATTATCAATATAATATACAAATTTTACAACTAAAAAGCAACTATAAAATAACCCTTTTTATTTAATTATCTAAAGAAAAAAGTATGCGTTTGCCCTGCCCGTTGTACATTTTGAGTTTTACAATTCAATTATTAATCGTAAATTCGCATGCAATTAATTTAAAAAGCGACAATAAAATACATTAAGTATTTTATTTTCCATAACTGTCATTCCTGCGCAGGCAGGAATCCAAATTAGTTGCACATGAAAGCACACAATTCCAAAATTGTAGGAGAAGGTCTAACATACGATGACGTACTCTTAATCCCGGCATTTTCTGAAGTTCTTCCACGCGAAGTTAATATTCAAACAAAGTTTACTAAAAAAATTACGCTGAATGTTCCTATTGTATCTGCTGCTATGGATACAGTAACAGAGTCTGCAATGGCAATTGCAATGGCGCAAGAGGGAGGTATTGGGGTACTTCATAAAAATATGACAATTGAGCAACAAGCCAAAGAAGTCCGTAAGGTAAAAAGAGCAGAATCAGGAATGATCATAGATCCGGTTACACTGCCAATTACGGCTAATGTTGGTGATGCTCAGAATTGTATGCGAGAATATGGTATTGGTGGTATTCCTATAGTTGATGATAATGGTAAATTATTAGGAATTGTTACCAATAGAGATTTACGTTTTGAAAAGAAAATGGAAAGACCAATTTCAGAAGTAATGACCAGTGAAAATCTGATAACTGCGAGTGAAGGCACCTCACTTGCTGATGCTGAGGGGATTTTACAAGGACATAAAATTGAAAAATTGCTGGTAGTTAATGATGATTACAAATTAATTGGACTAATTACGTTTAGAGATATTGCAAAATTAACTCAAAAACCCAATGCCAATAAGGATAAATACGGACGACTTCGCGTTGCTGCAGCTATTGGCGTAACAGCTGATGCAGTTGATAGGGCAGAAGCATTAGAAAAAGCAGGGATAGATGCAATCATTATTGATACTGCACATGGGCATACCAAAGGTGTAGTTTCTGTATTAAAAAGTATAAAAAGTAAATTCCCTGACTTAGATGTTATAGTAGGGAATATTGCTACGGCTGAAGGAGCAAAGTTCTTAGTAGCAGCTGGCGCAGATGCGGTAAAAGTAGGTATTGGTCCGGGCTCAATTTGTACCACCAGGGTTGTGGCAGGAGTAGGTTTTCCTCAATTTTCTGCAGTGCTAGAAGTAGCAGCTGCTATTAAAGGCAGTGGTATACCTGTGATTGCTGATGGAGGTATCCGTTATACCGGTGATATTCCTAAGGCAATAGCAGCCGGAGCAGATACTGTAATGTTAGGTTCATTGCTTGCCGGAACAAAAGAATCGCCCGGAGAAACCATTATTTACGAAGGGAGAAAGTTTAAATCATATCGTGGAATGGGTTCTATCGAAGCCATGAAAGAAGGTAGTAAAGACCGTTATTTTCAAGATGTAGAAGATGATATTAAAAAATTGGTTCCTGAAGGTATTGTTGGCAGAGTACCCTATAAAGGAGAGTTGTTTGAAAGTATCCTTCAATTTGTGGGCGGATTACGAGCAGGAATGGGTTATTGCGGTACTAAAGATATTCCCACCTTAAAAGAATCAGGAAGGTTTGTAAAAATAACAGCATCAGGTATCAATGAAAGCCACCCACACGATGTAATGATTACCAAAGAATCACCAAATTATTCTAGAAGGTAAATTATAAACGTCATTGCGAGTGGAATAAAATGAAGCGAAGCAATCTGTTTGTTTAAAAAAGAATTACATTATTAGGCAGTATATCAATTTGCAGGTATAATAGAAAAAGATTGCCTGAAAAGAGTAGCGTTTCCTGAAACTTTAAGATGATAAGTTAACTATCTTAAAATAATTAAACCATTTTTCAACATACAATCTTAACTTTACATCAAAGACATTGTTTTTTATTATCCGTTTTTAACGGTTAAAAACGGTTATTTAATCTAAAGAATTCCTCGAGGTTCTACCTCGGGGTTTCCTATTTACCTCTTCCGCCTCAGGCGGATCGGAACTGCTTTTTCGCTCTCGATAGCTATCGGGATTGACTGGGTATAAAACGAGCGAAACATGTGCTGAGCTTGTCGAAGTATATCCCTACAGCTTGCCTGCCTCGCCGGCAGGCATAGTTCGTTTTAAGAAATTTCTTTATTTTAAAAACTCCTCTGCAATTGCAGTAAATTAAGAAAAAATAATAACTTGCAGATATAACGGATATAAACGTAATACGTTTATACAGTTGTTGTAGCCAATTAGAAAAAACGCAACATTTAGTAATATTACCAGTCTTTAAAAGAAAAATCAGGAAGTTTATGAAACTATTTATTACTACAATAAGAATTAGTTTTTTAATAGTAATACTATCAATTTTTGGTTGTAATAGTAAAACTATAATAGAAGACCAAAATGAGATAAAATATATCAATCAAATTGATTCTCTAATGACAAAATCATATGAACGTGACCTATTTAATGGAAATGTTCTTGTTGTAAAAAATGATACAATCATCTATAAAAAACCCTTTGGATATACAGATGGAACTCAACAAAAAAAGTTGACTAATAAATCAATTTTTAATATTGGTTCAATTGCTAAAGAATTTAATGGTGTTGCAATAATGATGCTTCAAGAACGTGGTTTGTTAAACATAAATGATACTATTTCTAAATTTAAATTAGAATTACCCGATTGGTCTAAAAAAGTAACAATTAAGCATTTATTAAACTATGCAGGTGGCATTCCAAGGATAGATTTTCTTTCTACAAAAAGTAATCAAGATGCGTGGAAATTATTGAGAAGTAGTGATAGTCTACTTTTTGAACCAGGAACTAATTTTTTCTATGATAATAGTAATGTGTTTTTACAGAAAAAAATTATTGAAAAAGTGACTGGTCAATCATTTGAAAAATTTGTTTTGGAAAATATAGTCCAACCATTAAAAATGACAAACGCTGTTTTTGATCCAGCACCAAATTCTGCAAATAGAACATCGTGTTATGATTTTGATAAAGTTCAATGTCCAGAAATGGAATTTATTAGTGGTTGGTTATGGGTAGATATAAATGATTTAT
>JAKISU010000051.1 GCA_021648445.1 Flavobacteriaceae bacterium
ACTCGTTCTTTCTTCCTTTAAATGCGTTAAAAAATAAAACCGTAACAAAGGCTATGGTTGAATTTTTTGCCTTTTTAAAGAAAAAAATAACTTTCGCCAAAACTCCCGAAAACCTAAATGGTTTGGGTATACTTACTTTAGTACGATATACAGACTACATGTATAAAAAAGTTATACAATCTTTAATTGCAATTAGAGCTTTGGTAATTTATAATAGAGATAATTTGTAATTTTTTTTATCAAAAAATCTTTATTAAATGAATCGTTAGAACTTGTTTTATATAAGTTTTTTGTTGACATTTGTTTAAAATACCTGTATTGTAAAATACAAACATAACTAATTAATCTAACTTTACAAACTATTTTATTGTTTTTTTTAATCTGTTTGCCATTTAAAAAATGATTAATACTAATTTGATTTTTTCTTAACATTAAAATTATTCTATATTTTTAAACATGAAGAAAGGCGAAAATATAATTTTAGCACACGATTGGCTTAATAAGATTAAAGCAACAAACAAACTGTCGTATAGTTATTTGGGGAAGTTTATAAAATATTCTGATGTTGGAATGTCTAAAGCTTTAAAAAATAACACACTGTCATTATTTCAAATAGACATTATTAAAAAAGGTCTTTTAAATGATGATGAAATTGACTCTAACAATTCGAACATTTCTAATCAAAGTAAAGGTGCTGAAGATATTTATTTAGAAGAAGATGGAAAGTATAAATTTAGTATTTCAGAAATTTCTCGTTTTATAATGTATAATGAAGATGCCTTTTTTAAAGATAAAGGTTTTAAATTATGGTTTAATGATCATATTAACCAAGCTATGAAGAAGTTCTTAGAAGAGCAAGGTATTGAAGTGGTTTATGATAAAAAAAGTGTAGGTAACAACAGAGGTCCAAATTAAACCATCCTAAATATAAATAAAAGTATTCATATTTATTTTTGACAAATCAGCATTTGAGATAGCACGTTTAATTTTTTTTTCTTCAGATTCAATCTTACTTTCTAATTCTTTCAAATCGTTTTCATAAACATCATTATATTGGTCTGGAATTAAGTCAGACTTTTTAACTTTTTCTATTTTCTTTTTCCTATTCATTTCCTACCACTTTATCTGTAATTTCAATACGCATTTTACGATATTCCTTTTCTTTTTCCGGCTTTATAAAATCATTATCAGGAATATCCCTATAAATAACATGAACAAACATTCTAATAATGTTTTTTAATCTTGTTTCAATATTATGATAATGATAAAATAATAATGGTAATGTTATTGAAACCAAGATTGGAATGTATCTCATTATATTTACATACCAATTTTCGGGAAAGTCTCCATCAAATACTTGTTGAGCAAATAGAGCGTGTAAAATAAAATATGTAGAAGTAAATAAAAATACCCCAGAAAATAATAAAAACAAGAATTTCTTAATTTTAGAAGTAATAGGGTTAAATAGTACATATAATAATATCAGTGACAAAACAAAAGATGTTTCGTGCGGACCAATCATTAACCTAAAATAATAATATGCATTCCATCCATTATATTTGTATTTGGCTAAAAGTGCTTTTTTTACTTTGGTGTATTCTTTTAGCTCTTTTTGTGATGTGGCAATAATATTTTTATCAGTATCATGTATTAACTGAAGTTCTGCTTTTTGTTCTTCAGTATAGTTATTGCTATTTATGATTGATTGTAATTTACTCTTATTTTCTGCAAGATCTTTACGCCTTTTTTGATTTATAGGTTTATATTTCGCTTTGTGAGATAAGTATTCGGCTGAAAGTTCACTATTAATATTTTCATATTTTTTATGATTAAAAGATGCTCTTATTCCATAAACAACAAGAGCACCAATAATTAATACTTTTAACAAATTAAACACCGTCGTCCTCGTCGTCGTCGTCTCCACCTCCTCCATTAGCTGGGTTAACCTTTGAATAAACTTCTTCATTTAATTGTGTTTGATTAATTTCTAAATCTTCTGAATCACAACTTATCAATGTAAATTGCAGAGCAAATAATAAAATAACACCTACTAATACTGTTTGTAATTTTCTCATAATACTTAAATTTTAAATTAATAATAATTTAAAAATAAGTATAAATTATGAATCAAATACTACGCTTTTAACTAAATATTAAATCAGTAATAAGTGCTTTGCTAATATATAAAAAAAATAGAACTCAAAACATTTTTTTTGCAGTGAACTATTGATTTTATTGGTGTTACGGAAAAACCATAATGTAGATGCGGAAAAACCGCAATGTAGGTACGGGAAAACCGTAATGTAATTTTAAGAATTTTAACGGCTTGATTTTGGGTAAGATTTTTGGGTATATAATTTTTAAAAAAGTTATGAAAATTATTGTCTTTTTTATGAACTCGTTTAAAATTTACCCATTTTAATTAATTTGTGTTACCTATGTGTTACCCAAACAAAAAAGTCAAGATATTTAAATCTTGACTTTCTCTTATTGTGCGGCTGAAGGGCTCCCTTCAGCTATGCTCAAGATAGGCTTCTCCTCCTTAAAATTATTATATATACCTGCTCTTTATAAAATAAAAAAGACCCTTCGATTAAGAAGAGTCTTTGTGCGGCTGAAGGGAGTCGAACCCCCACACCTTGCGGCACTAGATCCTAAGTCTAGCGTGTCTACCAATTCCACCACAGCCGCAGAATTGTGATGTCCAAAAGTATTGGGGTGCAAATATAATCAAACTTAATAAATAGCAAACTGTTCGTCTATATTTTTATTACTTTTGAAATAGATAAACTTCATTAAAATGGATAACATAAAAGCCTATATAGATCAACATAAAGACCGATTTATAAACGAACTTATAGAATTACTAAAACTACCTTCTGTCAGTGCTGATTCTACCTTTAGCAAAGATATAATTAACACTTCTAAAGCTGTTAAAACTGCACTTGAAGATGCAGGATGCGCTCATGTAGAAATATGTGAAACTCCGGGTTACCCAATCGTATATGGAGAAAAAATAATTGACAAAAATCTACCAACTGTTTTAGTTTATGGCCATTACGATGTACAGCCTGTTGATCCTATTGAACTTTGGGATTCCCCTCCTTTTGAACCTATTATTAAAAAAACAAAAATTCACCCCGAAGGAGCTATTTTTGCACGTGGTGCTTGTGACGATAAAGGACAAATGTATATGCATGTGAAAGCATTGGAGGCTATGACTTCAACGGGTAGCCTGCCTTGTAATGTGAAATTCATGATAGAGGGAGAAGAAGAAGTAGGTTCAAATAGTTTGGTGTGGTTTGTAAAACGAAATCAAGATAAATTGGCAAATGATATCATCCTGATTTCTGATACCGGAATGATCAGTAATACCCAACCATCTATAACCACCGGCTTACGCGGATTGAGTTATGTTGAAGTTGAAGTTACCGGCCCTAATCGCGATTTACATTCCGGTTTATATGGTGGTGCTGTAGCAAATCCTATTAATATTCTAACGAAGATGATTGCTTCCTTACACGATGAAGATAATCATATTACTATTCCCGGATTTTATGATAAAGTTGAGGATCTATCCGCCGAAGAGCGTGCAGAGATGGCTAAAGCTCCTTTTTCATTAGAAGACTATAAAAAAGCTTTAGATATTGATGCCGTATATGGTGAAAAAGGATATACAACAAATGAACGAAATTCAATCAGACCTACTTTAGATGTAAACGGAATCTGGGGTGGCTATATTGGCGAAGGCGCAAAAACAGTAATAGCCAGTAAAGCCTATGCTAAAATATCTATGCGTTTGGTACCTCATCAAGATTGGATAGAAATTACCGAACTTTTTAAAACGCATTTTGAAAGTATTGCTCCTAAAGGAGTGACTGTAAAAGTGACTCCACATCATGGCGGACAAGGATATGTAACACCCATAGATAATATTGGATATAAAGCTGCTAACAAAGCTTATACTGAAATTTTTGGTGTAGAAGCTATTCCGCAAAGATCAGGAGGTAGCATTCCCATAGTTGCATTGTTTGAAGAAGAACTAAAGAGTAAAACTATTTTGATGGGCTTTGGTTTAGATAGTGATGCCATCCATTCTCCAAATGAGCATTTTGGTATTTTTAATTATTTGAAAGGTATAGAAACCATTCCGCTATTCTATAAATACTTTACAGAGATGAGTGTGTAACTTTAACACTTAATTCACATTTTAAACGTAACAAATCGTTGTTTTTGAGCGTTATATTAACTTAACCTATTCTATAATGCTTAAAAACTTCTTTTGGATGTGCTCTGGTGCAGATCCCGATTTACTAAACGAAAGTCCAAAATCTGAACAAATAAAATATGCCGGAATTGGCGGAACAGTTTTCTTTACCGCAGTAATGGCATTTATCTCCGGTTCGTATGCATTGTTTACTGTGTTTGATAATGTCTATATTTCAATTGCTTTTGGAATAATTTGGGGATTACTTATTTTTAATTTGGATCGATTTATTGTATCGACCATTAAAAAACGTGATAATATCTGGAAAGAGTTATTGCAAGCATCACCAAGAATAGTGTTGGCTATTATTATTGCTGTTGTAATTTCTAAACCTTTAGAAATGAAAATATTTGAAAAAGAAATTAATCAAGTATTATTAGAACAAAAAAATGAGTTGACACTACAAAATCAAAATCAAATAGCACAACAATATACGCCTGAAATTAACCGAATTCAATCAGAGATTCAATCATTGAAAAATGGAATTGACACTAAAGAAAAAGAGGTTAATGATTTATATAGTACTTATATTACTGAAGCAGAAGGAACTGCCGGAACAATGAAATTAGGTAAAGGCCCTGTTTATAAAGAAAAACGTGAAAAACATGATGCTATACTTCAAGAATTACAGCAATTAAAAGAAAGTAATAAGGCTCAAATAATAGAAAATGAAGCTGCTCTAACACAATTACGAAGCAAACAAGACAATCAAGTATTGACAAGTCAGCCTATTATTGACGGATTTGATGGTTTAATGGCTCGAATTAATGCTTTGGGAAAACTTGCATGGTTTCCTTCATTTTTTATTTTCTTATTATTTGTGGCTATTGAAACTGCACCTGTACTGGCAAAAGTTATGGCAAGTAAAGGTGCGTATGACTTAAAATTTGAAGATCAAGAAGATGCATTGGCTATTTGGGTTACTCAACAAAAAAACCAAAGAGCTGCTATGCTAGCAACTGATACCACATTAAATGAAAAAGTATATTATGATGTTGCTGAAGATCAAGAAGTTTATGCTTATAAAAAACAAAAAGCAACCGATCTATTAAAATTACAGTCGGATGCCTTTTTTAAGAAACAAAGTGATATTATTAGTTAATATCCAGACTCATTTTAAACTTTTTATTTGATGACATTAAAAGATATCGTCTTCTTTTTAAATTCAAATCTCATCTTATTGAATTCTCTTTTTTTTATAAATTCTAAGTCATTCTCGGTAATATTATAGTTTATTTTTGCCATCTATTGATTAGACACATTAGAAAAATCTGATTCAATTTCAGTCATATCTGAAGTTAAAATAAACTCGTTATTTTTCTGAAAAAAATGAGCTTTCCTCCTTTTAAGGTTTTTATATTTATTCTGCTCAGAATTGTTGTATTTAAAAATGTAAAGCCTCCTAATTCTTGATAAGTATACCCAAACCACACAGCCTTTCGGTTTTTTGACTCGTTCTTTCTTCCTTTAAATGCGTTAAAAAATAAAACCGTAACAAAGGCTATGGTTGAACTTTTTGCCTTTTTAAAGAAAAAAATAATTTTCGCCAAAACTCCCGAAAACCTAAATGGTTTGGGTATAACTCAAAGTTGTCCATTTTCAGGTTCTGTGATTTTCTGTATAAGTATCAACGTGTGTTCGTTGCATAGCTCTTATGTTTCCAAAACATGCAAGAATAATATCAATAGCTTTAAATAGTTTCATGAAACAGTAAATTTAATTACAGATTGTTAATACTAAGACCTGACAGGTCTAACAAAACATTTTTCTAAGTTAGAATAAATCAACTCATTTTCTTTACATATTTAGTTATAATAACAATATGTTGCCCATTAACTTTACCTTCAATATATTCTGCGTTATTTGCATCTAAAGAAATTCTACGTACAGCTGAGCCTTGTTTTGCTACCATGCTAGAACCTTTTACTTTTAAATCTTTATCAATACCACATTATCGCCAGCTTCTAAAATAACGCCATTAACATCTGTATGGATTATTTTTTCACTGTCATCAAGTCCTTCACCAGTAGCTTCTGCCCATTTTAATGTCTCTTCTTCCAAATACAACATATCTAATAGGTCTTGTGACCAACCTTTTGAACGCAACCGAGAAAGCATTCTCCAAGCAACAGCTTGTACAGCCTTAAATTCACTCCACATACTATCGTTCAAACAACGCCAGTGATTTTCATCTGTAGCCTCTGCATTATCGATTTGTTCTATACAATTATTACATCCTAATAAACTACCATCAAGTCCTCCAGTTGATATTGGTGGCACTTCATATACTTTTAAATTTTCTGTTGCACTACAAAGTTCACATATAGATCCGCTTCGCTTTATCAACTCTTTTTCAATACTCATTTTTGTTATTTTATAAGGCTAATGTAATTGTATTCTATAAATTTTACAGAAACATGCGCATGAAAAAACCGAGACTAGAATTATTCTAATCTCGGTTTTAACTAATAAGTAGTTTTTATATTTTTAGTTTAATAAACTTAATTCGTAATTTTTTATTGCTGCAACTTCATATTCTTGAGGTTGAAATTCTGTCAATACATTTTCAGCAAAATTATAATCTACTTTTCTAAATCGGCTAGCTGCAAAAGCATTATATCCACTCTTAGGGCTTTTTACTTCTTTTAAAATTAAACCGCCATCATAAGGATTAAATCCAGTTACTGTGTACATTTCATTTTCTTGTAAACCTCCTAATTTATACCATCTTCTTTTAGCATTTACACAAACAACTATTTCTCCGATTTCAAATGTATTATTCATAATTCTTAATTTTTAGCAATTTATTATAAAACAATTTGCTGTTAAAAATTCCCCTAAAAAATGTAAATATTTTTTAAAAAAAAGCTAAATATCTAATTTTGAATGAAATAAATTTTATAAAAAATCTATTTTCACTAAGGTTTAGCTTATTAATAACTAATATAACTTAAGAAAAGTATATATTATTTTTAATAAAAATATAGATAGATTTCAAAGTTAGAAATTATTTTGATAATTTTTATAGTGAAACTAGGTAGTTTTAAAACTCATGGTTTTTGGGTGGTTTTAAAATATTAAATTTGTTATACTCTAATAATCAGATAGTTATATAGAAATTAATTATATAATGAAAATAGAAAGTTTACAATATTTAAAAACGTTAGCAATAATTAAAAAAA
The DNA here is from genome assembly GCA_021648445.1 of Flavobacteriaceae bacterium. Lineage (GTDB taxonomy): Bacteria > Bacteroidota > Bacteroidia > Flavobacteriales > Flavobacteriaceae > Aureibaculum. The sequence goes on from JAKISU010000051.1 coordinate 7,450, forward strand.
ACATCTCTAAGGTATTTATTGGTAAAAAAGATTTGGAAAGAAAATTATGTTTTATTTTAAAACTGTACTTTTTCTTGCTTCTGAAGTTTGATAGCAACCAAAACTTTTTTTGTAAATGCATAATCTACTTTTCTAAACCGATCTACTTTATAAGCATTATGACCGCTCCATCTAGATTTTATTTCTTTAAGAATGAGTCCACCATCAAAAGGATTAAATCCAATTACAGTATACATTTCATTTTTTTTGAGTCTTCCTAATCTGTACCAACTCCCTTTTGCATTTACACAAACTACAATTTCTCCTATATTAAAATCATTGTCCATAATTCTTTATTTAAATGGTTATAAATAATAAAGTAATTAAATCTTAAAAACTCAAAAAAAATGCAATTATCCCCAATAATGCATTGTCAAAAAAATAAGTTGAGTTAAAGAATATTATAAATATATAAACAGAATCTAAAGGAAATCTAAAGTTGTAAATTAAAATTTCCTATCAGGGTGATATGGGGCTAAGCTTATGGATGATTTTTTATCAGAAACAATCTCAGAAACCAATTTTCCTGTTGCTGCTGCCATACTCCAACCCATCATTGCATGTCCGGTTGCAATAGTTAAATTATGACATTTATTAGATTTCCCAATAAATGGTAACCCATCTGGTGAAATAGGACGTAAACCACAAGCTACATTTTCTTTTTCTTTTTTAGTAAGCTTTATATTGGGATAATAATTGGTAACCGCTTTAGCAATAGCTTTAACACGAGCTTTATTTATGTTATGATTTATTCCGGCAATTTCCATAGTACCGGCAAAACGTGTAAAACCATTCATTGGTGTAACCGCTGCTTTTGCTTCAGCAAAAATTGCAGGAATTGTAATTTCTGTTTCTTGTGAGGTATCTATTCGATATCCTTTTCCTGCTTGTAGTAATAGTTTTAATCCTAATTTTTTACTTAGTAAACTGCTCCATGAGCCTGCAGCCAATACAAACTCATCAGCGATTATTTTTTGTTTATTGGTTATTATAACTTTTATTCTTCCATTTCTAATATCTAAATCTTCAACCATTTCATTTTTATAAAATTCAACTCCAACCAATTTTAAATAGGTCTTCATTTCTTCCATAAATTCGTGAGGTGTAGTATGTGAATCATATTGATAATAAGTAGCTCCTTTAACATTCATCTTAGCATTTGGTTCTAGCTTTTTTAATTCAGTCAAATTCACTTCTTTAGCTTCAATGCCTACATCTTTAGCCAATTGAGCAGTTTTTATTTCGGATTCTAACATTTTATCAGTTTGACAAAGCATTAACAAGCCTTTCTTTTCATAATGAAAAGTAAAGTTTTCGTTTTTCTTAATATCATCGTATAATTCCTGACTTAACACGGCAATATCCTTTATGGCAGGAATTGCTTTTTTTATATGTTTGTGGTTACAAGATTTATTGAAGGCCCATGTCCATTTTAAAAAATCTAAGTCAAATCGGGGTTTAATATATAAAGGGCTTGAAGAGTTAAACATCCATTTCAAACCTTTTCTCATAACGCCGGGAGCGGTCAAGGGGATTATATGACTAGGCGATAAATAACCGGCATTGACATAAGATGCGCCACCATCCATATTAGATTGATCAACAATTTTAACTTGATGCCCTTCCTTTTGAAGATAATAGGCGGAACATAAACCTATGATTCCACCACCAATAATGACTATTTCTTTACTCATCAGTATTGGCTATATATGTGTTAATTCGATTCTCTAATATAGGTAAAGTAACCGTACCTTGTTCAAGAATAATTTCATGAAACTCTCTAATATCAAACTTTGTACCAAGTTCTTTCTCTGCTTTTTTGCGTAATTCTCTAATTTTTATTTCTCCTATTTTATAGGACAATGCTTGACCCGGCCATGAGATATAACGATCTGTTTCAGTATTGATTTCGTGTATTGATAGGGCAGTATTTGACGACATATAATCTACAACTTGATTACGAGTCCAGCCTTTAGTATGAATTCCCGTATCTACAACCAATCTACAGGCGCGCCACATTTCATAAGTCAATTTTCCGAAATGCTCATAAGGTGTTGTATAGATACCCATTTCTTCTGCAAGGAATTCACAATACAATCCCCAACCTTCTCCATAGGCTGATAAATACATATCTTTTCTAAACTGTGGGATACTATCTCCTAATTCATTATTTAAACTCCCTTGCAAATGATGACCCGGTACAGCTTCATGAACTGTTAATGCCGGTAAGGTATATAAGGTTCTACTTGGTAGATCATAAGTATTTACCCAATAATAACCCGGGTCGGTACTATTCTTTTTTGTGCCTATATAACGTCCCGTAGTGTATTTAGGTGCAATAGCATCAGGTACCGGAGCAACACCATATGGCTTGCGTGGCAAGGTTTTAAAAAATCTAGGTAATTGTGCATCAACTCTTTTTGCTATATCTCTTGCAATCATTAATAATTCATCAGGTGTTTTAGCATAAAATTGTTCATCTGTTCGTAAAAACTTTAAAAAATTGGCAAAATTTCCTTTAAACTTAACCTTCTCAATAATTTTCAGCATTTCAGTTTTTATGCGAGCAACTTCATTTAATCCGATTTGATGAATTTCATCTGCTGTTAGGTTCAAAGTTGTATAATAATCTATCCTATTTTGATAGTATTCTTTACCATTTGGGGTTTCAGATATTCCTATAGTAGTTCTGGTTTTTGGTAAATATTCTATTTCAAAAAAAGTTTTTATTCTCTTAAATTGTGGTATTACCTTAAATTCAATTACTTTTTTTGCAGCATTTAAAACTGAATCTTTTTGTGTTTGAGTTAAATTTTCTGATAATTTTTCAAAAGGCGAGTAAAAGAAATTATCTTCTATAGTAGCATTAATATGTGTATCATAAGTTGATTCGTATCCTTTAAAAATAACTTTAGGTTGTGAAACTCCTTTTTTTAAACCTTCTCTAATCAATATTAAATATTGATCAACATAATTTGGAATTGCATTCAATTTATTCAAATACTTTTTAGTTTGCTCATAATTTGTCAATGGTCGTACCATATAAGGTAAACTAACATGAAATCCTGCATCAGAAAGTATTGGGTTTAAATATCTTTCATAAGTATTATAATCAATTGTCTCTTGTAGTTTAAACTTTAATAGTTCTAATGATATTCTTTCGGTTTCCGAAAGTCGATTTTCATCAATTTTTTCTAATAATTCTAATTGTTGAGATGCAAAATCAGCTTCGCCTTTAAAATACTCTTTTGTAAATAGACCTAACGGATATTCTTCTTTATCATATCCTTTATGGTCTTGACAAGTATTGATTATTTTATCTAAAGTTATTGATGAATTGTTGTTGTTTTGCTTACAGCTAACTATAAAAAGTAATACAAACGTTATTGTTCTTATATAATTCATAAACTTTTAACCTTCATTATTGATCCGTTTTATTGTAAAGCATCTCTCATTTTTTTAGGTAATTTCGCTACAACTAAATCATAAGAATGATCTATCAATTCAAATAGTAGTTGATATGGCAAGCTACTTATTTCTAGTGTATTCCAAAGTTTTTTATTCATGTGATAACCTCCGTAAATGAGTCCGTCATACTGTTCGCGTAATTCAATAGCTCTTTCAGGGTCACACTTTAAATTGATTTGTGGTGGCAGACGTTCTAATCCTGATAAAGCAAACATTTTACCCATAACTTTAAAAACGAGCGTTTGTTCATCAAAAGGAAATTCTTCGGTTACACCTTTTTTTTGCAAGCAATATGTTCTGAATTCTTCGATGTTCATGTTTATTATTTTAACCAAAAAGCCCTTCGCCTTTAGCCTGTCTTGAGTATCTCGACTTCGCTCGATATATACTCCGTCGAAAGGCTCAGGGGAGCAATTCCTGTATAATTCTTTCCATTATTTTTTCAGGATGTTGTGCTCTTATAAAATCAAACTGCTCATATAAACCATGAGCATCTTTCGTTTTGAGCGTCCAATCTTTACAATCTTGCAATTTGGGTTCTTCTAAAATCACTTTCATCAATTGTTTTGAATAGCCTTTCTCTCTGACTTCAGGCACAATAAAAATATCCATTAAATACACATAAATTGTATAATCTGTCACCGCTCTGGCAAAACCTATTTGCTTATTATCTAAATAAACTCCAAAGCATAATGAGTTATCTATAGATTTCTGAACTTGGTCAATCGTCCTCCCTTTTGCCCAATAAGAATTGGTTAAAAAAGTATGAATCACATCAATATCTAATTTACTTTTGTCTGTTGAAATTTCAATCATTTATTCAATTTTGTATAAAACAGGCTTACTCGGTGTAAGCATCATTTTCAAAAGGTGCAATCTGAATGTTTAAAAAATTATATAGATAAAAATGCTTTTGCTAATAATAAATCTTCCGGAGTACCAATATCCAAACAAGTCCCTTCTTCAAAAATAACACTTTCAACATTGAAGCCACTTTTAATAGCTGCTCTTATCACATCTCCAATATATATTTCACTACTTTTTAAATCTTTTGGAGACTTTTCTTTAAGTAAATCAGAGACATACGAGTTTAAGTAATTAGAAAATTTAGAATTCCATACAGCACAAAACCAACCATATTTTAAGCTTTTTTCAGTAGTAGATTTTATAACTATTCTTTTAATTTTATTCTTAGAATCGTATTCAACCATATCCCATTTTTTTGGTTTATCTATTGGCATAACTCCTAAAACAATTGAAATACTTGAGTCTGATGCTAATTTTGTTAGCAATTGATTATACACTTTTTTTGGTTTAAACAAAATGTCGGGAAACCCCAAACATACTATTTTATCCTTAATAAAAGGATAAGCCATCTTTAACGAAAAGGGAACTCCATAATCTATATTTGCAATATGGTAACAAAGGTTTATCTCTAATTGTTTAAAATTACTGAAATATGAAGGTATATCCCATTTCCCTTCTTTAATAATTAAATGAAAGTCTTTAACTCCGGCATCTTTCATATGATCAATTAAATAACTACTAACTACTTTAACATTTTGTACGCCTTGAAATTTACCTAAACCTATCGGATAAAGCTCTTTACTAAAAGGTAATACACCTAATCTCGTACCTTTTCCGGCACAAGGAATTAAACCAACTATATCATTATGAATCATCTGTGTTTTTTAGTTCTTTAAATTAAAAAAATTCAATTCAATTAGCATATATAAAATTAAAGTTAAAACTAGTCAAATTATTATTAAATAAAAATTAGTTTAAACCAGTTGAATAAATCAGTTTTTTGCAAGTACAGTAGTTTCCCAATTGAAATATGGCAATTTTTGATGATGAAAATTTAAATATTCTGTTGTATTTGACAGTATCACCAATTCCAACCGTTATATGAGGTCTAAATAACAAAGGATTTTTATACAAGTTTGAATACTGTTTTATCCAAGAAATAGTTTTTTCTTCTATTTCATGAGGATTAACTAGCATGTAGTTTTCAATATCATAGCTTAAATGCTTCCAAATGGTTTTCATTACACTCTCATGTATTTTTTGAATTTTATCTTTATTTATAATTTCAAGCCAACTAAGCTTTTCACAAGTTGAAACAGTCTGGACATTTAGTTTCCCTTCAAGGTCAAATTGAGTGAAATTATTGGATATTTCATTAATGGATTTAATTATTTGAGGAATCTCAATTTTATTGACACTCCCCATGCATAATGAAATATGTGGTTGGTTAACTATCTTTCCAAGAATAATTTTATTCTTATTAGTTTTTAATAATTCTTTATTGATTTCAATTATTTTACTTACCATTTTTTTTGAAGGTAACAATACAATGCTAATAGCAATTTTTGTCATGATAAATAATAGTTTACAGTATCCAAAGATAAATTCTAAACAAGATAAAAAATTATACTTTTAACAGTATATCAATGATGTTGATTATAAAACTTTTAGATTCTTCTTCAATTTTTAAAGCGTTTTTCATTTTTCAATTATTTTATACAATATAGGTTTGCTCGGTGAAGCATCATTTTCAAAAGGTGCAATTTGAATGTTTAAAAAATATGCATCGTCTTCAACTGAATTAGGTACAAAAATCAATTCGGTAATAGTCGATTCAAACCTAATCTTACCACTAGTATTCCAAAATGCATTATGTGAAATTAATTTACCATCATCTTTTTCTTTGTCTACACTTGGTAAATCAATCAATAAATGTTGTATTCCTTTTTCTTTAAGATATATTGTAGCTTCTTCTAATAAGTAAGGTGGGTTTGTATGAGAATACTTCATAGATAATTTCTCATCAGTATTTGGTAGGGTTCGTATGACTACAGCTTGTCTTTTTTTATTTCCTAAAGCAAATTGTAATTGTTTTTTAGAGATTACAAAATCATCTCCTAATTTTTCAGGAGCAACAGTTATAACCTCAGCAAAAAAGAAAAACTGTTTTAAATTATTATTTATAGAATAAAATTCTTTTGTAATATGACCTACACATTCTGTATGTGTTCCATGTGCGTGCGGATTAAAAAAAATGGAATTAAAATTTATAGCATCTTTTTTTCGCACACTCATTATTTTTTTAAAAGTAGGCGCTTTTTGATACCATGCAATTACATTGTCTTTAGTCATACGTAATGGCATAGAAATATCAATGGGTTTTGATAGATCTATTTGGTATTTTTTGGAGTTATGTTGTATTATAGCAATCATGTACCAAATATAAATAAACATTTTGTTTTATTCTAAAAAACCCTTCCGTCTTCATGTTTTACATGAAGTCACCTTCCCTTTTGAGGGAAGGGTTTTAAATTGTAACTAGTGTTAAGTTAAGCATACTTTAGCCGAACCAAGTCTTGTTCTTTTTGCCCCATACCCGCCTGCCGGACGGGAAGACTTCTTTAAAAAATACTTGCGTAACTGAGGCTAGGCGCTTGCCAATGCGCCAGCTGGCTCGTTCGCTAAAAATGTCTGCAAGACATTTTCTTAACGCTCCGCCCTGCATCGCCTGAGACAAAAATACCTGCGACTTATACGACACAGTACACTTAACTTAACACTAGATTTAAAATTTTCAAAAACTCTCCTCATTTTTTCAAGGAGGGGTAGATTCCATCCATATTAAGGAATATTCGTTTAGATGGTAAATAATGTAGTCTGGATGGAAAACGGGATGGTTAAACCATAAACAAATCACTAGCAATTCCATCAACTAAAAATTTACCTTTTTTCGTGATTTTTAACTTCTCTATACAGTTTCGATTTGAATCAAAATCACTCGAAGTGACGATTTCAAGCAAGCCTTGATCAATAAATTTTTCCGACCTCCTCAATAAATGGTCTTTAAAAATTGTTCCGAAGTTTTGTTTAATTGTAGTTAATGAAATACCCCAAATAGTACGTAAACCTGTCATTATCGCTTCATTATATCTATCATTTATTGATAATTCTTCAACCTCTTGAGGTAAAATATCAGTTTGAATTGCTTTTATATACATAATATTGTTTGAAACATTCCAACTTCTGTGTTTACCATTAAAGGAGTGTGCCGAAGGGCCAATTCCTAAATATGATTTACCTTGCCAATATGATGTATTATGCTTTGAAAAATAATCGGTTTTCCCAAAATTTGAAATTTCATAGTGTACAAAACCTTGTTTTTCTGTTTCTTCAACCAATATATTAAAATGTTTCAACGATTTATCTTCATCTATTGGTGGATATTTTCCTTTTTTTATAAAATTAGCTAATGCTGTTTTAGGCTCGACCGTCAATGCATAACTCGAAATGTGATTGACACCGAAATCAAAAACTATTTGTAAATTTTCTTTCCAACGTTTATTGGTCATTGTAGGAATTCCATAAATCAGATCAATCGTAATATTATCAAAGCTGCCAATGGCAGCTGATAGGCATTTTTTTGCTTCTTTTGAGTTATGTGCACGGTTCATCGCTTTTAAATCATCATCAAAAAAGGATTGAATACCGATGCTTAGTCTGTTAATTCGTGTATTTGTTAAATTGTGTATTTGTTTTTCTAATAAATCATCAGGGTTTGCTTCTAAAGTGATTTCAGGATTATCAACTACCTTATAATTTTGATGAATTGTATCAATCAACAATCGTAACTCAGCAATAGTTAATAGACTTGGTGTACCGCCACCAAAATAAATAGTTTCTATGATTTCGTTTTGGAGTTCGTTTTTACGGAGTATCAATTCTTTTACCAATGCCTGAATCATTTCATCTTTCCGCTTCAGCGATGTAGAAAAATGAAAATCGCAATAAAAGCATGCTTGTTTACAAAAAGGAATATGGAGGTAGATGCCGCTCATTTAGTATACAGTTTGCAGTAGGCAGTTAGAGTTTGCAATATTATTTAGCTCCAAATTTACTTGGGTTGTTAATCATATAATTTATTAATTTTCCAACCTCTTTACTTTCATCAGTCAATTCATTGAATAATTCTTTTGAAATATATTTACATTCAAAAGCAAATTCAAGCCAAATAAGTGTCTCTGAGTTTTCAGCATCACTATCAGTTAGTTTACTGATAAAATGTTTTGTATAAAGCCTCTTTCTGTAAGCCTCTGAAATATTTACTGTAACACTTCTTGAAGATCTTCGAATTTGATCTGTTAAGGAATATTTTTCTTCTTTTGGAAAAGATTTTGAAACCTCAAAAATCTTCATTGCCAATGCAAATGATTTTTTATAAGCCTGTAAACTTTGAAAACTCATAATACTATTTTTAACTATCTCTTTTTTTAAACTAAGGCTACTGCAAACTGCCACTGCATACTGACTACTTGATACGTTTCTCATTCTGCTTTACAAAAGCACTCCAACCTGTATAATTTTTACCAACACTTACCCTTCCCGCATTATAAAAATGGCAAACTGCAGCTGCTAGACCATCTGTAGCATCTAAATTTTTTGGCAACTCTTTTAATGACAACAAACTCTGCAACATTTTAGCGACTTGTTCTTTACTGGCATTACCATTACCGGTGATTGCCATTTTTATCTTTTTAGGCGAATATTCGGTGATTGGTATTTCGCGTGATAAACCTGCTGCCATAGCAACCCCCTGAGCGCGCCCCAACTTTAACATACTTTGTACATTTTTTCCAAAGAATGGTGCTTCAATAGCAATCTCATCGGGATTATAATTATCAATGAGCTCTATAGTTCTTTCAAATATCAATTTTAACTTGACATAATGGTCATCGTATTTTTTTAAATGCAATTCATTCAATTGCATAAACTGCATATTTTTATTGACTACTTTAATGAGTCCGAATCCCATTATGGTAGTTCCGGGGTCAATGCCTAATATGATTTTTTCTGTATTCAAGTTTTATAAGATGCTTCTACTGTACTCAGCATGACATTTAAGTTAATTTTATTACTTTGCGCTAATGTACAATTCGTTACAATACAAAACCAAACAATTCTTATTCTTTCTGATAAAAATTACGATTGTAATTGGTGCTTTTTACTTTATTTACAATAAAATTGTACATAATGAACGTGTTGATTTTCAATACTTTATAACACATCTTGAAGGCAGCGTTTTTAAAAATCACACAACTATACTTATCTTATTAGGTTTTACGATCACCAATTGGTTTTTTGAAATCTTAAAATGGAGGACTCTTGCCTTATTTGTAAAAAAAATATCATTTACTGATGCCTTAAAACAAAGTTTAGGTTCATTGACAGCATCTTTATTTACCCCAAATCGTATTGGTGAATATGGTGCAAAAGCTATTTATTATCAAAAAGGAGACAGAAAAAAAATTATGCTATTGAACTTACTGAGTAATATGATGCAAATGACAACAACCGTCATTTTTGGCAGTATAGGGCTTATCTATTTTATCAATCATTTTGAAGTTGATATAGAGTTTTATCGCTATAGAAAACTTGCTTATATATTAGCAATCGTCTTAGCATTTATTTTGACTGGAAGTATTAAAGGCTATAAAAAAATAAGAGGTTTTTATATTGAAAAAATTATTGATTTCGATAAAAAACTGTCCTTAAAACTACATCTATATAATGGACTATACTCTGTAGTAAGATACTTAGTGTTTTCACATCAGTTTTATTTTTTATTACGCCTGTTTGGCGTTGAAACTGATTATATAACTTTGATGGCATTGATAACTTCTATGTATCTTTTAGCTTCAATTATTCCTGGTTTAGCACTGTTAGATTGGTTGATAAAAGGTTCTGTTGCCATTTGGGTATTTAGTTTTATTGGTCTTAATGAATTGATAATCGTAACTATCACATTACTGATGTGGTTACTAAATTTTGGTTTACCCTCCGTAATTGGAAGTTATTTTGTGTTGAATTTTAATTTTTCTAATCGCAAATGATTATTGTTTCAGTTATCATAGTAATATTTTATAGCTGTTTAATTATCGCTTTTATCATTGGTTTTGATAAGGTTGAAAACTTTAATCCTGAAGGATCTGTGTCTAAAACCAAGTTTTCTATTGTGATTCCTTTTCGGGATGAAGCTCAGGCATTGCCTGTTTTAATAAAAAGTTTAAAACAGCTTAAATATCCATCAGATAAGTTTGAAATAATTTTTGTAGATGATGATTCTCAGGATGATTCGATAAATATTATCCAAAGAGGTTTCGACTGCGCTCAACCTGACATCCGAATTTTAGAAAATGAACGAAAATCAGGTTCTCCTAAAAAAGATGCCGTTGAAACTGCTATTGCTCAAGCTAATTTTGATTGGGTCATAACTACGGATGCCGATTGTCATGTTCCCCAAGATTGGTTAGAAGTTTTTGATGCTTTTATTCAACAGTACCAACCTAAGTTGATTGCTGCTCCAGTCACATATAATATTATAAATTCATTGTTAGAACAGTTTCAATTATTAGATCTGTTGAGCTTACAAGGATCTACCATTGGAGGTTTTGGCATTGATAAACCTTTTATGTGTAATGGTGCGAATCTATGTTATGAAAAGCAGGCTTTTTTAGATGTAAATGGTTTTGAAGGAAATGAACATATCGCTAGTGGTGATGATATTTTTTTATTAGAAAAAATGATAGCCAACTATCCTGATAAAGTGCATTTTTTAAAATCCGACACAGCAATTATACGCACTAAACCTGAAGTAACACTTAAAAAGCTGATTTCTCAACGTATCCGTTGGGCGGCAAAAGCTACATCTTATAAAAATAACTTTAGTAAGCTGGTAAGTATAGCCGTTTTTAGTATGAATCTTTTACTTATTATACTCTTTTTAGGGAATATTATCGGTTATTATTTATGGTTAAATTTTATCATCATTTTTCTGATTAAATTTTGTCTTGATTTTATGCTCCTATTTAAAACAGCAATATTCTTTAAACAACAATCAGTACTAAAGCATTATTTTTGGAGTAGTTTTTTATATCCGCCTTTTACTATATTTATTGCTTTGAGTTCATTTACTTCGAGCTATTCTTGGAAAGGAAGAACGTATAAAAAGTAGACAGTTGCAGTGTACAGTTATTAATAAGAGCATAATATAGTTCTTATTTTAAATATATTTTCTATCTTTACAGTATGAAAACAAAGGTAAAGAAGCGAAAGAATCAATATGCTCAAGAGGAGATACGGTTTAGAGTTGCAGAATAT
>JAKISU010000052.1 GCA_021648445.1 Flavobacteriaceae bacterium
GAATTTGAAAGTTTTACTGTAAAATCAACAGATTCTCACTACATTTTAAATATAAATTTCTCAAAAAAGATAAAATTGGGTTCTTGTTTTTTGAGAAAACTAAAAAAATCAATTTTTAGAACCCGCCATATTTAATATGTAGTGTAACCAAAATAAACGTTTGCTTATTTGAACGGAAGCTCACAGCATACGGTGTCCTGACAAATTGTTCGTCTAAAGCATTGGTGCTAATTTCATTTACCCATTCATTAGGAACTACCAATTCTCCTGCTAAACCAGAAAGATTTACTCTTCGCGTATCAAAAATATATGCCATTCGTTCACCATTTCCAGATGAACCTTTACTAACATCCGTTAGAATTAAAGACCAATGATTACCAAGTACTTTTAAGGTATCTCGTAATGCTCTAATATTTGATTTTACTTCTTGGACTGCAATAACATCAAATCGTTTGATAATTTCAGCGATGCATAATACAGAATGTAAATCTCTTTTAGGACTATCTGTATCATCAGAATCCCATTTACGAGTTAAATTTCCAAAGGCTCTAATATTCCAACTGGCAACTAAAAGATTTTTGTCCAATCGTTTGGAAGGTATTTTTAAGTCTAAATCGTTTGACAATTGTATCAAATTATTTTGTACTTCAACTGGTGGTATTTCTAATATTGTTGGCATAGTATTATAAAGTTGTATTTGTAATAATATAAAAAAATTAACCCTTTACAAATTTAAGTATGACATTTATTGAAATATTTACAAAAAGAGTATTTTATTGGGGGATAAATTCCAGGATAACAAATACGAATAAATTACTCCGTTAAAGCCACTCAGCACATTTTCCTTCATTTCGCTACTCTTCATTTCGAAAAAAGAGCTTCCTTAAAAAGTCTTGGACACAAACCTAAACTTTAGAACTTTCATTTTGCTAATCCGTAAAAAACGGAACGCTACATTCCCAATCCTAAAGTTTAAGTTTAAGTCCGCTTTATCAATCTTCAATTCAAGCCTTTTAGTTATTCATTTTCTACTCATAAAAATAGTGTCAAATAAAACTTGATTTGTCATCCCCGGCAACCAATCCCAAACCATTGCAAAAGTAGCCACATGCCAGCCGCTAGGTCAAGGTCAAGCCCTCTGGGATGTCGAACATTTTTTCTTTTGAAAAAATAACCGCCCATACCTTGCCCCTTCCTTTCTGTGGCTATCCATGCCCTGTTTTGGTATTGCTAGTTGCCTAAATAAGCTGCCAATACAAAAAATAATGTTTAATTTAAATTTTTAATTATGTTAAAAGTAAAACAAAACGGAACTGCAAAAAAAGAAAATGTAACCGTTAAAAAGGAAGTGAAAAAAGAATTAACCAAAGAAGCTATTGGAAAAACTATTATTCCAATAAAAACTATTGAACCATCAAGTAAAGAGCAGAAGACATCTGTAAATATAGATGACCGTATTCAAAAGTTTGAAAAATTAAGAGGCCTAGCAACACAACGAGAGCGATTGACACAAACGTTGAATGAGTTTACAAAGTTTAATTACAATCAAGATGATTCAAGTTCATTCTATTTGAGAGATTCTCACAATTTGGAATTTAAAACGACCAATACAAATTTGATTAAATTGGTAACAACACATTTACAATCTACTTTAGAGCAACGTAAATCTGAAATAGAAAATCAAATTGTAGAATTTGAACTCTAAAAGATCTTAACCTTTAAAGGAAAAGCCTACTCAAAAAAACAAGAGTAGGTTTTTTTATTCCAAAATAAACTAAATAGACAATCGGAAAGCCAAAACTTAAATTTTATTAACAGAATTATCGGCAAATTCTTCTTGAGCCTTTGCTCGATAATCCTTAAAAATTCAAATTTTGACCACACATTTTAAGGGGTTTATAATAGATGAAGCCTCTTATTGTTTTTCGGGACAACGAAAAACAGGCATGGCATAAGCACTTCTAATTTAAACACATCTATTGCACTCGCTTAACTTTCCGTATGCTCCTTCCATAAATGCATTTAAAAGAATTGCTAATCCCATTATGGAACTTATCAAGACTATACAAGTTTTAGAAAAAAATAAGGTTTCTACTTCCTTGAAAATCTAAAGATTTTACTACGTCGCATACACTCCTGATTTGTTTTCTAAAAGTCTTGACAAAACCCACTTCATCTATTGTGCGAAGCACAAAAGAAATCATACAAACACCCCTTAAAATTTAATTCAGTTAAATCTAATAAAGGGAAATATTAATCTAAAATTATAAATGATGAGTACACTAAAAAACAAAGTACAGTTAATCGGAAATGTAGGTCAAGAACCTATCGTTACAAACCTTGAAAATGGAAAGAAAGTAGTCCGTTTATCATTAGCCACCAATGAGAATTATAAAAACTCAAATGGAGAGAAACAAACAAATACCAATTGGCACAATATTGTGGCTTGGGGTAAAACTGCTGACATCATTGAAAAGTATGTAAGTAAAGGCAAAGAAATAGCCATTGATGGCAAATTAACTTCACATTCTTACGAGGATAAAGAGGGAGTAAAACGCTATGTAACAGAAGTCATAGTAAACGAAATACTATTACTGGGTAATACTAAATAGAATTAAACAAAAGAGGGTGTAACAATAAAAAATCACACCCTCTTTTTAGTATTAATATTTAAAAAAAGAACAATGAAAACTAATATAAACACATTACAAGAAACATTACAACATTTTAATGGCACAGAACACTTTTTTCAATTATCATTGATAAGAACACGGTTTACTGACGGTATTAAATACTTAGCCAATATGGCTGAATGTTTTTGGTTGGTAACAGATACTTCTGTAATAGCTAAAAGCTTGATGGATAAAAGCTATTTCATTACCATAGATTTTAAACGCCTTTCAAAAAAGGAAAGCGAAGCACAAGGATGTGAAGCCATAATCACTTATGGAGATGGCAATGATACTATTTTGGAAACACATAGATATAATATAACTGATTTTCCATTGGATGAATTACGATTATTTTTCATAAACAATACCTTGATGTTACCAAGCGAATATTAATGTCTTAAAAATGAAATTATGGTCTATTTAAATTATAACAACCTTGATGATGAAACCCAACAACATTTGTTATCAGTATCTAAAGAAGATATAGAAAACAAATTTGGGGATGACCTCAAAGCCTACGCCAAAGAACATTATTTAAATTATGATGATGTATTGGAAGAAGAAGCGACACGAAATTTATATAATTATCAGTATGTATTTAATCTATAAAACTAAAAAAAATTAAACTACAGACCTTTGAATTTTCAAGGGTCTTTTAGTTTGTACAACATTGAACAATTGACTCCAACATTATAAAACCTGACGTTTTAGAGTTTCATTTTTTATAAAATCATATTTTTTAATACCAAAACATATCATTTGAAAGCAACCCTAATTTTTCTTTTGTATATAAAAAAGGTACATTTATAAAACTGTCAATCAGGATATTTTAAAGTATAACTATTCCTAATTATTCCTCCAAAGGCGGACAGGTTAACTTTCGCAAATAGTTGTACATATCAAAAAACATTAACGGAATGTAAATTTCGTAAATGAGCAACTGGTTTTTTCATCAGTTGTTCGAAAATTTTGTCACGCCACAAAGCGTGACGAAATGGAGAAGCAAGAGGGTAACGTGCTAGCGCAGCGTTACATATTCATTTTGCTTCGCAAAGCCCTATAAACAAAGGGTTTTTGTGAATTTTAAAAATCAAGATAAACATTAAAATTGTAACAATTTGCCTCATAGACCCTATAAACAGGGATAAAAATTGAAACAATAATACAGTTAAAACCAAGAAAAATGGAAGATGGCTATAAGGTGATACGGCTACGGATAAATACGATTGAAAGATATAAAGGGTTTTCAAAAAAAATGACAAAAACCTATTCAGAAACCTTAGATGTAATTATGGACTTTTTCGAGTGGCATGGTATATCACCATTTCGTCGTTTTGCTAAACAAATAAGTGGAGAAGAAGAAAAAACCCGTAAACGCATAGATGCCGTAATAGCCATTATTAAAAACATCGAAAAACACCAAACCAAACCTACAACCGCTATGTTGCAATCCCTGTTTGAAGTGAGATCAGAACAAGAACAGTCAATACCTGAAATGGTGGAACGGAAATTTGTAGAGAAAATATCTGAAGAAAAATGGATAGACACCACTGTACCCAAAATACGATACGAACACCTAGAGGAAAAAATGGAAACACTTAAAACAGGCTTTAGTGATGTACTGGACAAGATAAAAGCCGTTAAAAGTAGTTTCGGTATGGACTACCTAAAGCTAGAGCTATCTTCTGAAGAAATAGAAAAATATAAGAGAACCATAAAAAATAGTTGAATTATGTATATCGCTATTACCAAACAACATCAAGGAGAAAACTTTAAGGGAAGTGTCAGAGATTTTGTCAATTATCTCGAAAAAGAAAATGAAGATAAAGATATAGAGCTTCAAGAACATTTTTTTGACCAATACAATGATAGGATAAACCCTGAAGAAGTGATTGCCGAGATTGATGGTAATACAGCCAAACTCTCAAAAAAAGATCCCAAATTTTATTCTCTAGTGGTCAGTCCCAGTCCCAGAGAATTAAAACATATCAAGAACAATCCGGAACAACTTCGAAAGTACGTTAGAGAACTGATGAAGGATTATGCCGATTCATTTTATAGAGATAGAAAAGTTACCGTAGATGATATTAAGTATTATGCGAAACTAGAACATGAACGAACCTATAAGGGAATGGACAAAAAAATACAAGAGAATCAACCCTATGCCACCAAAATACTCCAGCTTAAAAACGAGGTTAGAAGTATTGAGCAAGGTAGTTCAATAGGAAATATTAAAAAAATAGAAAGAGAGATTACAAAACTGGAAAAAGAAGCTCCACACCAATCCCGAGGCTTCAGTAGCAAACGTATCGTTCGAGGTATGCAAAAGGAAGGTTTTCAAAGCCATATCCATATTATTGTTAGCAGAACGAATATTACCAATACCTATAGTCTATCCCCAGGTTCAAAGTATAAGGAATCGGAAGCCATGTTAAATGGTAAAAAAGTAAAACGGGGTTTCAACAGAGAAAAATTTTTTAAGGCTGCCGAAAAAACATTTGATAAAGAATTTAACTATAACCGAAATTTTGTAGAAAGTTACAGAGCGAAAAATATGTTTATCAAAGATCCAAAGAAGTTTTTCGCCATACTCATAGGTTTACCCACTACCGAAAAGCAGATGGCATTCAAATTATTGCATAAAGCAGGAATACATATCCCTAGCATTCCTACCAATCAGGTGCAATTGGCATTCAAAGCATTTATGAAACTAAAAAGAGGTGTTGAAAAAGCCATGAATTCCGGATCCATTGGTATTTGATTTTACACATAAAAATAATGATTATGGAACTTTATACAGCGATGGTTTATTTTGGTATTGGATGTTCACTTTCTTTTCTCGTTATTCGATATATACGTTTTGGTTTTCTTATGATGCTTTTTTGTATCATCGTAACATCATTCATCCTATTCCATTTTCTGGATTTACAGCCTTTTTTAAAGATTGTACTTTATGGTATAGTCCCTTTTCTTTTCTGCAATATCTTATTGTATGTATATGTAGCTAAAGAAAAAACCACGACCAATAGCAACAAAAAATATAAGGTCATAATCAAAACAAAAGGTTCTCGGTTGGTATTGGATAATATCCGAAGAGGAGTTTCAATTATTGGAGCTGCCGGAAGTGGAAAAACCGAAAGTATCATTTACAATTTTTTGCAGCACTTTAACAAACATTCTTTTTGTGGGGTGATGCACGATTACAAAAATTTTGAGATTACCGAAATGGCATATCCCATATTCAAAAAAAACAGTACCGATTTTTATATCATTTCTTTTGACCCCATTTATCACAGGGTAAATCCTATTGCTCCCAAGTATTTGTTGGACGAAGAAAGTGTCTATGAAATTTCACGGGTACTCTTGGAAAATCTTTTAGAGCTTAAAGAATCCGATAATAACAGCACATCACGATTTTTTAAGGATGCAGTAGAAGGGTTGATAGGTGGCTTAATTTGGCGACTTAAAACCGATTATAAAGATTATTGTACCATTCCACATTTGATAGCCTTGTATCAGTACTTGGACACCAAAGCACTCGTTAAATTCCTTAAAGCCGACTTAACTTCTAAAGCGATGGCAGATGCTTTTATCAGTGGTGTAGGTTCTGATAGGCAGACGGCAGGAGTTAAAAGTACTTTAGCAAATGCCTTTAAAAAGATAAGTACCAAAAAAATATTCATGGTCTTATCGGCAGATGAAATACCATTAGATGTTAACAATCCTGATAACCCGGCGGTAATATCGATTGTCAACAATCCTAAAAAAGAAGCCTCCTTGTCTCCTGTAATTGCAACCATAATGCATACAATTACCAAACAAATGAGTGAACGAGGTCAAAACCCATCATTTGTTTTATTGGAAGAAGCTTCAACCATTCGATTATTGAATATGCACCGTATTCCGGCAACCTTAAGAAGTTATGACATCGTGACTATCTATGTACTACAAGACAAGATACAGAACGATATGATGTATGGTGATAAAGCAAGTAAAGCCATATTGGCCAATTTATCCTACCAATTTTTCGGTAAGGCAAACGACCCAGATACCGCAAAATACTATGAACGCTTTTTTGAAATTGTAAAAAAACATACTAGAAGTGTCAATAAGGGGTATAATCTAAATTTTGATACCCGAGTTACAGAAGGAGAAAAAGAAGTTGCTAAAACAAGAGCTGATGCCTTTTATAGGTTAAAACAGGGAGAATTTATTGTATTTGCTGATGGTAAAGATAAAAAAGTGCAATTTAGAAAACCAGTAATAAAGCGAATTTTACCTCCTTATAAAAAGATGAGTGTTAGCGATCTCGAAAAGAATTTTATTCGGATTCATAACGATATAAAATCTATTTTTAAATGAGTTGTAAAGAATGTAATTCTTTACAACATATTCCCATTTATGGACTCTTTTTTGTAAAATTATCGTAGAGATTGCACGGGTCAACATTAACACCCAAATTTTGTAATACTGATTTTTAAACTATAAAAATTCTATGCAATTTTTTAGTACCAAAAAGAGCTGTTAAATTAGAAGTTTAAATATACAAAAAAAGACAGGCTGTTTCCTGTTTTTTTTACCCTAAAATCAGCTAAAATCTTATTCAAAATAAGTCGTTAAAAATCTTAAAACTGCATTACGGTTTTCCCGTAACTAAATTACGGTTTTACCGTAATGCCAATAAAATCAATAGTTTTGGTGAAATATAATTTTGATTTCTACTTTTTTTTTATAATTTAGCACTGCTCTTATTACAATTAATTTGATGCGAAAATAGTTAATCTAATATTTTGTGAAAAGCATGGTATTAGGTTGATAATTTATACTTATTTTTAAATTATTATTAATTTAAAATTTAAGTATTATGAGAAAATTACAAACAGTATTAGTAGGATTAATTGTATTATTTGCTATGCAATTTACATTGGTAAGTTGTGAAGATAATGGTGAAATAATTAAAAGTAAAGATGAACAAATTCAAAACGAAACTAAAATGGTTGTTCCCGGAAACGCAGGAGATCAGGATGACGATGACGACGAAGAAGGCAGTATTTAATACTTTACTGGTTATAATAATTGGTGTTCTGGTTGTATTTGCTTCTAGAATGCCATTTATTCATAAAAATTATGAATTTGTCAATAGTATAAATTCCTCTGAATACAAAGCTCATAGAGCTACCTATAAATCTATATTAGAAAATAGGACTACTTTATATGGATCATTATTAAATGCATTAGATGAAGGAACTATAGCTAAAGAAGAGTATGTAGTAAAGCTTAGAAAGGCTCAAAAAGAATCTGAACTTGCCCTTTATATTTACGGAAAAGAAAAAAAAGCATTAAAAGAAAGTTATAAATACAATGGCTTCAATGCATATTATTTATTTCTTTTAAATATTGGTACGCCAATATTGGCTTTTGTTATTTGCTTGTTTTTTATTTACTCTATTTTCAACCCCATTACATCAAAAATTAAAAAAACAATATTCTCAATATATAGCAGTATATTCTTGTTCAGCTCCTCATACATGATACTTCATGCTTTATATGCTGACAAGGTTTACAGCAGTGATTTTCCTGAAAATTGGTATGTAAATATTATGACATACACTCCTGTAATCATAGCCTTGACCATTCCTTTATTGTTTTATCATTTTCAAACTATAGAAGAAAAATTAAAAGGCATTATTGCTATGTTTTTTGATGTGATCTATAAAGACATTCCAAATAGTGACTTTATAAAACCTGAAAAGGAAAAAGAGTATCGAAATTTAAAAATTAAAATAACCGATAAAGTAGTCGGCAATGAATGAGAAAAAGAAAATAAAAAAAGTAAAAAAATCTAATTTTGTTCCAGAAGATATTGCTAGGCTCTATGAGGTTTATGTTATACAACGCTTAAAAGAAAAAGTGAACAAAGAGAAAGTAAAGAATGAAAAAAAATCTAAAGAATTAATTAACACTAACGGTACTATCAGAATTATTCGTTTTTCTTAGATCTATATTTATACTCTATTTCAATACCTAACCTCGTTAGTTCTTGATTTACACCTTGATTAATTTCGTCAGCCAGCCATAATTTAAAGTATTCACTTTCTTGTTTTAATCTTTCTTTATTTTTTACCACCCAATCTATTACTTCAAAATCAGTAAAAGAAATACCTTGCTTTTTTAGAGTAAGTTTTTGCGAACTAAGTTCATGATTTAACTTGCTTTCTAAAAGCAACCTTGCAGTGTCCGATATATTTCTATCTTCAGATTCCCAATTTTGAACACTTCTAAGACCGACACCCAACATTTTTCCGAAATCTGTTTGAGTAAGATTCATACTTTCTCTTATTCTTTTAATATCTAATCCTTTATATTTCAAGACATTATGATTTATTATAAAACATTGCACGAAATAAATGCGTATAATGTTTGATTTATATGAATATTGTTCATATATTTGCTCTGACAGGCAATCATATATAACAAATGTCAACAAAAAACTTATATAAAACAAGTTCTAACGATTCATTTAATAAAGATTTTTTGATAAAAAAATAACAAATTATCTCTATTATAAGTTACCAAAGCTCTAATTGCAATTGAAGATCGTATAACTTATATATATGTAGTCTACATATCATATACCAATAAGGAGGGAGATAGTATAACAATATATTTTAAAAGAATAACAATTAATCGTAATTCATGAGCGATCATGAGCTTAATTTATGTTTTAAAAATTCCTTTCTCCCCTGAAAAAAAGTTTTTAAAATATAAATTAAGTAAAAAACGCAATGGATGACAACTCTATAACTATAACTTATGTGCTTTTCGGAAAAGAAGCCATATTTATATATCAAATTTCTTTAGATAAATTGTTACGAACTGAAGATATAAAATATGATATAGGAGAATTTAGTACGATTAAAAAATTTAAAGAAGAAAGTGAAAAATGGGATGATTTTATAGAGATCGAATTGGAAGATTATTTAAAAATTAAAGCTCATTTTAAAAAGAATAAGCTGATTCAAGGTATTCCAACTAAAAAAAGATCGTTTTGGAAATTTATAGAACGCAGATAACGCTGATTGAGCAGATTTTCGCTGATTTATTAATAAGTACCTGCCTTGATAAGTAGGTCTGCGATAAATCATAAAAAATCAGCGTCATCAGCGTTCCATCTTATAAACTACTAAAAAAATAATTATGATAACACAATATGAACAAGTATGTAGCACTTTTTTAAAAGCCTCAGGCATGGAGTTAGAACTGATGAAAAAAAAAGTAACAACTCTTATAAATACTAAAAACTCAAACAAAAAGCCGTATAAAATTGATGCTAAAAGAGTGCTTAAAGATTATAAAGAACTCAATCATGGTTGTGTAGATGAATTTTTAATAAATTATTGCTGGGGTTTTTTTATGTGCAACCCATCAATAGACTCACCCGTTAACAGAGAAGCCTATTTTTTAGAGTTAAAAGGTTTTTTTAGAGAACTTGTTTCTAAAGGTGTTATAGTCTCTGATTATTAATACACATAGAACAAAACCGTTTATTAAAGAAAATGAACCATTTATACGGAAAAGTATGACACAGGAAAAAATATTTACTAAAAAATTGAAAAACTACCTAGTTTCTATGAATTTTAAAAATACCCTTTTTCGCTATTGATTTTTTTTAAGATTATAAATAATTTGATACCGTAGAATTATGAATACATACCAAATATAAAAATTATGAAACGAGCATGCTAAAAAGCTTAACACCCAAAGAAATGATTAATAGCGAACAGCATGTGACCAATAAAAAACAATAAATTATAAACACATGAAAAAAATTTACTTTTTGTTCCTGACATCTTTTCTTTTAAGTTTTACTGCCGTTGCTCAAGGGATTCCTTGTCCGGGAGGCGGCTCTCCGCCATGTAACCCTCCGAATCCCTCCGGCGAAACAATCAGCTTTGCTTATGACAATGCCGGCAATCAGATAAAAAGATACTTTGCTACTCCTAAATCTGCAAATCAAATTGCAGAAGTTACCGAAACTCTTGTAGAAGAACTTGAAGAAAAACAGGAAGATATAAGTCTGTTAGACTATTACCCCAATCCTATTGAAAATGAATTGACCATTACATGGGCAAAGAGTATTAATTCTTATGTGAGTTCCATTCAGATATATTCTTTGAATTCAAAACTTATCAAAAATTTTAATCCTTCAAAGAATACACAAAAATATAGAATGCCATTTCAAAATATTGCCGGTGGCGTATACATTATTAAAGTGTTATTTAATGATGGTAAACAAGATGTATTTAAAGTAATAAAAAAATAATTCAGTACCAAACCAAAAATCTACTTATGAAAAAATATCTACTTCTAGGAATTGGATTTCTATGTTTCATCGCTTCCTATGGTCAAAAAGGGCAAAATCCAAAAGATGAGTTCATCTATAAAACAATAAAGATAATTGATAAAAATGAAGGAGCACTCCCCATTACGGGAGCACCCAATGAGGCTATAAATTCTGAGGAAAACACAAAACTCTCAGGAGGTGCAAGTTCAGGAGTTGGCGAGACCTTAGGAGAGTTATCCGTTTCGCTTACAGGAGGAGCAACCTATGATATTCCAATTGCAGTTCCGCCGGGTATTAATGGTGTAACTCCAGAAATATCACTAACCTATAATAGCCAAAGTGGGAATGGTCTTGCAGGATTTGGGTGGAATCTCTCAGGAGTCTCAGTAATTTCTAGAATTCCTTCCACAAAATTCCATGATAATATTATTGACCCGACAAATTTTGATGATCTTGATCGTTTTTCATTAGATGGTCAACGTCTGGTATTAAAAAGTGGTACTTATGGTAAGAATGGAGCTCAATATCAAACAGAAAATTATTCTAATTTAAAAATTATCTCTTATGGAACTTCATCTTATGGAGCTAATTTTGGTCCGGCATATTTTATAGCTTATTACCCTGACGGTTCTTTTGCCCATTATGGTAATAGTACGGATTCTCGCTCACAAATGAATTATGCAATCACCTATTGGCAAAACCCTCAAGGTGTACGAATAAGTTATGAATATATCAAAGAAAATAATAGTTTATCTATTAGTAAAATTAAATATGGCAGTCGAAATACTTCGAGTCCTATCAATGAAATTCAATTTTTATATGCACCTAGACAAAGAACTGAACAAGCTTATATAGGTAATATTGCTTTTGAGAGAGATGATATATTGAATAAGATTAAAGTTCTTGGAGGTGGTGTTGGTTATAGGAATTATTACCTTACACATGACCGTACTTCTTTGAAGTATCAAAGACTAACCAGTTTTCAAGAAAAAAGTGGAAACAATATACTTTCTCATAGTGCTATACAATTTAATTATTCCAATTCATCTTCTTCTGTAAATTATACAGGAATAACTACTGTTGGTCTTAATAATATTGAACAAAGAAATGCAGAAACCATATCTTTAGACTTGACCGGTAACGGTAAGATGGATTTTATAGTCTATCCCAAACCAGCATCCCAAAAGAACAAATTTTGGATTGCTACAGATATACAGAGTGGAAGTTCAAATAGTGTAACTGAGGTGAATTCCGGTCCTTTTGAAGCCATTTTTCCCGTTAGCTGGTTAAATCATAGCAATAAGATCTTAGCAGGTCAAGGGTTGTCAATTATACAAAATACAAGCAATAATGGGGTCAAATTCAAAGTATATGGCAAAGCACCTCCATCCGCCGGTGGAGCACCAATAGCCTATCAATATGAAAAAATATGGAGTGTACCAACCTATAGCAGTACCTATAGTTGTACAGTAACCCCAAGTGTGAACAGAGTCCCTCAAAAATACCTCTCAGGAGATTTTAATGGTGACGGGCTTTCTGATATTATTGCTGTTAGCAAACCTTATTCTTACACCGAATGTGGAAATGTACCCTGTGATGATGATGGTGGCGGTGGATGGCCACTACTTAAAGGACAAGCTACAAATACAAAAGACAGTATTACAACTACCAAATCAACCTTAAGGTCTTTTGATGGGTGTTGTGAATGTAATACCACAACTGTCAATATTTCTCGGGTAAACTTTATAAATCTTGATAGAAGAATAACATCTGGTTTTACATCATCTGCTGGGTATCTTCCTCAAGGTTTAAAATCAACTGATAAATTGTTGACTGCTGATGTAAATGGTGATGGTAAAACAGACATTCTTCATATTACTAAAGGTAAAATTTCTGTTTACACTCTAAATAGTAGTAATTCTTTACAATTACTTTGGCAAACTACAGATACTCGTATTAAACTAGATTACCCCTTATTATTAGGAGATTATAATGGTGATGGGAGAATAGATTTTATGACTCCCATTAATAACAACAGTAATTTCTTTATATCATTTTTATCAACAGGTACTCGCTTTTTAAACACTGGTTCAAAGGCTTATCCTTTTACATATAAACAGAATGATTGGAATGGCTCATCGGCCACATTATACGGTTATAATTTGATTCCTATAGACATCAATGGAGATGGTAGAACAGATATAATAGATTATCGTACTAAAACCTATAATAATAGTACTAATGGTTCTCAAACAGTATATATTTACAATAATGAAGGTATGAGTATTAATTCTTCTTCTGCATTACTAGCACCATCTTTAGTTTCAGGAGGAAGTACAACAAAGACAGGTAACCTAAAACACTTTCCAATCCCCATATTTTTAACCTCTGATAAACCAAACAAGAGTTTAGATTTTGCGTCTATCAGCAATAACTGGATAACTTCATTTACCTTTAGTCAAGATCATAGAGAAGATGTTTTGTTACGTTCAATTGAAAATAACGGGATTACCCAAAGCATTAATTATAATAATCTTGACCCTAATGAATATAGTAGTGATATGCCTGTATATCAATTTGCGTATTCAGAAAGCTACCCTAATGTTGACTTGAAAATTGCACCGGGCACTAAAGTGGTTAGCTCACTTCAACGTATATATTCGAGTACACCTACACTCAAACAAATATACTCCTATTATGGCGCTGTCTATAATATGGAAGGCTTGGGTTTTCTCGGTTTTCAGGGTATTGCCAAAAGTAATTGGCATACAGATAATTCAGACCGTATATTTAATGTTTCTAAGTACAACCCACAGTTAAGAGGTGCGATTACAGATGAATATGTACAACCTTATAATTTTAGTTTTACATCGATTCCTTCAGATTATATTAGTAAAACTTCCTATACAAATGCTTCCTCTCTTGCAGCCAATAAGGTTTTTAAGTTATGGAACACCTCTAGTGTTACTCAAAATAGCCTGAACGGAACTGTAATCAATAAATCATTTTTGTACGATACCTATAACAACCCTACCAGAATAACAACCAACTTTTCCGGTTATGGCAGTAGTGTAATAGATATTACCTATGCCAATAGTACAGGTTCTACCTATTATATAGGACGCCCCACAAGCGAAAAGGAAACTACAACTATTGGTAGCAATGCCTTTAGTACGGAAAGACAATTTTCGTATTCCGGTTATTTACTGACACAGAAAAAAACAAAGGGCAATGGTACACAATTCGATACCGAAAGCTATACCTATGATGTTTTTGGGAATATTACAAAAAAAATAACGACTCCCTATAATACGCCTGCACGTGAAGTCCGTTTAGAATATGATACTTCGGGTCGCTACCTTACCAAATCCTACGATTTAGAAGGCTTAGCAACTACCTATTTATACAACACTAATATCGGAACTTTGACTAAAGAGACAAACCCTTTTGGGCAGGACACTCAATATTTTTACGATGCGTGGAACCGGTTAACCAAGGTAACCGATTATCTTGGTAAAAATGTGACCAGCAGTTATGTAGAGTCCGGAAACACTTATACCGTAACAGTATCGGCAGATGATGGCAGTGGTAAAATTACAATCTATGATCCTCTTAAACGAGTGACCACTGTAAAGGAAAAAGATGTATTAGGGCAATGGATCAGTAAAAGTTATCAATATGATAAGTTTGACAGGGTTGCTGCTGAAAGTGAGCCTTACACAGGCTCTGGGGCTTCTCAATGGAATACTACCGAATATGATTTTTATGGCAGACCTAAAACTATAAGCTCTTATACCGGTAAGGTATCAAATATAAGCTATAGTAACCTATCAGTAACTATTGATGATGGTACTAAAACAGTAACCACTACCAAAAATGCAATGGGCAATATCATAAGAGTTACCGACCCCGGTGGTACGATCAACTATACCTATTATGGCAATGGCACTATGAAAACCGCTAATTATGATGGCGTAGTGATCTCTACAGAGCAAGATGGTTGGGGTCGTAAAACCAAAACTACTGATCCGTCAGCAGGAGTTTATACCTATGAATATAATGGTTTCGGTGAAATCACTAAAGAAACTACACCAAAAGGAGCTACGGATTATACCTATACTTCTATAGGAAAGCTTCAACAAAAAAAGGTAGTGGGCGATTTAACCAACATGACCTTACAATATGCGTATAATACTACCAATAAGATGATAAGCAGCATATCGCTGACCAATTCTGATGGTAATAACAGTACTTATGACTATCGGTATGATAACAATCAACGACTAAATTATATTTCTGAAAGTAATCCTTATGCACAATTTACCAAACGATACCGCTATGATACTTTTGGCAGAATAGATACTGAAGAGAGTACTGCCAGATTGTTGGCAAATGGTAGGAGTAGTATTAAATCAATTAAAAACACCTACCAAAATGGTAGTTTAAAAACTATCAGTGATACCGGTACGCAAGAAGTACTCTGGAACGTAGATGCATTGAATGCGCGCGGACAGGCAACCTCTATTACTATGGGGAATAACTTACGTAAAAAACATGTGTATAACCCATTAGGTTTTTTAACTGAGAGTACCTCTGAAAAAGACATCAATGCTGAACCAACACAGTTGATGAAGCTTACTTTTGACTTTGATACCCAAAGAGGAAATCTTAACAGCCGTACCAATAGTCTTTTTTCATGGACTGAAAACTTTACTTATGACAATATAGATAGATTGGTATCTTTTAATGACAATAATGGTAACAATAACCATAGTTATGATACTAAAGGAAGAATTACTGTTAATAATACTATAGGTACATATAACTATTCCGGCAATTCTTATCAATTGGCAGGTATTGATCTAAATAATTCCGGGCGCAACCATTACGATCAAGATACGCGACAAGACATTAGCTATAATGCTTTTAAAAGTCCGGTAGAAATTCACGAGGCAGATAAAGACAAGGTAAGTTTTCAATATAATGCCTTTATGGGGCGAGCCAATACATTTTATGGTAGTACTGAAAATGATAAACTGTTACGCCCTAACCGTAGGCACTATTCTTATGATGGCAGTATGGAAATTTCTTATAACCAAACAACAGGAGAGTCTACTTTTGTAACTTATATAGGTGGTGATGCTTATAATGCCCCTGCAATTTGGCGTTCTGAGCAAGGTTCAACAACAACAAATGGTTATTACTTTTTATATAGAGATTATTTAGGTAGTATTTTGATGATCTCTGATAAAAATGGTGCTGTTAAAGAAAAAAGACATTTTGATGCTTGGGGAAATATTGTTAAATTGCAAGACGGTAATGGCAATGATTTAAGTTCTTTTAACATATTGGATAGAGGTTATACCGGTCATGAACATCTGTTAGGCGTAGGCTTGATACACATGAATGGCAGGTTATATGACCCTTTATTGCATCGGTTCTTAGCACCTGATAATTATATACAAAACCCTTATAGCACACAAAATTATAATAGGTATGGTTATGTATTGAACAATCCTTTAAAATATACCGACCCAAGTGGAGAGTTTATATTAGAAGGTATTGCAGCCATATATTATATTATTGCTGCTGTAATTGTAGCTGCTGCTGCCATTTGGGGTAATCCGGATACAGGATGGTCAAGCCCTAATAGTACACCGCAGACACCAACATCAAATCAGAATAACTCGCAAAACAGTGCAGCATCAGCAGAAGTCCCGCCCATACCAGGCAGTGGTTATCGTTTAGATAACCCTTATGGCGTGTTGCAAAGTGCGATGTTGCAGAGTAATACTTCTTCTGGAATTGCTTATGCAACCACCGGACCTAATGATTGGATTGCAAATGGGAGTAATTTGGGAGGTCAAGAGCAACAAATAGCTAGACCTCAAAAAATTAATTACTCGAAATCTAGGCTAGAAATATTAGGTTCATTCATTAATTGGTATCACTATATTGAAAATAATAGTACAGATGTATTATATCCCGAAGATATAATAGATTTTAAAACAATTAAAAGTAGAGGGAATTTAAGTTCAAAAAATTGGACTATGACTGGTTCCGTAACTAGAAAAGAGTATAGAGATGCTGGAGGTAGTGCAAGATTAGGAATTGTGGAACAATTAGCAGGTTTTAAACAAAACCCTAATCATGTTGCCGCTTATGTTGATTATGTGCCATTAAAAGGTTCTAATCCTGAACAATTTCATTTTAAAATAATTATGCAAGATGGTACATCAATGCTATCTTTACATATTACAGGAAATGATTTAGCCGAAAGAATAAAAAGGGCTATTTATAATAATGGCTTTTTTAAGATTAAAGATAAATTTAAAGATTAGAAATATGAAAAATTTGTTTAGTTACTTAATTATTATCATTGTTATTATTTCTTGTAAACAAAATAATCATAGAAAATTATCTTATTTAGATAATCACCAAGATATTCCAAACCTTATTGGAAACTATTATTCAATTTATAAATATGAGGATGAAAGTGGTAAAATAGAGACTATTGATTATAATGAGTTTTATATTTCAAAAGATAAAATATATGGATATGTAGAGCCTGCTGGCTATATAAGTCCAAGAGAATATATTATAGTAAATGATTCTATATTTTTTGGAGGTAAAAAACTAACTAATTTTGGAGGTAAAATTAAAAGTACAATAGATGATAATATTATTTTTCAATTTGATTCGATTACAGAAGTTCTATACCATAGAATAAAAAATGGTATTACACTGGAGTATTTTGTGAAGAAGAAAACTTCCGAAAAAAAATATAGAGGAGAATTCTATAAAAGATTAGATAGAAATAAACCTAAATAAATGGAATTATTTTCAAATGATGTAATAAATTGGGAAACAGTTCCAAAAGCTAATTTTTTTAGCTCTGGAATGAATAATGGTAATAATTTTATTAGATCTTATGAAGATAGTGGTGGGATAGTCTATCTCTCTGTAACTAGAGGAGAAAGGCGAATTTCGCCGCTAACAGTTGGTATAACGGCGGTAGTTTTTTAGATGGATTTTCAAGAGGGATTGGAGGTGCTGTTATTGGGGGTTATACTGGAGGTGTTACTTCAACAGGCACTCTGCTCCACAAACCCAAGGGCAGTGATACTTTTGAGATTATAAGAAAGTAATGAGTAGTAAACATTTTTTATTTTTACTCATTTCTGTTTGATTTTTTTAGCATAAGCTAGAGCCAAGTTCAAAGCCTATGCTTCCTTTAACGATGCCGAACAAGTTGCCCACGCCCAATTCGAATTTGAAGGTCTAGTGCCTATGTGACTGTAATAGTTGAATTACTAATCAGATTTTACCGTTAACTCAATTACACTTGTATTAGTCAATTCCAAGTAATAATTTCATAAACAATAATATAGGGCATAATTTTTGTTAAAATTATGTTAAGGATTTTGCATAAATCTTTGTTAAATCGCATTTCTTTAACGCTTATCTGAAATTACAAGATATAGATTTGTTCAAATGTGAAAGTCAATCTCCCAAATTAACTGCTTATGAAATTTGAACTATTACTTCATCAATTGCGCGACCGATTAAAGGAAATCAAGAATCAAAATCCAGATATTATAAAGCAGTCAAACCTTTCCATTACAACATGCAGAAGTATCCTTTCAAGCATGAGTAAAAAAATAACAACTTCTTCATTTGATAATGAAGCTGATGAAATTAACTTTTTTAAAAGCATAAAAGTACAACCACTAAGTTAGCTGGTATATTATAGCGAGTTGCGATTATTTGAGATACAATACCCAAAGGCAAGTTATGGCGAACAGAAAGAATATTTAGGGGACTTCTAAAAATTAACTCATTGTCAATTAGCTAATTATGCTTATCTTTATGGTGTAAAAAAGTCATGGAAATGTATAAAACACAAGGGAATAAAGGCTTATTTGATGAGGAGTTCACAAGGGA
>JAKISU010000053.1 GCA_021648445.1 Flavobacteriaceae bacterium
CAGACTTGCTCAAAAGTCCGTTCGTATTGATCCGCCCAGATTTGAATTCCATCAGCACTTTTTTTCATAAAATCCGATTCCGAAAAAAGTCCGTTTTCCATTAAATCCCATAAGGATTGTTTTTTTTGGAGCACTTGTAGTTAACGTTTGGTATAAGATTAGTTGCGTGTTTTAAGCACTAAAGTTAGTAAATAAAACACTAACAAGAAAGTCCGTTTGGACTTTCGTAAACAAGCTAAAATGAGCAATTAATTTTATACGTTGTTCTACACCGTTTTCTATTTCTCTCTATTATATATTAGAAAATAACTAAAACTATTTTATAGTTTGATAAACTCAACACGTCTATTATTTGATTTTTCTTCGGGAGAGCCGTTTGTATTTAATGGTTCTGTTTCTCCTTTTCCTAAAGTGCTTAGTCGTTCTGCTTTAATACCTAAAGTAATTAAAGTGTTTTTAACAGATTCTGAACGTTGTTGAGATAAAGATAGGTTTTTTTCGTCATTGCCATCACTATCAGTATGCCCAACAATTTGAAATTTCCATTCAGGATTTTCATCCATTATAGATGCGATTTTATTAATAATTCCCATAGATTGCGGTTTTATGGTCGCTTTTCCAGAGTCAAATAAAATACCATTGGTTACATATTTTCCGTCTGCCATAATGCGTTTGTACATTTGCCCTCCGCCATGTGCAATACGGATATTTTTTATAGCAACTCTAACTGTATTATCATATCCACCAGTACCAGACATATCAATGGCGAAGGCATCTGGGCGAATAGAAAATTTAGGTAGATTTATAATTCGTTTTTCGTTTATATAAAGTTTAAACTTTCCATTATGATAAGACATTGCAATATGAGACCATGCGTTTTTTTCAATTGCAACAGATTCGATTGCAAAATCTCTACTGGATGCAAATCCGCTAACTTTTCCATATCTAAGATTGATGCCTACATCAGGAGCACCACTATTTATCCTTTTAGAGTTTAAATAAACATTATAGTGACCCCAATTATTATTATTTTCTTTAGAGATATCATCTATATATATATCGTACTCAATAGTAAATTCATCAGATAGGTAGTCAACGTTTTTAAATAGAGGTGTAACCCTACTACTAGTATGACCTGTAGGTATGCCAAGAATAACCTTTTCTCCGTTGAAAGTTACTATTTCCGCACCTCCTTTAAGAAGATCCCAGCGAGAGGGAAATTCTCCTACTTCCTCTGATTTTAAATCATCATAAAAAATAACTTTTTCTCCAGGAATGAATTTATAATTTCTCCAAATTTCAAGTGATTTTTTTTCGGCACTTTTCTCTCCTTTAGTATCTAATTTTTCTTTTGGTTCTTTTGTATCGCTACTTGTTTCTTCTTTTTCTTTAGTAGAGTCTTTCTTCTTTTTTCCATCTAAAATGTCATCTACTCCTTTTTCAATTCTATCTTCGGCTTTTTTCTTGAGTTTCTTCAAAATTTGAGCTTCAACAGTATGACTTGATAAAAAGAAACTAAAAATTAAAAAACTTGCGACTAACTTGAATGAGTGTTTCATAGGTATATTTTTGTTTTAAGGATTATATTTTCTACGTATTATTGGTTAACTGTGTATTTGTTAGAATACCAAATTATGTGACTTCTATACAATACTTTTTTATTCAATTGTGTCAATAGAAACGGAACAAGTAATTCTAGCATTATATACATGCATTATATAGCCTGAAAAATTCATAGAAATTCCTAGTAATTTTAAAGGGTCTTCCATAGTGGGTTCCTGTGTATTGTAAGTCGAAAAAAATTCAATAACAGTATCTAATTTCGCATTGACTTCTTTTAATTTTTTAATTTCCGCAGAACAATTTTTAGGTATTTTTTTTAAATTGGCACTGTAATTTTCAACATACTTTGTTATTTGCGCTGCTATACCTCTAGTTTTAATGGAGCCTTTAATAATTTTTTGTTTTTGTTCTTCAGTCATTTGACCATCTTCTATGTCATCTATTCCTATAGCATCTAACGCGTCAGTGTAGTCTTTTAATAACTTGTCAAGTTTATCATCTGAAAGTAAGTTATCTTTCTCAATAGAAAATTTGGTTGTATTTCCATTTTCGCCTTTTACTTTAAAGTCACACGAAGAAAACTGTATTGTCAAAAACACAGTAATAATTAAAGTAATATATTTTCTTTTTTTCATATTAGTACTAATTTTATAAAAGTAAACCATTTTTGAAATTAATGCCTTTAGTAGTCTAGTTAAAAAAAGGAGGTCAAAAACTAAAAGACTCATGATTGATTTTAATGAAGGTTTCATAGTATTGAAATTAGTTGATTATATTTTGTAAACAGTACAAAATGACTATCCATGAGTAGTCAAATTTAGTATTCTATACATCAAAAATCTTACCAAAGTTAGTAAAAGTAATCTGAGCAGTCAACAAAATTGTAAAAAGGGGAAAAATCCCCTTTTTTAAAATCAAAAGCTAAATAGACTTCTAAAACCCCACTTAACATCAAGTTGTTTTTAATTCTTTTTCATAGCAATTTTACAACTTTAATCTTTTTTGTTAACTCAAAAAAACTTTTTCATAACAATTTTTAATTTGACTTTTTCACAGAATCTGTAATTTCTTTTTCAATAACAGTTCAAATATCTATAAATAGAATAATCTACAAAACCCTTTTTGTATAATTGGTACTGAATTATGTATAAATTTCATTTAACCTTATAAAAGTACTCGCAGTTGCATAGTATAAAGAGTTATTTGCTATTTATACGTATTTTAGCACAAAGCATACATCATTTGTCAATAAACTAAGTGTATGCTTTATTTTTGTTAAATATGAATACAATGTTAAAAGCAGTAATTATTGATGATGAACCAAAAGCCATTCAAGGCTTATCTTGGGAATTATCAAACTTTAGTAATGAAATAGAGGTTATTGCTACTTTTACTGAACCTGAAAAAGCACTACATTATATAAAAGATACTGATTTTGATTGTCTTTTTTTAGATGTTGAAATGCCTACAATGGATGGATTTCAATTTTTGGGGAAATTAGATAAAAAAGACTTTGCTATTGTAATTACTACCGCTTACAATGAATATGCAATAAAAGCATTAAAAAAAGAAGCTATTGATTATCTATTAAAACCTATAGATACTGATGATCTAAAAGAAACAATTGCAAAAATAAAAAAGTACAACTCTCGTATGGTTAGTACTGATAAATTTGAACGGATACTATTGAATTTTAATAACAAACTAAATCACAAAAGAATAACAATTAATACAGACGGGAAGTTAGTTTTTCTGGAACCAAATGACATATTATATGTTGAATCAGATGGGAATTACTCAACATTATACTTATTAGAAAATAAAAAAATTGTACTTACAAAAAAATTAAAAGAAGTAAGTTCTCTTTTGCCAAGTGATTATTTTTTTAGAATACATAACTCTTATATTATCAATTTAAATAAAATAAAAGAATTTATAAAAACAGATGGTTATGTGGTTTTAGAAAATGGGAAAAAGATACCTGTTTCGAGACAACGAAAATCAGATTTTTTAGGCAAATTATAAATCATAATGCTCTATTTTATGAATAAATTTATACTCATTTTTATATTTTTTTCAATTTCATTTGGAAATATCACTGCGCAAAAGAAAAAAGTTGATGTTCAAAAAAGAGCCGATAGTATCTTAAAAATCAAACCCAAAACATATAAAGAAATAAATACGATTCTACGTGTTTTTAGAAAAGACACAACTCAATTACGATTACTTGTTAATATTTTTAGTGAAAAGGGTTATCTAGTAGGTAAATCATATGCATTAAATATTCTCGGAACACAATACCGAAATTATTCTGACTATAAAAAAGCTATAAAAATTCACAAAAAAGCATTGGAAACAGCAATTAAGGCAAATAATATTGAGTTTAGGGTATTTAGTCTTAACATGTTAGGTGTTGATTATAGAAAAATAGACGCAAATAGAACTGCATTAGATTATAATCAAGAAGCTTTAGCGTTGGCCGAAACTGTAGAAAATCCTAATTTAGGTCTACGCCGAAGTATTGCCGTTTCGCATAATAGTATGGGTAATATTTACCTCTTACTAAAACAATATGATTTAGCCAGTAATCAATTTTATAAATCTTTAAAAATAGAGGAAAGTATCAATAATGAGCTAGGAATAGCTATCAATAATCAGAATATTGGTTATGCAAAAGAAGCATTAGGTGACTTAGATGAAGCTTTAGATTATTATAAGGGTTCATTAAGTGTCAACATAAAAATAAATAATCGTTTTGGTATAGTTATTTGTAATAGTAGCATTGGCCGTATTTACATTAAACAAGGTAATTCTAAAAAAGCTATACCACTAATTAAAAACAATTTACTTGAAGCAATTAAACTAGAAAATCAGGATTATCTCTCTACCGAATATATTAATTTAGGTTGGGCACAAACCAAATTGTACCAATATGAAAATGCGGAAAAAAATTTATTAAAGGGCTTAGAAATCGCAAAAAAATATGGCTTTTCATCCGTAATATCTGAGGCTTATGCCCATTTATCTGAGTTAGCTCAACAAAAAAATGATTTTGAAAATAGTTTAGCATATTATAAACTAGCAGAAGAATTTGATGAAAAAATCTCTAATGAACGTAATATTCAATATGTAAATGATCTGATCATAAAATACGACAGTGAGAAAAAAAATAATCAAATAAAAGTACTAGCCAAACAAAATGAAATTGACAAACTTGATTTTTCTAAAAAAAGAAATATTTTTCTTATTAGTTTAGTATCTCTTGTTCTTTTAGGGCTTGTTTTATATTTTTTATATAGACATCGTTATTTAAAAAATGAAAAACGAATTTTAACGTTGGAACAAGATCTATTAAGTATTCAAATGAATCCTCATTTTATTTTCAATGCTTTGAACTCTATAAAGTTGTACATCATAAATAATGAGCAAAAAAATGCAGTTCATTATTTAAATAAATTCTCAAAATTGATCCGGAAAATTTTAGATGCATCCTCGGTAAAAGAGACTAGCTTAGCAGAAGAGTTAGAAACTATGGATTTATATATGGGCATAGAAAATATCAGGTTTTCTAATCAAATCAAGTACGAAACTATTATAGATTCATCTATTGATTTAGAGAATATCAAAGTCCCTCCTTTGGTATTACAACCATTTTTAGAAAATGCTATTTGGCATGGACTATCATCAAAAAAAGGATTGAAAAAAATTATTATTTCTGTTAGCCAATCTAATAAAGAGTTTATCCAAATAGATATTGAAGATAATGGAATAGGAAGAATAGAAGCAGCAAAAATAAAAGCAAAAAAGGTAATTCATAGAAAATCTATCGGTATAGATTTAACAAAAGAAAGACTTACAAATTTTGCAAAGGATTTTCAAAATTCATTTTCGTTAACTTTTAATGATCTAATTAACGATACTAATAATTCATCAGGGACTAAATTAACATTACAAATTCCGTTATTCTAATTATTAGTATAACGTTTAATGTTTACACTAAAGAATCGAATGTTAATTCATTTGAGAACAATTTAAAAGGTTTTCTGTGATGAAAGGTAATTTCTATTTTACGAACAGCTTCTCTATACTGTTTTATAGAGTATTTTTTGTTTTGTTTCCAAATTATATTCCTGAAAAATCATAAAAACAACTAACTGTCATTTTATAAACATCACTTTTATAAACCCATCTTGGGTTCTATAAGTATATTCTACCATCAAAGGGGAAATCATAAAAGTTTATAATCTTAATTTTCTTAAAATCTTTATGATGCGGATTTATCAAATAATTAAAATCGCCCTTAACAACTGCTGAAGGTACTTTTAAAACACATCCCTTTTTTGAATAAACAAAATCATCTCCAATTTTTTGAGTTCTGTAAGTATGCGGAAAAACATTCCAATTTTCTGGAAGATTTTTCTTACTCAAAACCTCAACAGCAACCATTTTTGGGATATTAATTTCTAACATCACAAAATCTTTTGGTAATGTTGCTAGACTTAAATGTACAGACACCTCTGCCATAGCCAATGCTCTACTATCAGCACAATAAATAATCTCAGTCCCTTTAGAATTCCAACGATTACCTGATTTTGAAGCTCCTATACCAGATAATTCAATAACATATTTTTTTCGTGAAAGCCTAAAAACTTGCATTATACAAAAACACCTTGATCAATACGGTTTAGTTCTTCCATAACCATTTCTTTACCATAAGAGTTTTTTAATAACTCTAAAGGTTTCATAGAGCCTAACGCAATAGAACTTGTATTTAACCAAGAATAAAAATCTTTAGTAGTATCAAAAACGGTATTACCAAAATTAGTAACCTCTGCTAATTCAATAATTTTTTCAGAATGGATAGATTTAAAAACAAACTTTTTTTCATTCTTATAACGCTGTAAAGATTTAGTAGAAATATTTAAAAAATCTGCCCATTCAATATCTGTAAAAGGAGAATTATTTTTTATTTTATTAAAAAAAGAAAAAGAAATACCTTTTCTAATGGAATGAACAATCAACATTTTATTGTTTAGGAAATCATTGTAATTTATATTTCTCTTTGCAGGATTGATTTTATAAACAACGGCTATTTCTTTAACTAAAGAAGTTACCTCTTTATTAAAATCGATATCATATTTTTCTTGAAAATCCATAATTAAGACATTTGACCACAAATATACGACATTTTTCTTGTTTTACAAAAAATTATACCAAATTTACTTACAAATCAAACTTTAATTGCTCTGGTATTAACCGAAACGATTTTCTATGATGCTTTGTAATACCGAATTTTCTAATAGCATTTCTATGCTCTTTTGTAGGATATCCTTTATTTTGTTTCCAATTATATTCTGGAAAATCTAAGTGTATTTTTTTCATATAATCATCACGATAAGTTTTAGCCAATATAGAAGCTGCCGCAATACTCATGAATTTACTATCACCCTTTACTATAGTTTTATGTGGAATAGATTTATAGTTATGAAACTTATTACCATCAACAATAATAAATTCTGGTTTTATTTTTAATTGCTCTATTGATTGATGCATAGCCAATATTGAGCTTTGTAAGATATTAATCTCATCAATTTTATTTTGCCAAACAAATGCTACCGAAAACGCTACTGCATTTTCTTCAATAAAAGGTTTTAAGTTAAAGCGTTGCTTTTCTGTCAGCTTTTTTGAATCGTTTAACGACAAATGCACAAAGTTTTCTGGTAAAATTACCGTAGCAGCTACTACAGGTCCGGCAAGGCAACCTCTACCTGCTTCGTCTGTACCAGCTTCTAATTCAAAGCCTGAAAAATTGTGCTGCAACATTGTTCAAAAATACTAAAACTATACTAATTTAAAACTTGAAGTGGATAGCCGATAAAATACTTCGGTCTTCCGTCTTCCAACTTCTAACCTACTATTTTATAACAAAATTTTGGCTAAATATTTTCAATCAAAAGGTTTATATTTGCCTTCATGTTAAAAAGTTATTATTTAATATTTTTTTTGTTTTTTGTAATAGTTTCCCAAGCTCAAATTACGCCTAAAAAGCCTATAAAAAGTTTAAGAGGGGTTGATGGTTTTCAAGGTCAAATGTCTGATTCTACAGTTTTTGGTAAAAAACAAAATATTATATTAAGTGGTAAAACCCATTTTACAGACTATAAGATCATATCGTACCAAAAAGATACTACTTATATAGACACCACACTAACAATTCACAAAGATTACAAGTTCAATTATCTAAAAAAAGATGATTTTGAATTATTACCCTTTCACAATCAAGGGCAAACTTTTAATCAGTTAGGTTATGATTTTTCAAAAGTCTCACTATTGCCTAAAATGGGAGCAAGTGCCAAACACTATAACTTTTATGAAGTTGAAGACATCAATTATTATCAAGTAGCTACACCAACAACCGTACTGTTTTACAGAGGCGGACTCGAACAAGGGCAGGTTTTAGATGCATTATTTACCTTTAATACTTCTAAAAGGCATAATGGTTCTCTTTCGTATAAAGGGTTGCGTTCATTAGGCAAGTATAGAAACGCATTAAGTAGTCATGGTAATATGCGATTTACTTATAGTTATATTACAAAAAACAATGCCTATACATTGAGAAGTCATATTGTTGCTCAAGATTTGACAAATAATGAAAGTGGTGGATTGACATCACAATCAATCATAAATTTTGAAAGTAATGATGGCAACTTTACTGATAGAGGAAGGCTTGAAACAAACTTTAATGATGCTTCTAATATCTTAAGAGCTAATCGCTATTATATTGAGCATGACTATAAAATTTGGCAACGAAAAGATTCTCTAAACAATACTAAGAGTTATCTTAAAGTTGGTCATATTTTAAATTATGAACGCAAACATTACGATTTCAAACAAAATACTGCTAATACCAGCGTACTTGGTAATACATTTTCAGCTTCTGTTGATGATAAATTAACTTATATAACATTCGATAATCAAGCGTTTTTGGCCTTAAAATCTCCTATAGTTTTAGGCGAAGTGAAATTTAAAGCCAATTATTTTGATTATAATTACGGTTACCAAAGTGCCACATTTATTGGTAATCAACTCATCCCTTCTAACCTTGACGGAAGTACAATTTCTATTGGTGGAGAATGGAAAACAAACTTTAAAAAATTCAATATAAATGCCGAGGCGTCAACATTAATAACAGGAGATTTTAATGGAAATTTCTTGAAAACAACAGCTACATTTAAACAGGATAGTTTATTTACTTTTAAAGGCACTTTTTTAACCAATAGTAAATCACCTAATCTTAATTTTTTGCTGAATCAAAGTGACTATGTTAGCTATAATTGGTTTAATAATTTAAAAAACGAACGAACCAGAAGTTTGGTATTTGACCTTACTTCAAAGAAACTATTAAATGCTTCAGCTCAAATTACTCAAATAGATAATTACACTTACTTTGGTAACAGCGATACCTCGGCGCAGCCTTTACCTGTGCAAGCTGACAAAACAATTAACTATTTAAAACTTAAGGTTTCAAAAGAGTTTAAGTTGGGTAAATTCGCATTGAACAATACGATAATGTATCAAAAAGTGGCACAAGGTGAATCTGCTTTTAGAGTACCTGAATTTGTAACCAGAAATACCTTCTACTTTTCTGACCATTTGTTTAAAAGAGACCCTTTGTATTTACAAGCGGGTATTACATTTAAGTATTTTAGTGAATATTTTGCAAATAGTTACAATCCACTTTTAGCTGAATTTAACATCCAAAATAATCAAAAAATAGGTGGTTATCCGGTATTTGATTTTTTTATAAATGCGCAAATACAACGTACAAGGATCTATTTAAAAGCTGAGCATTTTAATTCATCTTTTACAAATACACCCAATTATTATACAGCACCCAATTATCCGTATCGTGATTTTATAATTCGGTTTGGTTTAGTTTGGAATTTCTTTATTTAAAGCCCATCCTAAACCCTTCCCCTTAGGGAAGGACTTAAAATTAAGAATTAAACTATGCAACAAGAATTTCAAATTCAAGTACCTCCTAAAGTTGCTCAAA
Source organism: Flavobacteriaceae bacterium (assembly GCA_021648445.1). Taxonomy (GTDB): domain Bacteria; phylum Bacteroidota; class Bacteroidia; order Flavobacteriales; family Flavobacteriaceae; genus Aureibaculum. Next base: position 9,620 of record JAKISU010000053.1, read on the forward strand.
ATCAAGCACAACTAAAACAGCTTATTGCTAAAAAAGTCAATATTAAAGTTGATGAAATAAAGCATATTGAAATATTAAAAAGATCAATAGATGCTAGGCAAAAAAATATTAAGATAAATCTCAGAATTAATGCCTTTATCAAAGAAGATTTTATTGAAAAATCTATTGAGTTGCCTCATTACGATGATGTAAGTAATGCTAAAGAAGTAATCATTATTGGTGCTGGTCCAGCAGGATTATTTGCTGCTTTAAAATTAATTGAAAAAGGGTTTAAACCCATTGTTTTAGAAAGAGGTAAGAATGTAAAAGAAAGGCGACGAGATTTAGCAGCAATTACAAAGTTACATCTAGTAGATGAAGATTCTAATTATTGTTTTGGTGAAGGTGGTGCAGGTACTTATTCTGATGGAAAGCTATATACACGTTCAAAAAAAAGAGGCGATGTTAATCAAATATTAGACTTGCTCATCGCTCACGGAGCTACAAAAAACATTGCTGTAGATGCTCATCCGCATATTGGCACTAATAAATTGCCTCAAATTATTCAAACTATTCGGAAAACCATTTTAAAATATGGAGGTGTAGTTCAATTTAATACGCGAGTTATTGATATTCTAATAAAGAATAGTGAGGTAAATGGCGTTCAAACTCAAAACGGAGATATTATAAATTCTAATAAAGTTATTTTAGCTACTGGTCATTCAGCCCGAGATATTTTTGAATTATTAGTTCGAAAAGGAATTAAAATTGAAGCAAAACCATTCGCATTAGGGGTACGAGTTGAGCATTCACAACAATTAATTGACTCTATTCAATATCATTGTGAAACACGAAGCGAATACTTGCCTCCTGCTCCATACAGTGTTGTAAAACAAGTAAACAATCGAGGTGTATATTCCTTTTGTATGTGTCCCGGTGGTGTGATAGCTCCTTGTGCTACAGCTCCGGGAGAAGTTGTTACTAACGGATGGTCACCATCAAAAAGAGACCAACCAACTTCAAATTCTGGTATCGTGGTTGAATTAAAGCTTGAAGATCTTGCTTCTTTTCAAGATAAAGGGTCGTTGGCGGGCGTTGAATTTCAAAAACAGATTGAACAGAAAGCTTGGCTTTTAGCAGGAAGAACACAAAAAGTACCAGCACAACGATTGGTAGATTTTACTAAAGGAAAACTATCCGATAATATTCCGAAAACATCTTATATGCCCGGAACAACATCTGTTGAATTAGGTATTATTCTACCAAATTTTATACATCAAACACTACAAGAAGGGTTCAAGCAATTTGAAAAATCAATGAAAGGTTATTTAACCAATGAAGCCATCGTACATGCACCTGAATCAAGAACTTCTTCACCGATAAGAATTCCCAGAGATCATAAAACCTTAGAACATATACAGGTAAAAGGATTGTACCCTTGTGGTGAAGGTGCAGGTTATGCCGGAGGTATTATTTCGGCAGCCATTGATGGTGAAAAATGTGCTGAACAGATCAGTTTAGCTTATAAATAAAAATCTATGCCATGCTTTCTTGTTCAATTGGTTTACCAACTAACTGTCTGATCTTAATATTAAAGGCTGCAAACAACAAGGTGGTAAACGGACTTAAATAATTAAAAATAGCATAACCTGCATACGACAAAGTATCAACACCTAATACGCTTGATTGATATGCACCACAGGTATTCCAAGGAACTAATACGGAAGTTACTGTACCTGAATCTTCTAGCGTTCTACTTAAATTTTCGGGCGCTAAACCTTTATCTTCATAAGCTTTTTTAAACATTTTTCCGGGTATTACAATTGCTAAATATTGATCACTTGCAATTGCGTTCAATCCTAAACAACTAAATACTGTACTTGCAAATAATCCAAAAACTGTAGTTGCTAATTTTAATAATTCTTTTGTGATTCGTGCCAAGGCTCCAATAGCGTCCATAACGCCGCCGAATACCATAGCGCTGATAATTAATAGAATTGTCCAAATCATTCCTTTCATTCCACCTGCACTGAATAATTCATTTAATTTTTCATTATCTGTTGTAATTTCTGTATCAACAAAAATAGCATTCACAATTGATTTAAAATTTGAAGAAGATAGACCACTCAAAATATCTGATTGAAATATAAAAGCAAATACCGCTGCCAAACCAACACCCGTCCCTAATGCAATCAATGGTTTTGTTTTGGTTACAATCAAAGCAATGACCACTAATGGCACAATAAATAAATAAGGGGTTATGTTAAAAGTATTATCAATAGTAGTAAGAAAATTACTAATATCAGCTGTACCTGTTGTTTCAATATTCATACTTATAATACTAAAAACAATCAATGTAATGATAATCGTAGGAACAGTAGTAAATGCCATATACCGTATATGTGTAAACAAATCAGTTCCTGCCATAGCCGGGGCAAGATTTGTTGTATCACTCAATGGCGACATTTTATCTCCAAAATAAGCTCCTGATATTACGGCACCGGCAATCATTCCTGTCGAAATTCCTAAAGCACTTCCTATACCTACTAAGGCAATTCCCACCGTAGCTGAAGTTGTCCATGAACTTCCAGTGGCAATAGAAATAATGGCTGCAATAACAATTGATGCCGGTAAAAATATTGTAGGGCTTAACACTTGCAGTCCATAATATACCATTGCCGGAATAATACCACTAACCAACCAAGTACCTGCCAAAGCACCCACTAAAAATAAAATCATAATAGGAATAAAAACACTCTTTAGGTTTTTCCAAATTTCTGAGATCATAATTGATAATGACACTTTATTAAAAAACCCAACAATGGCAGCAATACCTCCTCCCATTAAAAGTATGTATTGATTGGTATAAGTGCCTAATAATTCTTGCCCCTCAACAAAAAATATATTATAAGCCAACATTACCATTAAGATAATAACAGGAATTAAGGCTTCCCAAATATTTAATTCTTTATTCTGAATTATTTTTTGTCCCGAAACCTCGGGATCAATATGTATATTAGAAATATTATTTTCAGAGTTCATAAAGTAGGGTTTTGATAATGTAATGATACAAAAATCTTCAAGATTACAAAAATCAGGCAATTATTTTGTAATTAAACAATCATTTAACGGCTATATATTTATAATAATTAACTATTTTTAACCATAACTTAAACTATTTTAATCATGAAGAAATCATTTTTTTATTTTGTACTTGCTGCACTTGTAGTAAGCACTATTGCTTTTGTTAAAGTTGACAAAAAAACTACTGAGGTCAACACAACAGATTCTTATGTAAGTATACTAAACGGAGTAAAAGCTTATACGCTAGAAATTGCCGAAGCTATGCCTGCAGACAAATACACTTTCAGACCTCACGACTCTATACGAAGTTTTGGTGAGCAAATGGCACATTTGGGTATGTCATCTAAATTTTTATTGGGTATGTTTATTAAAGGAGAACCAATGCCAACAGACCCAAAAGTTTTTGCTGAGTTCGGAAAACTGGAAAAAGAAACAGGTGCTTCCAAAGAAGCCTGTATTAAATCTATAACCGAAGCTTTTGATGCTATTATAGCAACTCATGAAAGTATGAATGCTGAAAGCTTAAGCGAAACTTTTTCAGTTCCTTTTGATCCTAGTCCAGACAAGCCGAAATTTTCTAAAGAAAAAGGGTTCCAATTTATTAGTGAGCATATTGCACATCACCGTGGTCAAGCATTAGTATCGCTAAGAATGCAAGGTATTAAAGCGCCAAGATATAGGTTGTATTAAAAATACGCACATTGTCATTTCGAGCGGAGTCGAGAAATTTAAGCATTTCGACTGCGCTCAATGTGACATTTAGATTTCAATAATTAGACTCTATAAGTATCTTCTCTCCAATTAGTAATTACTTTTTTAATCGCATTTTCCGATAAGTTTTCGATTACAGCTCTTTTTGCCAATTCGGGAAACTCCTCATCTGATGCAAAACGCAAGCCAATAATCTGACGTGTGGTTAGTTTAGTATCTAATCTCTTTCCCGTCAATACAAAATGTCTGAATTTTTCTTCAGCTCTAATCGCTCTATCTTGTGCTTTTAATGCAAATACACGTGCATAAAAAGCGGTCAACATCAAAAGTACCGCTCCGAAAACTAGTAATGTAGCGTTGTATAAATTCTCGTGTGATGATTTAACTAGGTTGACAATGGTTCCTATCAATAAAAAAATCGACCCTAATAGTGTAAAAAGAAACAATGGTACAAATCGACGATGATTAGCATAATTTTGGTTGCTCATAATTTAAATTTTAGAATCTAAATATATGAAATTCAAAATATACTAAGGCACTGTTAAGGAACAACTGATACATTTTAGCTTGTTTTTTTGCCCTTTTACTGCGTTAAAATTTTGAACTATAGCGATGTTATGCTTTGCCAATGCGCCAACTGGCTCGTTCGCTAAAAATGTCTGCAAGACATTTTCTTAACGCTCTGCCCTGTCTTGAAAAAAATAAAATTACTTCGCTAATTCTGCACCATTTATTTCTTAACAGTGCCTAAACCTTAATAACTATCTTACGTTTATAAAGTATATAACCAAGTAATAAATAAATTCCTACCACTGTAAATGCATATAACATTGAAGCCAACTTATCACTAGAAATAACACTTGTGTAAAATGTATGGTATAACCAGTTATGAATACTTTGAGAGTCATTAATCTTTATTAAATAAAAGGTTTTAGAAATAAAACTTGATAAAAAGAAAATAGTGATAGCATTCATACCAACATACTTAAATATAGCACCAAATTTCACTTTTTTAACGTCGGTTATATAATGAACAATTCCAAGGATTAAAGTAGCCCATCCACTAGTGACTAATACGAAACTACTAGACCATATCGCTTTGTTTATCGGAAACCAATTACTCCACACTGTACCAATAATAATCATGAGAACGCCTAACGAACTTAAAATAACTAGCTTATTATTTTTATAATGACTTAAAACTTTACCAATTAATAATCCTGAAATAGCAGTTACAATTGCCGGTAATGTACTTACCAAACCTTCAGGGTCATAATCGGTTTTCCAGGTATGGTTACCAAGTATTTTTACATCTAAATAATTAGCCCAATTATTTGGTGCTCTATCAAATGTAGGTTGCTCTCCGTTTAAAGGAACATATCCTAACCACAACCAATAACCGACTAAGATTGTAATGCCTATTGAAAGTAAAATTTTCCAATTAAAGTTTAAATTTAATATAGCAGTAACTAAAAACACAAGCCCAATTCTTTGTAATACTCCGGGAATTCTTAGTTCGCTAAAAGGTTTAAAAAAAGGAACATAAGGCAAAAACCACCCTAAGAATAATCCTAATCCGATAATTTTCAAACTTCTTATAATTATTTTTTTGTAGGTTTTAGTATTGTTGGGTTTGTTTTTATAGGCAAAATAAATTGATATCCCTACAATAAATAAAAAGAAAGGAAATATTAGATCCGTTGGGGTATAACCATGCCATTCAGCATGTAATAATGGTGCATATACATGTGTCCAAGTACCTGGCGTATTCACCAAAATCATTGCAACAATAGTAAACCCTCTTAAAATATCAACAGATTCAATTCTTTGAGCCCTCATGTATTCATTATTATTTTATTCTGAAGTATTCATAATAAATTATAACTAATTATTTTTTCTTCAAACCTAATTTATGACCGGCAATAGCATAATATAAGATAATGATATAACAAGGTAGTAAAATCCAATAACCAGACGTTGCTGCCTCTGCTGTAGCAGAAGCTTCACTTAAACCTTGAGTGATCAAATCAACTTTTTTTTCATCAACTAATCTTCCATATAAAGGAGGAATAATCGCGCCTCCTGCAATTGCCATTATCAATAATGCTGAAGCTGTTTTAGTAAACTTTCCTAACCCTTCTAAGGTCAATGGCCATACAGCCGGCCAAACTAATGCATTGGCTATACCTAATGCTGCTACTAAAAGAATTGAGGTAAATCCAGAAGTAAATACAATGCAAAAAGTAAGTATAATTCCTAATATCGCACTCGCTTTTAATGCTAGTGCCTGACTGATATATTTAGGTATTAAGAACACACCCAATGCATAAGTTACTACCATTGCCATCAATGTGAACATTGTAAAGAATTTTGCTTTTTCAGCAGGAATATCTAGAGAAATACCATAGGCTATAATTGTATCGCCAGCGATAACTTCGGCTCCAACATATACAAATAACGTTAAAACCCCTAACCATAAATGTGGAAATTGGAAAATGCTTGTTTTAGCAGTTTCACCTTCTTTGGTTTCTTCAATTGGTTCAGCTTCTACATGAGGTAATGGTGCTTTTCTAATTAATATCCCTAAAACAAATAAAACAACTGCCATGACAATGTAGGGAGTAACAACGCTATCTGCCATAGTATCTAATAATTGTGATTTTTCAGTATCACTTACTACACTTAGTTTTTCTTTGATTCCATCAATACCTGATAACAAAATTGCTCCGAAAATAAGAGAACCCAATGCTCCTGCTACTTTATTAGCAATTCCCATAATGGCAATACGTTTTGCAGCACTTTTAATAGGTCCTAAAATAGTTATATATGGATTAGAAGCTGTTTGTAATAATGTCATACCCATACCTTGAATAAAAATACCTGATAAAAACATCCAATAGGTTCTTGCTCCCGCAGCAGGTATAAAAACCAATGCCCCTAGTGCCATAACAATTAAACCTAATGACATTCCTTTTCTATAACCGATCTTTTCAATAATATAGGATGCCGGCAAAGCCATCACAACAAAAGAAATATAAGATGCTGATGCTACTAAATAGGATTGAGCATCTGTCAACTCATTAATAGTTTTCATAAACGGGATTAATGCGCCATTAATCCATGTTACAAATCCGAAAATAAAAAAAAGTCCTGCTATAATAGCGATTGGAATTGTAAAGTTCTTTTTTTGAGAAATAAATTGGTCGATTTGTTGTGACATATTTTAGGTTTTAAAAGTCTTGTAATGTACTAAAATTATTAGTTAGTTAACATATCATCCAACCAAAAAGCTACATTTGTAAATAATAAATTGTTTAACTTTAAAAATTATTACAATTCATAAAAAAATGAAATATAAATTTTACATTCTATTATTTTTTGTTCTTTCTCAACATCTCTATTCTCAGCATTCAATTATTCCGATACCAGTGAGCTATACATCAACTGATGCTGTTTTTATTTTTGATAATCAAATATCTCTTGAAATTGAAACCAATGATAGTCAAACCAAACAATATGTTGCTCAATTTCGTAATTTTTTGTCTGAAATAGGAGTATCACTTTCTGACAAGCCAACTGAGAAATCAATTAGTGTTTCACTTTATAAAAATGATATTTCTGAACTGGGAGATGAAGGGTATTCTCTAGAAGTAACTAAGAATAATATCAATCTTTCTGCAAATAAAGCTGCAGGTATTTTTAACGGAATACAAACCTTAAAGCAATTATTTCCTGTAGAAAAAACTGATAGTATAGCCATCGCAGGTTGTAATATTAAAGATTATCCCCGATTCAAATGGAGAGGTTTAATGTTAGATGTAAGTCGTCATTTCTTTTCTGTAGAAGAGGTCAAAGCCTATATCAACCAAATGTCTGCCTATAAGTTGAATGTATTACACTGGCATTTAACTGATGATCAGGGCTGGCGAATTGAAATTAAAGCATTACCAAAACTTACAGAAATAGGTGCATGGAGAGTGGAAAGACATGGACGTTTTGGTAAAAGCAGAACAGTACCAAAACCTAATGAAAAAGCAACTTATGGAGGTTTTTATACCCAAGAACAAATAAAAGACATTGTGCGTTATGCGCAAGATAGAAATGTTACCATTGTACCTGAAATTGATATACCGGGACATAGTATGGCGGCATTAGCAGCTTATCCTGAACTTTCGGTAAAAAAAGAACCTAAATATGTAGCTCCCGGCACCAAATTTTCCGAATGGTATGGTAACGGAAAATTTAAAATGCTGATTGAAAACACCTTGAACCCAACCGATGAAAAGGTATATGATTTTGTAGATAAAGTATTTACAGAAGTTGCCCAATTATTCCCTGGAAATTATATTCATATGGGTGGAGATGAAGCTTATCATGGCTACTGGGAAGAAAACCCAAAGGTTCAAAAATTTATGAAAAAACACAAAATAAAAGATACGCACGAACTTCAAAGTTATTTTGTAAAACGTGTAAAAAAAATTATCAATAGCAAAGGAAAAAAAATGATTGGCTGGGATGAGATTTTAGATGGTGGTTTGGCTGATGGTGCTACAGTAATGAGTTGGAGAGGAATGAAAGGTGGTATTGCTGCCGCAAAAATGAAACATGAAGTAGTAATGTCTCCAACAACTTTTGCTTATTTAGATTATATGCAAGGCGATGAAACAGTAGAAAACAAAATTTATTCTAGCTTAAGCCTAGAGAAATCATACACATTTGAACCTGTTCCTGCCGATATTGACCCAAAATATATTTTAGGCGGACAAGGTAATTTATGGACGGAAGCAATTCCAACAATGCCTTATGCTTTTTACATGACCTACCCAAGAGCATTTGCTTTGGTCGAATCTGTATGGAGTCCGGCTGCAAATAAAAACTGGAAGAATTTTATACAACGTACACAAGTTCATTTTGATAGGTTTGATGCTTCAAACATCAATATTTGTAAAGCTGTTTTAGATCCTATTGTTCATGTGTATAAAGAAAATGACATACTCATGTGTGAATTAAAAAATTCCATTCCAAATTCAGAAATATATTATAGTATTGACAATACCTATCCCGTTCAATTTGGCGTAAAATATTCAATTCCTTTTCAAATCCCTGAAGGGGATATAAAACTGAGAACGCAAACGTTTGTAGACGGAAAGAGTATTGGAAGAGAGTTAATTATTGATAGGACTATACTTGTGAAAAGAGTGGGTAAAAAACCTTTTAGTTTTTAGTTGAATTAACTTCGTTGATCCAGAGAATACCCGCTACTGCAAATAGAAAATCTCACCATCCGCTTGGGGCGGATGATGTATTTTTTTATTTCTTTTAAAATCTCAAATTTAATACGGATTAATTTCATTGATCCAGAGAGTACCCACTACTGCAAATAGAAAATCTCACCATCCGCTTGGGCGGATGGTGTGTTTTTTTATTTCTTCAAAATCTCACATTTAATACGTTTT
>JAKISU010000054.1 GCA_021648445.1 Flavobacteriaceae bacterium
AAATATTGATTATCAGTATAATATACTAAAAATAAATATAAAAAACAACAAATAGCGGCTCCGAACACCAACAATTTATACGGATAAATTGGAGAAAATCAAAATGGTTTTAGATGCGTTTGCCCTGAGTATTCAGTCTATGGTCTATAAACTTCCAACTTTATTTCTTATCTTTACGTCTAACAGAATTATTAATCTTAAAACAATATAGTTATGGCAGTAATGAAAGTTATTGAAGTAATGGCTAATTCTAGTAGTAGCTGGGAAGACGCTACAAGAAAAGCAGTAAAACATGCTTCAAAAAGTGTAAAACATATCAAATCAGTATTTGTACAATCTCAAAGTGCCGTTGTAAATGGTGATGATGTTGAAGAATTCCGTGTAAACGTCAAAATCACTTTTGAAGTAAAGTAGTTTATCTCATATCACAATAACCATAGAGCGTTTTGGAAATCTCCAAAACGCTTTTTTTATTAGTGAGAACCTGATTTAAAAAATATTTTGAATCAGCTATTTCAAACTAATTCCGCTGACTATGCTGTCCTGACGTTTTGGGAGTTTCAGTAAAAAGCGGAATCTCATCATTGACACTACAAAAGCGACTTGTTGTAATTAATACAATAAATAGTTATGAGTTCCTTATCTTTGAAAAAAAAATGCTGAATAGAATTTTATTACTTTTTATTACATCATTATTATTGGCAAATTGTAATAGTCAAAATAAAAAAAAGATGACTGATTATAAATATACAAATGCTCTAATTAATGAAACTAGTCCTTATTTATTACAACATGCTCATAACCCTGTTGATTGGCATGCCTGGAATGATGAAACCTTAGCACTGGCAAAAAAAGAAAACAAGCTGATGCTAATTTCTATTGGCTATGCTGCTTGCCATTGGTGTCATGTTATGGAACACGAAAGCTTTGAAGATACCACAGTAGCAAAAATTATGAATCAGCATTTTATCAATATAAAAGTTGACAGAGAAGAAAGACCTGATGTAGATCAAATCTATATGAATGCTGTTCAATTAATGACGGGTCGTGGTGGTTGGCCATTGAATTGTATTGCTTTACCAGATGGAAGACCTCTTTGGGGAGGCACCTATTTCCCTAAAGATGATTGGATAAATGCATTAGAACAAATAGCAAAATTATATAAAGAAGACTCTGCAAAAGCAGAAGAATATGCTTCAAAGTTAACTGAAGGTGTTCAACAATCTGATCTGATCGTTACAAATACTGACGAAAGTAATTTTACTATTACTGAATTAGATCAAATAGTCTCTAATTGGGAAAAGCATATGGATATTAAAATGGGTGGCAGAAACGGTGCTCCTAAATTTCCGATTCCTAATAATTATCAGTTTCTATTACGATATGCTATACAAACTGATAACGACAATATTTTCGATTATGTAAATACCTCACTTACTAAAATGGCCTATGGTGGTATTTTTGACCAAGTTGGTGGTGGTTTTGCACGTTATTCAGTTGATGCAAAATGGCATATTCCACATTTTGAAAAAATGTTATATGATAACGGACAAATGGTGAGTTTGTACGCTAATGCTTATTTGGTAACAAAAAACCCATTATATAAAGATGTTGTGTATCGTACAACTGAATTTGTTGAACGTGAATTAATGAATGCTAATGGTGCTTTTTATTCTTCGCTTGACGCGGATAGTGATAATGAAGAAGGAGAATTAGAAGAAGGTGCTTTTTATGTATGGAAAAAGGAGGAATTAAAACAAGTAATAAAAAATGATTTTGAACTATTTTCTGATTATTATAATATTACTGACGATTGGAAGTGGGAACACGATACTTACAATTTACACAGAGCTAAATCAGGTGAAGAAATTGCAAAAAAGCATAAAATTTCAGTAAAGGAATTGGCTCAAAAAGTAAATAAATGGCAAAAAACTTTATTAACTGCAAGGGCTGAAAAAAGTAGACCACGTTTAGACGACAAAACATTAACGTCGTGGAATGCATTAATGTTAAAAGGATATATTGATGCTTATCGTGTATTTAATGATGAGCATTTTTTGAACAGAGCCTTAAAAAATGCCAATTTTATCACAACCGTTCAACATAAAGAAGATGGTGGTTTGTACAGAAATTTTAAAAATGATAGAAGCACTATTAATGCCTATTTAGAAGATTATGCAACTGTAGTTGATGCTTTTATAAGTTTATATGAAGCTACCTTAGATGAAAAATGGTTACATAATGCTAAAAAATTAACTAACTATTGTTTCGATCATTTTTTTGATGATAAAAGCAGTATGTTTTTCTTTACCTCTGATGAAGATAAAGGTTTAATTACTAGAAAAATTGATACTGATGACAATGTAATTCCTTCTTCAAACTCGATTATGGCTAATAATTTGTTTAAATTAGGGCATTATTATGCAAACAAAAAATATACCGATACAGCAAAACAAATGCTCCATAATGTAAAAGAGAAGACTTTAGCTTATGGTGCAGGTGCTTCTAATTGGTCACTATTATACACCAACTTGTTAGGCGATTTTTATGAAGTGGCAATTGTTGGTAAAGATGCTAAAGAGAAATTGAAAGAATTTAATAAAAACTATATTCCCAATAAGTTAATTGTTGGCAGCATTAAAAAAAGTAGTTTACCTTTACTGGAATATAAATACAATGAAAACAAAACTACAATTTATGTATGTATTGATGGTGCTTGTCAATTACCGGTTAATGAAACTGAAAAAGCATTAAAACAAATTAATATAAAATTAAAATAACCGTAGCCATTGTTGGGAAAACACCAACAGAGGCAGAAATAATAAATACCATCCCGAACACGCATTGGCGTGTCAAAAGGAGGGGAGTTTTTGAAAAGGAATTATATTTGTAGTTAAAATCTAAATTCCTTCCCTTAAAGCGAAGGTGGGTTTAATCGCGAGTACTCGGGGTAATTATTGTTAGTATTTTTAACTAGCAGAAGTTAAAATATAAAATTAATGTAAATCGACATTATGAAATATTTTCAGATTTTTTTAGTAGCTCTAGTAGCTTTTTTACATCTCTATTTTTTAGTATTAGAAATGTTTTATTGGACAAAACCTAAGGGTTTAAAAACTTTTGGATTAACCAAAGAATATGCTGAAAATTCTAAAGTATTAGCTGCCAACCAAGGCTTATATAATGGTTTTTTAGCAGCAGGATTGATTTGGTCAATTATTTCTAAAAACGCTGAAGTGACTATTTTCTTTTTAAGTTGTGTTATTATTGCAGGAATATATGGAGCTTATTCCACAAAAAAAATAAGATTATTCTATATACAATCTGTACCGGCAATTATTGCATTGATACTAACTTTATATAAATTTTAAAACGCTAAATACTTAAATTATGGACATTGAAAAATTAATAGATAAAAGTGTAGATTTTATATCTACTTATGGGATTCAAGTAATAGGAGCCATTATTATATGGATTATTGGTTCGTGGATCATTAAAAAATTACTAAAAGTTGCCGGTTCTGCAATGACTAAAAGTGGTTATGAGCTGAGTTTACGAAAATTCTTACTCAATTTAGTCGGATGGGCTCTAAAAATATTATTAATTATTGCAATTCTAGCCAAACTAGGTGTAGAAACTACTTCTTTTGCCGCTATTTTAGCTGCTGCCGGCTTGGCGATTGGTTTAGCATTACAAGGTTCATTAGGCAATTTTGCCGGAGGTGTGTTATTAATGATATTCAGACCTATAAAAATTGGAGATTTAATTGAAGCTCAAGGAGAAATAGGAGTCGTTAAGGAAATTGAAATTTTTACTACTAAATTAACTACGCCTGATAATAAAGAAGTTATTATCCCTAATGGCACATTATCTAATGGAAATATTGTTAATTATACTTCTGAAGGTAAATTAAGAATTGACCTAACCTTTGGCGTATCTTATGATGCCGATATTAAACAAACCAAAGAAGTTTTAATGAGTGTTTTAACTTCTAATGACAAGGTTTTAAATGATCCTGCTCCTACAGTTAATGTTTCTGAATTGGCTGATAGTTCTGTTAATTTTGCTGTAAGGCCTTGGTGTACGCCTGCCAATTATTGGGATGTCTATTTCGGAACTACTGAAAATGTAAAAATAGCACTAGATAAAGCTGGTATTGAAATACCTTATCCACATGCGGTAGAAATTCAAAAGAAGGGCTGATATATAGAACGCTGATGACGCTGATTTTTTATGATTAATATGATTTTATCTATTAATTATTAGCTGTGTAATCATTTTATTTTGTCATTCCTTCGAAAGCTGGAATCCAGAACAGACTTCCATATAAATTCCTACTTTCGCAGGAATGACAGGCATATTTTAAAGTGTATGTTTTATGGTGCAGTTTGACTATTTTTTTACCAAATTTACCGTTCTTTATTTTTTTGATTTCGTTACTAAAAAATCTTTTAAATAAAAAGGTTCAAAATAAGCGACATCTTCGATGTCGTTTTTTTTGTATTTAACACAAGATAATTTTGTCATTTGCTTTGCTGAAGGAAAATAATCATCTAAAAAAATAGCATTTTTATGCTTGATTATATCTTTACATTTATCAGCCCCATCTCCTAAAAAATAAACTTTTCCTTTATTTAAAAACTCAGAAAAAGAATTTGGGTCAATAATTTCAGCCCTAACTTCTCTGATTTGATTATATTGATTGTCAAAAATTGCACTATACACTTCCATTCTTCGAGCATCTAAAAGTGGAACAATAACTGCATCATTTTCAACACTTATCGAATTAGCTAAAGATGCTAATGTTGATATAGATATCAATGGTTTATCTAATGAAAAACACAATCCTTTTGCTGTAGAAACTCCTATTCGTAAACCTGTATATGAACCAGGACCTTTACTAACGGCTATTGCATCAATTTCAGCAATTGATCTATTAGCTGACTTTAAAACTTCCTCAATAAAAACATGTAAGTTTTCACTATGTGAATAATTCCTATCATTTAATTCTTTTACAGCTAGCAACTTTCCATTATCTGCAAGACTTACAGAACAGTTTTTAGTAGCAGTTTCTATGTTTAGAATTAAAGACAATGTATGTATTTTAAAGAAGTACTAGATACTATAAAAAAGCCATCTACCTGAAGCAGATGGCTTTTATAGATATATATTGAATCCTATTTTATAATTCTAACAAACCATTTGTTTTTTTAACCGCTTCGGCACTTTCTCGCATTTTAGCTTTTTCAGCATTTGTAAGGTCAATCTCAACAATTTTTTCAATACCTTTTCTACCTAAAATTACAGGAACACCTATTGAAATATCAGTCAAATCATATTCTCCTTCTAATAAGGTAGAAACCGGAAACATTTTTTGAGAATCACAAGCAATAGCCTGTACCATTCCAGAAACTGCAGCTCCGGGCGCATACCATGCTGAAGTACCTAATAAACCTGTCAATGTAGCGCCACCAACTTTAGTATCAGCAGCTACTTTTTCTAGCCTTTCTTCAGATAAAAATTCAGTTACCGGTACACTATTTCTTGTAGCCATACGCGTTAAAGGAATCATTCCTTTATCAGAATGCCCACCAACTACCATACCATCTACATCAGAGATTGGAGCGCCTAAAGCTTCAGCCAGTCTATATTTAAAACGAGCAGAATCTAATGCGCCACCCATGCCAATAATTCTATTTCTAGGTAAATCTGTTGTTTTATGCACTAAATATGCCATTGTATCCATTGGGTTTGATACTACAATAATAATTGTATTTGGCGATTGTTCAATTAAACTAGACGACACTGATTTTACAATACCGGCATTAATACCAATTAATTCTTCACGAGTCATCCCTGGTTTACGTGGAATACCCGAAGTAATTACACAAACATCACTATTTGCAGTTTTAGAATAATCTCCGGTAGTACCTACAATTTTTGTATCAAAACCATTTAAAGAAGCGGTTTGCATTAAATCCATTGCTTTACCTTCAGCATATCCTTCTTTAATGTCTAAAACCACTACTTCTGAAGCAAAATCTTTAATGGCAATATATTCTGCACAACTTGCTCCTACTGCTCCTGCTCCAACAACTGTTACTTTCATTTGTTCTATATTTTATAAAATTATTTTATTCATATTAATTTGTCTTAAACTCCCTCTCCTTTGGAGAGGGTTGGGGAGAGGTTAAATATCAATATTAGCGTAAATCGCATTTTTTTCAATAAATTCTCTTCTTGGCGGCACTTCATCTCCCATCAGCATAGAGAAAACTCTATCAGCTTCAGTACCATTATCAATGGTTACTTGACGCATAGTTCTGAATTCAGGATTCATAGTGGTATCCCACAATTGTTCAGCATTCATTTCACCAAGACCTTTGTAACGTTGTATGATTCCGCCATCAAATTTCTTAAGTAAAGCATCACGGGCTTCATCGCTCCAAGCATACTCTTTATTCTTCCCTTTTTTTACTAAATACAAAGGGGGAGCCGCGATATATATATAACCTTCTTCAATCAATTCTTTCATATACCTAAAGAAGAATGTTAAAATTAGTGTTGCAATATGACTACCATCTACATCGGCATCACACATAATTACAATCTTATGATAGCGTAATTTTTCCATATTTAATGCTTTACTATCTTCTTCAGTACCAATAGTTACACCTAAAGCAGTAAACATACTTTTTATCTCTTCATTTTCAAAAACCTTATGTGGCATTGCTTTTTCGACATTCAATATTTTACCACGTAATGGTAAGATGGCTTGAAAATTACGTTCTCTACCTTGTTTTGCTGTACCACCAGCCGAATCACCCTCAACTAAGAAAATTTCACATTTTTCAGGGTCAGTCCAAGCACAATCTGATAATTTACCCGGTAAACCACCTCCGGTCATTACAGTTTTGCGCTGTACCATTTCACGCGCTTTGCTCGCAGCATGCCTTGCCTGAGCGGCCAAAATTACTTTTTGGACAATAATTTTCGCATCATCAGGATGTTCTTCTAAGTAATCTGTTAACATTTCAGAAACAGCTTGACTCACAGCAGAAGAGACTTCTCGGTTTCCTAATTTTGTTTTGGTTTGTCCTTCAAATTGTGGCTCTGCAACTTTTACTGAAATAATTGCTGTTAAACCTTCACGAAAATCATCTCCGGCAATTTCAAATTTTAAATTCTTTAATAAACCTGAGCCTTCAGCATATTTCTTAAGTGTGTGTGTTAAACCTCTTCTAAATCCTGAAAGATGTGTTCCTCCTTCATGTGTATTGATATTATTTACATAAGAATGTAAATTTTCAGTATAAGAAGTATTATAAACCATCGCTACTTCAACCGGAATTCCGTTTTTTTCAGATTCCATTGAAATAACTTCTGATGTCAATTGTTCACGAGTTGCATCTAAATATGCAACAAACTCTTTTAAACCATCTTCACTATAAAAATCTTCTCTTATAAAATTACCTTCATCGTCTTTTGTACGTTTATCAGTAATAGAAATCCGTACTCTTTGATTTAAAAACGAAAGTTCACGCATACGTGTAGCAAGCGTTTCGTAACTAAAATCTATTTCTGTTTGAAAAACAGTATCATCAGCTTTAAAGGTAATCATTGTACCTCTATCATCTGAATTACCTACCGTTTTTACAGGATACAATGTTTTTCCTTGAGAATATTCTTGTTCCCAAATTTTACCATCACGGTATATTGTAGCTTTTAAGTGAGACGAAAGCGCATTAACAACAGAAACTCCCACTCCGTGTAAACCACCGGAAACTTTATAAGAATCTTTATCAAATTTACCTCCGGCGCCTATCTTGGTCATTACCACTTCTAACGCTGAAACACCTTCTTTTTTGTGTATCCCTGTAGGGATACCACGACCATTATCTTTTACTGATAAAGAATTGTCTTCATTTATGATAACATCTATAGCGTCACAATGACCTGCCATTGCTTCATCAATAGAGTTGTCTACTACTTCATACACCAAATGATGCAATCCTCTAACACCCACATCACCAATATACATTGAAGGTCGTTTACGGACGTGTTCCATCCCTTCTAATGCCTGAATACTATCTGCTGAATAATCGTGTTTTTTTTCCTCTTCGCTCATATTTTTATCGTTCTTTTTTATGTATTTTAAAAACATACAAATATAAAAAAACACGCTCGTTTGAACGTGTTTTTTCAAGTGTTTAATAACGGAAGTTATTAACAAGTTCTCTATAAAAGAGATCAATTAAATTTAGAGTGTTAGCGCTTCTCAATAATAATAATTATCAAGATATTAATGATTATAATTTAAAAAAAATAGAACAGCTTAAAAGTAAGTAGTTATTTTAAGCTGTTCCTAATTAAAAGCAATCAACCCAATTTGCTCAATTATTCAGTTTTATTTTTTCGGTTTTTCTGTTTTTTGTTCCTTTTCAATTATATTCCCTTCAGCATCAATAAGGACTTTAATATATTCTTCTCCATTCAAAAGCTTAACATAATAAACTTCTTTTTCATTTTGTACAGTTTTATATGCTTTATCTACAGCATAGCCTACAAACTGTTTCTCTAAGACTTTAGTAACTACCTCAGGCAATTCACTAATTTGAACTTCAACTTTGTCTTGTGTTTCTTGTGCAAAAGCTATTGTACTTACTAAACTTAATACTGCAAACGCCAATAAAATACTTAATTTTTTCATGACATTAATATTATTACTTAGTTTTTGTTTGATTTGTATATTCCAAATGTAAAAACTGAATCTAAAGAAAGTCTTAAGTTTTAAATAAAAATCTATTTAAAAACAAAACAGCTTAGAATTAAGTAACTCTAAGCTGTTTCTAATTAAAAGCAATCAACCCAATTTGCTCAATTAATTCAAATTTTAGTTTATTGTTTAGGCTCTTCTTTTTGGATCACATTACCTTCAGCATCAATAAGAACCACACTATACTCACCATCTTTTACTAATTTTACATAGTAAACTTCTTTTTCATCTAATACAGATTTATACGCCTTTTCTGCAGTAAATTCTGCAAACTGCTCCCCTAATGTTTTAGTAACTGCTTCTGGTAATTCACTTATTTGAATTTCAACCTTATCTTGTACTATCTCTTTCACTTCTTCTTTTGCTTCTTGTGCAAAAGTTGTTGTGCTTACTAAACTTAAAACTGCAAATGCTAATAAAATACTTAATTTTCTCATGATTTTTTGTTTTTACTTATTATTAATTTGTTTGTATGGTTCAAATGTAAAAACTGAATCTAAAGAAAGTCTTAAGTTTTAAATAAAATTGAAATTTGATGGGTATTATCTTGATAAGAATATGAGGCTTGCCAACCATTCACTTCACATATTTTTTTAACAATGGCCAAACCTAAACCTAGAGAGTCCTTTAGAGTACTGGCCTTTTTGAAACGACTAAATAAATTTTCTGGATCTTGATCTAAAGGAAGCCCTGTATTTGAAAATATTAAAATATCACGAACGTGAATAATCTCAATAGTACCATTTGGGATATTATGTTTTATGGCATTACTCAATAAATTAGAAATTAATGTATAGGCCAATACGGTATTAGTTGTTATATTATCATCTGATAATTCAGTAGTCACTTTTAAATTTTTATTTGCAATAAAATCTTCATAGTTTTCTAATTGCTTCTCTATTAATTCTTTCAAAGAAATTTCTTCTTTAGTACTGAACTGTTGGTTTTCAACTTTTGCTAACAGTAATAATGTCTTATTTAATTTAGATAGACGTTGACCTGCTTGATATATAGATTGTAATTGTTCAGATTGTTCTTTTGTTAAATCTGTAGATTGTAATAGCAATTCTATTTTAGATTGCATAATAGCAAGCGGAGTTTGCATCTCATGTGAAGCATTTTCTGAAAACTCTTTTAAGTTATTAAAATCTGATTGCAATTTTTGAGTTAAATTTTTGATTGAATTATTCAACTCAATAAACTCTTCAATATCTGAAGGTTCTAACTCAATTGCATTTTGATCTTGTATAGAAAAGTTTTTCAAACGGTCTAGGTTCAAATAAAACGGTTTCCATATCTTTTTAGCAATCTGAGTGTTTAATATTAAAAGCCCTGTTAATAATAATAAAATAATAATGATAGTAGAAAGTGTAATAATTGAAACAAAATCTTGATTTCTTACCAATGAGTTTCTTGTAATGATTTTATGACGTTCTCCTTGTAAAGTTTCATAAGCAGTTAATTGCCTGTATTTTTCATATTCTTCAACACCTTCAACGCCTTCAATAGCATGAAAAATAAGTGTATCCTTATAAATTAAAGTATCATTAGGATACAATCTGTTTTCAGCTTCGGTTAATTCTTCTGTTTCAAAAATTGTTAATGGGTAATCATATTTTATTCTCTTAGCTATAACCTCTTTATTATATAAGAGTTTCTCATCTAGCCTATTATTCATTACTGAAGTCAATACAAAAAACAGCATTACCCCAGATAGTATAAAAATAATTGCTGAGAGTAATAAATAGGTTCTACTTGTTTTCTGAATTAACTTCATTTAGAAATCGTCTTAATTATCAGTAAATTTATAACCTAGACCATACATAGTTTGTAAATAATTAGGTGCTCCTAATTTTTTCATTTTTTTTCTAAGATTTCCCATATGGGTATAGATAAAATCAAAACTATCAGCCATTTCAATATTATCACCCCATAAATGTTCAGCTATTGATTCTTTTGTAAGTACTTTATCTTTATTAGTGATAAAATAGAGTAATAAATTATACTCTTTTTTTGTCAACTCTATAGGTTTATCATTTATAGTTACCACTTTAGAATCAGGGTTTATTTCAATTTCGTTAAACTGAATCGTATCATTACCATCAAATTTTTGACGTCTAATTAATGAATTAACTCTTGAGTTGAGCTCTGCTAAATGGAAAGGTTTGGTAATATAATCATCTGCACCTAAATCTAAACCTTTTAGCTTATCATCTAAAGAATTTTTTGCCGACACTATAAGCACACCTGTTTGGGGCGATTTTTCCTTGACAAATTTTAATAAATCTATTCCACTACCATCAGGTAATGTGATATCGAGTATAACTATATCATAATTAAAACTGATAATTTTATCTTCGGCTTCAAAGAAAGTGGAAGCCTTTTCACAAATAAAATCTTCATTTTGCAGATAACTAACAATGGTTTCTAATAACTCTATTTCGTCTTCAACTATTAAAATTTTCATATATTTAAATTTTGTATTTGTTTGTAAATAATTTAATCCATCTTCTATTTCCGCTTCAACGGACAAGAAGATATGATTTATACCCGATAACTCTACTTAGGGGTAGTTAATCGAAAAAATTGAGAATGCAAGTACTAATATGCTATCGCATTAAAATTCAAATAGTGGTTGATTGATATACCCAAACCACACAGCCTTTCAGTTTTTTGACTCGTTCTTTCTCCCTTTAAATGCGTTAAAAAATAAAACCATAACAAAGGCTATGGTTGAACTTTTTGCCTTTTTAAAGAAAAAAATAACTTTCGCCAAAAATCCCGAAAACCTAAATGGTTTGGGTATATTAAAGAACAAATGTAATGTAAAAATATTTATTTTTTTCTTATAATAGCTTTGTCTGTAAATTTTTCAAGTGTTATTGTAGGATCACTATAAATATAAATCTCAGATGAATTTATAGCAGAAATAGTTAATGAGTTCTTTGAATTAACACGAACATCTGAGGCGTCAGAAGCATTTACAATTACGTCATCGCATTCAAACTTACTAGCTTTTACATTGCTTTTATTTTCAGCAGTAATAAATACATCTTTACAGTTACCTGACAATTCGGTAGTAGAATTTCCTAATGTAAAAAGCTCAGTTGTATTCGATATCAGGTTAATCTTTGACTTACCAGTCTTATTCGTATTTATGGTAGCATTTTCGGTATTTACTGTAAGATTCACATTTGCACTTTCGTTATTTTTTAACATAAATTGTTCAGATTTTATATCCATTACAATTTTAGAATTACCTTCTGCATTAATAGTTAAACTATTAAAACTAAAAAGACCTTCACCTGTGACATCTACTTTTCCTTTAGTTGTAATTTCATCAATAAATTCATCAATATTTATATAAATATTCAGAGCTTTCTTTTTAATTATTTTTTTGAATAGATATACTACCAAAGTACTATCCTTAACTTCCGTTATTACTGCAAATTGTAAATTCTCATCAGTTTCAACTACAACAGATTGACCGTTACTCTGAGTTAATATTACATCAATATTACCTCTAAGTTCAATTTTATAAAACTCAGAAATATCTCTATTCTCTGTGATAACAACTTTATTTCCTTTTAATTTTTTTTGAGCAACTAATGTCGTTACAGAAGTTAATAGTAAAAATAAAAAAAGAGTGAATTTAATATTAAATTTCATAGACATTTGTTTTAACATATCAAATATATTATAAAAAAATAAAAACTCCGTTAAAAAACGGAGTTTCAGTCATCTAATTATGAAATTCTACTCTTTATCGGATTTCCTAATTCCTATAACTTCTGAATAGTTTTACTAATACGCTTCATCATGCACATTCGCTACCGCTCTACCTGAAGGGTCATTCATGTTTTTAAAACTCTCATCCCATTCTAATGCAATTTGAGTACTACAAGCTACAGATGCCTCTTGAGGCACACACAATGCTGCTGCGTCACTTGGAAAATGTTCTGCAAATATTGAACGATAATAAAACTCTTCTTTAGAAGTTGGTGTTTGTATTGGGAATTTATAGTTGGCATTCGCTAATTGTTCGTCTGAAACTTCTTGATCAACAACTTTTTTTAAAGTATCAATCCAGCTATAACCAACGCCATCAGAAAATTGTTCTTTTTGTCGCCAAGCTACACTTTCAGGAATCATATCTTCAAAAGCTTTGCGTAACACCCATTTTTCCATTGCTTGTCTTGAGCGCGAGTCGAAAGATTCTCCATTGATCATTTTATCTTGCGGATTGATACGCATGGCAACATCCATAAACTCTTTGTCTAAAAACGGCACACGCCCTTCAATACCCCAAGCCGCTAAACTTTTATTGGCTCGTAAGCAGTCATACATATGCAGTTTACTTAATTTACGAACGGTTTCTTCATGAAATTCTTTTGCGTTTGGTGCTTTGTGAAAATATAAATAACCTCCAAAAATCTCATCTGCTCCTTCACCAGATAATACCATTTTAATCCCCATAGATTTAATAACTCTTGCCATTAAATACATGGGTGTTGATGCTCTAATAGTGGTAATATCATAGGTTTCAAGATTGTATATTACATCTTTGATAGCGTCTAATCCTTCCTGAATGGTAAATTTTATTTCATGATGAATGGTACCAATATGGTCTGCTACTTTTTGTGCTGCGGCTAAATCAGGTGAGCCATCTAAACCTACCGCAAATGAATGTAGTTGTGGCCACCAAGCATCAGATTTATCGTCGGACTCTATACGTTTTTGCGCATACTTTTTTGCAATTGCTGAGGTTACTGATGAATCAAGTCCTCCTGAAAGTAATACTCCATAAGGCACATCAGACATTAATTGCCTGTGTACCGCAGCTTCCAACGCTTCTTTTATTTCTTGTATACTTTCCCGATAGCCATCGGGATCATTGTCTTTTACAGCATCATATTCCATCCAATCTCTACTATACCACTGTTTCAATTCACCATCTTTACTTGATAAATAATGTCCCGGAGGGAATAGTTCTATTTTTGTACAAACTCCTTCTAATGCTTTGAGTTCTGACGCTACATAAAAAGTTCCGTGTTGATCCCATCCCATATATAACGGAATAATACCCATATGGTCTCTAGCAACAAAATATGCATCAGCTTCTGTATCATAAATAGCAAAACCAAAAATTCCATTAAGATCATCTAAAAATTCTGTTCCTTTTTCTTGATAGAGCGCTAAAATCACTTCGCAATCAGACTCTGTTTGAAAATTATAAGTGCCTTTAAATTGTTTACGGAGTTCTCTGTGATTATAAATTTCACCATTGGCAGCCAATATTAATTTTTTATCTTCACTGTACAATGGCTGTTTACCCGAAGCAGGGTCAACAATTGCTAAACGCTCATGTGTTAAAATAGCGTTGACATCACTGTGAATTCCGCTCCAATCAGGACCGCGATGACGAATTTTTTTAGACATTTCTAACAGTTGAGGTCTTAAGACTTCAGCTTTTTGTTTTAGATCAAAAGCACAAACAATTCCACACATAATCTATATTATTAATTTTATGATGCAAAAATGAATATTTTTATTCTAAATAGTTAATAGAATTAAAAAATTAATTACAATATGAAAGTTAAAACTGCTTTTTAATTAAATATTGAAAACAAAAATATTAAATTGTTAATAAAATCTTATAAACTTTAAACTAATGATATAATAAAACCATATTGCGTTACGTTGTAGGAAAAAACATAGCAGTTTTATGAAAAAAATATACTATTCTTCAGTCATTACCTTACTGTTTTTTACTTTTTTATTAACTACAGAGAGTTATGCTCAAAATTTCAATGAAATTGATGATGAACCTCATGATATTTCTTATTGTAGAGAAAGTAAAACGACACCTCCTTTAGCCAAAGTACTATATGGAAGACCTCAAAAAAATGGAGAAAAAGTATTTGGTAATTTAGTACCTTATAATAAAATTTGGAGAACAGGTGCTAATGAAGCAACTGAAATAAAATTTTATAAAAATGTAAAATTTGGAGATGTTTCTGTTGTAGCCGGAACCTATGTATTATTGACGATTCCGGGTAAAAAGGAATGGGAAATTATCTTAAACTCTAAACTTGATGTTTTAGGAGCTTTTCAATACGATCCTCTTTATGATGTAGCTAATATTAAAATTCCGGTAAGTAATGCCGAAACTTTAGAGTCTTTTTCTATAGCTTTTAAAGACAATAATGATGTTGTACAAATGGTTTTAGCTTGGGATAATACTCGTATTAAAATACCATTACTTTTTGAAAAGAAATCTGTTCTTGTAAAAATATAAAAGTCTAATACTTTTAGGGGGCTTCTATTAATATACCCAAACTACACAGCCTTTCGGTTTTTTGACTCGTTCCCTGCCCGTCCGGCAGGCGGGTTTCTTCCTTGCCAATGCGCCAGCTGGCTCGTTCACTAAAAATACCCGCTGGGTATTTTCTTAACGTTCCGCCCTGTTAAAAAATAAAACCGTAACAACACTTCGACTTCGCTCAGCACAAGAGGCTATGGTTGAACTTTTTGCCTTTTTAAAGAAAAAAATAACTTTCGCCCAAACTCCCGAAAACCTAAATGATTTGGGTATATTAGAATTTATCTTTCAACACATTTCTAACCTGTTACATTCATTTTAAGGCATAACCAAAGTTAATTCCAAAGAATACCTTAGAATCAGAATCTCCAAACCTTGTTCTTCCGTTATCCAAAAGCCCTTTTGAAGAGATCATAGCAAATAAACTGGTACTTACTCGTCCAAAATTATATCCTATTTTTTGTGTTGTTCCGTAATTAAAATAAGTATAGCTATTTGAATAATTTTCTGAAATATCATATCTCTGAATTTTCAATGTTCCTTTTGACCTTAGGTTGGTTATACCATGAAAAGGCTCTAAACCAATAAATATTTTTTTAGATTTAAAAGGATAGTATATCCAATCAGAAACAACATACACTCCTAAATCCTGATTATAGCCTTTGACACCATCTGAAAATTTATTTGTTTCTGATTGATGACTAAACTGTAAAGACAATCCCAAATACCCCTCAAAATGTTTTGAATTTAGAATTTTCTTTTTTCCTTTTACTATTGTACCTATTCCACCAAATAATTCATAAGTAATTGCTACTTCAATTATAGTATTATTCAAAAAAGATGAATTATTTTTTTCCTGACCTATAGATGGTAGGTGAATAGAAAAAAAGAGCAATGATAAAATGATAGCCTTATTCATAATGTTTTAATTTAATATATAATAAAATGCATTTTCGAAACTAATAATTGGACTATTATTGTGAGAGATATTTTCAAATCTTTTATACTCAAATGATAAACCTTCATAATCTCTGTTTTCTATTCTTTTATTGAAAGCGTCAAATAATGTATTCATAGTTACACCTTCTAAACCTCCCATTGAATTATATAATTTAACACTTAAAGTATCATTATTGCTGTGATATTGTTCTTCTAAATCGAATATATAGGCATCATTCCAAAATAAACTTGGACTTGCAGAAACTATATTATCAAAAGGGTTTTGAAAGCCTTGTTGAAGCATAAAATACAAACCGAAATAGCCACCCAAAGAATGTCCGGCCAATGTAACTTCTGAGGATAAAATAGAAAGATCTTCTTCTACGTAGGGGATGAGTTCATTATTGATAAATTGGATGTAATTATTAGCTCCACCCGAATTTTGAAACATATCATCATAAGGAAAAGTGAAATCAGTAGTTCTTTTATTTTTGTTTTCATAACCAATACCAATTAACACAACATCATTTTTGTAATTTGTATTAATTATTTCTGAAACTTCTCTAAAATACCAATCTGCATCTAGTAAATACACGATATGATATTGCAAAGTAGCATCATAGTTTTCCGGATATAATATATGAATATTATATTCACTTCCTGTATATGAAGAATTAATGTTAAAAGATTTATAATCTTCTATATCCGAAAAATCATCTTCTTGACATCCCGAAAAAATGAAGATTAGTAAAAAACAAATTTTAATTAATATATAATTAACTATTCTCATCATACCTTTATTCTTTTAGTAGTTTGGATTATATTTCATGCAAACCTACATGGAACATCCTTTTATAATGAATAAAAATGATTGATAGGTATGAAATGACGACAATTTGTGGTGGAATGACAATTATAACTAATATTAGCTATTCATTGCCTCATTAAATTTTTGAAATCTACTTCGAGATACAGGAACACTTATTTCAGTTTGTTCAAAATATAATTGATAATTTCGAGCATTACCTTTTGAATATTTTATATTTTGGATATTTACTAAATATGAACGATGCGTACGAATTATATAAGAAAACTCACTTAGGTAATTTTCAATAGTCTGTATTGATGCTCTGTGTAGCATTTTTACAATTTGTTCATTCTCTTTTAGATATATATCAATATAATTACCATCAGATTTAATAAACAATAATTGTCTCAAATCAAAATTGATAATTTCATTTTGATTATCAGAGGGTATGTTTATTATTTCTCTTTGGTCATATTTTTTTTCACTTTTTAGTGTCTCCTGCAGTTTTTGGTTGTGTAATTTTGTTTGTTTTAAGTTTTCTTTTAATTTAATGGTGTAATCAATCCAAACTATTATAAATGAAGGAATAATTCCCATAACTACAACGGAGAAAGTTAAAGTGAAAAAGAATCTAATAGATAAAAATATGGAAGCATCTTTTGAAATAAAGATTATAAAAATATAATTGAAAATTACAATTGTAAAAAGTAAGAGAGAAATTAACCCTAATTGTTTTGATATTGTCCAGTTTTCCTTTTGAGTATTAGAAATAAAGAATCTTGGGAAAAGATCAAATATTAATATGATGCTAAAAAATGTAATTAAGCCATAAAAAAATGATTTTTGTGTTATTGTTAGAAATAGATACTGTTGTGTAAATTCTTTATCTGATAATGTAAAAAATAGCACACCGATGAATATTCCTACCAGTATAGCAATAGTTAAATTTCTTTTTAGAAAAAAGAGAAAAGGATATGGTTTAGCTAATAATTTTGACATTTAATTTCACGAACATTTATGATTCTTGTTTTAGCATGATATACAATTTTAAGGATATGAATTTGTATTAATTGTATTCAATGATAATTACTACTGATTTACTTACCGTATCAGGAACGAAATTAAAAATTTATAATAAACAAATCAATTATTCTACACAAAGTTTATAAAATGAATAGAAGTATTATACCCGTTCTTTTATCCACGTTTTAAAACTGTGAAAATTTTGTGGAGCTACACCATGACCTACAGGATATTCTTGATAACTATTCTTAATACCTAAAGTATCTAAAAAAGGAGATGCTTTTCGACCCCAATCAACAGGCAATACTTGATCAACCGTACCATGAGAAATATAAAAATCTAAGTTTTTATAGTTTTCTTTTTCTAAATTTTCAGGGTTTAATTCAGGATTGATATAACCACTCAAGGCAATAACATGTTGTATTTTGCCAGGATAATTCAACGCTACAGCATAACTTAAAATAGTACCTTGACTAAAGCCGAGTAAGAAAACATTGTTTGTATCAACTTCAAAATTGACTAATACTTCATCAATAAAATTAGCTATGGTATCTCTGGCTTTAATGGCTTCAGGAATGTCAGAAAACTTACCATCAGTTGCATCAAAATGGATTGTGTACCAAGCATAACTTCCAAAACCCATAGAAAGCGGTGCTCTTGCACTGATAATTAGTAATTCATCTGGTAATTCTTCAGCAAAAGAAAATAGGTCTTGTTCATTACTACCATAACCATGAAGTAATATAAGTAGGGGAGGGTTTGCTCCCATAGCTATCGGAGTTGTTTTGGGCTTTCTTACTAAGTATTCTAGTGATAGGTTTGTCATATATTTTAAAATAATTTAGCCATCCCCCGAAAAACACATTCAATAAACTGTTAAGTATTGATTTTATTGATATTTTAAGGTGATTTAAAATTGGAAAACTGTTTTAAAAGTTGTATTTTGTTATTGCAAAAAAAGCAAAATT
>JAKISU010000055.1 GCA_021648445.1 Flavobacteriaceae bacterium
CGGGTTTATAGCAGATAAGATACAAAAACCTTTGCATTTACCCAAGAAATAATCAATAAAAAATAAGACTATCTAACTGAAATTCAATTATATAAAATGATTTTTTTAGAAAATCAGCAAGCCCTACATAGATCTTTTATTTATGATTGATGAATTAAGATTGAACAATGTTTGAAATAGTTGAATGAATTAGATACTAACCAATAACTAATCAACTACAATTAATTGTTATTCTTTTTATTGGCTCTGCGTTTTTCTCTTCTAGCTTTACGCTCTGCCTTACGTTCAGCTTTTCGTTGTTCTTTATCTAAAGTAGTTCTATCTCTTTGAAAGAGTTTTCCAAAGAATAATTCAAAACCGGAATCTTCAAGATAATCCTCACAATTTAAAGCATCTGTATAATATTCTGGCAATGGTGCAAAAGATTTGCTATATCTTTTTTGAACATAACGTAGCGTTTTTGCAACTAAAGGTAGTGCCAATTTACTACCGGAGCCATTAGCGCCTGTTGCAAATTGTATATTTGGTGATGAAGCCCCTACACGTGTTACTATCACTAATTTAGGAGTGTAAGCTGCAAACCATGCATCAGCATAATCTTGTGAAGTTCCTGTTTTTCCTGCTAAAGGAATAGTGATACCGTATTTATTTCTTAATGTGGCACCTGTACCTTCATTAACTGCTTTTTGCAACATGGCAGTGAGTAGCCGTGAAGTATTTTTATTAATAATTCTATTTTTTTCTAGTGGTTTTAATAGCCTGTTTCTATAAATAACAGTACCATCAGCAGTTTTAATACTAAGTATGGTTCTTGGCTTTATATGGTAACCTCCATTTGCAAAAGCACTATAAGCCACTGCTAATTCATAAATACTGGCATTAGCTGTGCCTAATGCGACAGAAGGTTTACGTACCAGTTCTTGTGTAAAACCCATTTTGTGCCATAAATTATTTAAATTATTAAAAGGTATATTCAAAAACAAATTTACAGTTGGAATATTCATAGATTTTGCAAGTGCAGCTGCCATTGAATAGTTACCTCCGGTTGATTTATCATAATTTTGAGGTTGCCAATTGTCAAAATCAGATACAATTAAAGGTTTATTATTTAAATAGGTACAAGGCAAAATACCTTGTTCTAAGCCTGCAGCATATAAAATAGGTTTAAAGGTGGATGCTACTTGGCGTTGAGCAAAAATTTGATCATAAGGCTGTGTACGATAATCTATACCTCCAACCCATGTTTTAACAGCTCCGGTTTGAGGGTCTAATGCCAATAAGCCGGCATGCAATAAAGTTAAAGTATGTCGTAAACTATCACTCACTGAAATAGAATCGGTATAAAACCCTTTCCAATCAAATAGTTCTCGTTGTTGTTTTTCGTTAGCAGTTTTGGTGAGTTTTAAGCGTTTTAACTCTTTGTTTACTAATGTATCTAATGCTTTGCGATGTTTGCTATTGCGATACTGTTCTCGCAATCGGTTTTGCATCACACTCAGATGGTTTTTATAAGCATTTAAGGCTTGTTTTTGCAAGGATAAATTTAAAGTAGTCGTAATAGTTAGACCATTGTTTCTAATAGTATAGTCAGTATTTTTTGCTGTATTATAGCTTTTTAAAATTTTGTTAACCTCATCTTTTACCTGTACTAAAAAATAATTTGCCGGACCTTCTGATTCTAAATTGGCATAATCAAGTTTGAGTGGTAGTAGTTGTAAAGAATCAATAACAGTGGACTCTAGATAGTTATACTTTTCCATTTGAGATAAGACCACATTTCTTCGTTTGATTGCGTTTTCCGGATACATTCTCGGATTATAATAAGTATTGGCTTTTAGCATACCTATTAACACAGCAGCTTCTTCAATGTTGGTTTTATCAATAGATTTATTAAAATAACGACGCGAAGCAGCTTCAATACCGAGCACATTTTCCCCAAAAGGGACTGTGTTTAAATACAAGGTTAAAATTTCTTCTTTACTATAAATACCTTCTAAACGATTGGCTAAAAATCCTTCTTTTGTTTTGTTTATCAACATAGTTAACGGACCGTAATTTTTACGTCCATACATGTTTTTTGCTAATTGTTGATTGATAGTGCTACCACCACCAGAACTTTTTTTATTGGAAAGAATTGTTTTAAAAAGGACTCGTAGTAAACTGCGAGAATCTACTCCTTCATGCTCAAAATATCGTGCATCTTCAGTAGCTACTAAAGCATTGACTAAATGTTTTGGAAGTTGTTCATATTTAACATTAGTACGATTCTCGGCAAAGAATTTTCCGATAAGTTGTCCTTCTTCAGAGAGTACTAATGTTGCGGTTTGGTTCTGAAATTCTTGTAGTTCTTCAGTAGTATGTAAGTGTCCGAAAACACCATAATATACTGATGCTATAAATATACCGAGAGCTAATGTTATTAGTATCAGCGTAATTATGATAAATTTCAATATCTTTTTTAACATCTAAATAGGGAGTGTTTAAAGGTAACGACCGCTGTGTTAAATTATTATTATCAAAAAAAGCACTTTTACATATTTTATGAACACTTTAACAAAAAACTATTTTATATATAAAAATAAGAAAAATTTGTGATGTAATTCTAAACTATTCTTTAGCTAAACAAAAAACATTATGTAATTTTACGCTCTTAATATAAAATTGTAAAAATGTTTAATAAAAACATCAAATTAGTGATTGCTTTTGCCATTGTAGCTTGGGCAGTATATGAGTTTACAGAAAAGCATATTGGTAATGGAATTTCTTTGATATTGTTGGCAGGAATTTTTGTTTTTTTTTATTTTAAAAATGAAATGTTATTACTTTCTTTCATGCGTTTGCGCAAACAAGATTTTCCGGGTGCTAAGAAATGGCTAGATAAAATTAAAAACCCTTCAGGCGCTTTGATTAAAAAGCAGGAAGGTTATTTTAATTTTTTGCATGGTATATTGGTTTCACAAACAAATTTAACCCAAGCTGAAAAATATTTTAAGAAAGCATTGAAGTTAGGATTGGCTATGAGCCATGATGTAGCAATGGCGAAATTGCAATTAGCAGGTGTAGCAATGACCAAAAGAAGAAAAAGGGAAGCAACTAATTTAATAGCAGAAGCAAAAAAATTAGATAAACATGGTGTATTAGGTGAGCAAATTAAAATGATGAAGCAGCAAATGAAGAAGATTTAGTTAATGAAACTCTATTTTTAGAATTATAACTGAAAGAAATAATTCTAAAAATAGTAAGTTGAATTAATTCCGCTGAAAAGCGGAATCTCAAGTAATATCTACTTAAACCACACAGTTTTTCGGTTTTTTGACTCGTTATTTTTCCCTTTAAATGTGTTAAAAAATAAAACCATAACAAAGGCTATGATTGATCCCGAGGCTTCGGGATTGCCTTTTTAAAGAAAAAAATAACTTTCGCCAAAACTCCCGAAAAGCTATATGATTTGAGTATACTCTAAACTCTTACTTCAAAAATCATTTAATACATTCATTAAACAATAATTGTATAAATTCAATTTAGAAATAACTTTTAACTGATTTATTTCATGTTATATGGCTTTAGTTAAATTATTAAAATGAAAAGGCGAAAATTCATAGGAAAAAGCATAAACAAAAAAATCCGTTGAGATTAATATCTTAACGGATCTTAAAATTATATAAACTGAAAAGCCAGCCTTGCCGTAAGCAGGTTTATTCTTCCTCTTCAGCTTTTACTTCAGCCTTAACTTCAGGTTGAGCTTGTACCGGAGCGGCTTTCTTAAATTTAGCATATTTGTTTTTGAATTTGTCAATACGACCTGCGGTATCAACCAATTTCATTTTACCGGTATAATATGGATGCGATGTTCTAGAAATTTCTAATTTGATCAATGGATATTCAACACCATCAACTTCAAGAGTTTCTTTTGCTTCTGCAGTAGATTTTGTTAAAAATACATCATTATTTGACATGTCTTTAAAAGCTACCATTCTATAATCTTCCGGATGAATTCCTTTTCTCATCGTCTTTATTTTTAATTGTTATAATTATAGCCTACATTGTTAAAAATTAACACCTGACTATTTTGAGAGTGCAAATTTAATACTATTTTTGGAAATTCAAATAGAACTTGTTTAAACTTTTTGTTTTAGACCGAAAATTTTGGCTTTTGTTCTCTAATGAAGATATTTTTGTGGAGTATAGCACAGCTATAATTAATAAAATTACAAAATTAGAGGACTAAATGTGAAATTTGCAGGTGAAAGAAAAAAATTAAATGAGTTCATGGATAATATTAGTATTTTAGTAGAAAATTGATAAAAAAATGAAAAAAACGCTCATTGTTGTTTTAATTACAACTTTTTTAGTGTCTTGTGGTAATGCATATAAACTCAAATTAACTTCTCCAAAAACAGTTAAAGTCAATCAAAAACTAATTGTTTCTGTTAGTGATCAAAATAATAATCCAATTGATTCTGTGCGTTACTATCTTGATGGCAAACGCCTTTCATCAGGTACTAATATTGATATATCTGATAAAAAATTAGGAAAACATGCAATTTCTGCAACCGTTTTTTATGGAGATAAGCAAAAAAAATTAACCAATACTATTCATTTTTATGGAATAAATCCGCCAGAAATATATACTTATGAAGTAATTAATGAGTTTCCACATGATAAAAATGCTTTTACACAAGGTTTAGAATATCACAACGGATTTTTATATGAAAGTACAGGGCAAAGAGGAGAATCTTCTCTGCGTAAAGTTGAATTAAAAACAGGGAAAGTATTACAAAAAATTGAGATTGATAAACAGTACTTTGGAGAAGGAATGACTATTTTCAATGATAAGATATATATGCTGACCTGGCAAGGCAAAAAAGGCTTTGTATTTAATTTAGAAACGTTTGAAAAGATAAAAGAATTCAACTATAATCAAAGTAAAGAGGGCTGGGGCTTGACCCATAATGGTTCTAAATTAATTAAAACTGATGGTACTGAGCGTATTTGGTTTTTAAATCCGGAAACGCAAGTTGAGGAGTCATTTATTGAAGCATATACGGATAAGCGTAAGGTTGGAAGCCTCAATGAGATTGAATATATAAATGGTAAAATATATGCCAATAAATGGCAACAGAATAGTATTTTAATTATAAACCCTAAAACCGGTGCTATTGAAGGCATAGCCAATTTAAAAGGTTTACAAACCAAAGCCGGACAGAAAGGAGACGATAATGTACTTAATGGAATAGCCTATGATACTAAAAATGACAGACTTTTTGTAACAGGTAAAGATTGGGATAAAGTGTTTGAAATTAAATTATTTAAGAAGTAATAAAAAATAGGGTTTATAGTTATACTTTATATAAAACAGTTAGATGCGAATACTTTATTCTTTCATTACAATTTTTTTGATCATTTTTTTAAGCTCATGTCGTAAAGATTTTGGTACCATACTAAGTACCGGCGAACTCGAATTTTCTGTAGATACTGTTTTGTTGAATAGAGTGTTTGATAATATCAGTTCTAGCACCCAAAGTTTTAAAGTATATAATAGAGGTAATGATCCTATTACGATACCTAATATTCAATTGGGTAGAGGAGAAGCTTCTTTTTACCGATTAAATGTTGATGGTATTCCCGGAAAATCATTTGAAAATATTGACATTCTAGCCAAAGACAGCATTTTTGTTTTTGTAGAAGCTACAGTTGATTTTGACCAGATAACAGATACAGAATTTTTTTATAGAGATTCAGTAGTTTTTGATTCAGGTATAAATGAGCAAGATGTTAAATTAGAAGCATTGGTATTAGATGTTCATTTGATTAGACCAGATAGGACATTGAACCCTGATAATAGTTTTACGTATGAGGAAATTGTTTTAGGTTTAGATGATGAAGGAAACCCTATTACTGTCCGTGGTACTTTATTAGACGGTAATACTACATTTACCAATGAAAAACCATATCTTATTTATGATTTTGTTGGCATTCCTGAAAATGCAACACTTACTATAGAGGCAGGTACAACTTTGTATTTTCATAATAATTCAGGACTTATTGTTGAAAAAGATGCAACCCTTATAGTTAATGGTGAATTTGATAATGAGGTTCTATTTGAAGATGACCGATTAGAACCGGCGTTTGAAGATACAGCAGGACAATGGGCAACTATTTGGTTGCGAGATGGTAGTAAGAATAATAGTATAAACTATGCAATTATTAAAAATAATACTATAGGTCTGTTAGTTGATGCAATTGCCAATGCAAATCCAACACTTACTATAAAGAACACACAAATTTATAATACATCGAACTATGGGATATTGGGAAGACAAACAAATATCTTAGGTGAAAATGTAGTGATTGCTAATAACGGATTGTCATCTTTGGCATGTACTATTGGTGGCACATACAATTTTACCCATTGTACTTTTGCTAACTATTGGAATAGTAGTTTTAGAGACTTTCCGACAGTATTAATCAATAATTTTTTCACTTTTGTGGATAATGGTTCACAAGTAATTGAAACTAGAGATCTATTAGCAGCGAATTTTACCAATTGTATTATTGATGGTAATCAAAATGTAGAGTTTGTATTAGATAAGGTTGAAGGATCATTATTTAATTATAATGTCAAAAATAGTATGCTCAAGTTTAATACAACCAATGCCGATTTATTAAATAACCCTTTATTTGATTTTACCGATACAAATGTGTATCAAAATATTATTTTAAACGGTGTAGCTCAGTTTAAAGATGTGACTACTAATCAATATATTATTGGACAAGATTCAGATGCAAATAATAATGCAGATGCTAATGGAGCATTACAAGTGCCTTTTGATATACTAAATATTAATAGAACTATTTTACCTGATATTGGTGCTTACCAACATATTATTTTTGAAGAAGAGAATTAAAAACATTTATTGAATTTTTTGCACTAAATTTATTGTTTGTAAATAACTCCATCTTTCATTACAAAACTCACTTTTTCCATAGTATGAATATTTTTGGTAGGGTCTTCATCAACAGCAATAATATCAGCTAACTTACCAACTTCAATACTGCCAATTTTATCACTCATTTCTAATACTATAGCATTAGTGACAGTTGCAGACTGAATAGTTTCTATAGCCGGCATACCTACTTCAACCATATAACCAAACTCTTTACCATTTTCACCATGGTCAAAAACGCCTGCATCAGTACCAAAAGCAATTTTTACACCTTTTTTATAAGCTTTACCAAAAGTTTGTTGAATTTTAGGACCGATAGCCAATGCTTTAGGGACAATTATTTCAGGAAAAAAACCTTTGATCTTTGCTTTAGCTTCAACAGATTTTCCTGCAGTTATAGTGGGTACATAATATACATTATGTTTTTTCATCAATTCCATAGTTTCATCACTCATTAAGGTACCGTGTTCTATAGTTTTTACACCACCTAAAATTGCTCTTTGCATACCTTCATCACCATGAGCATGAGCAGCTACATGCATGCCATAGTCCTTAGCAGTTTGTGTGATGGCTCTTATTTCTTCGATGGTAAATTGTGGGTTCTGTCCGCTTTTAGCAACACTCAAAACACCACCTGTGGCAGTGATCTTAATCATATCTGCTCCATTTTTATAACGCTGTCTTACTGTTTTTTTAGCATCATCTACACTATTTACGACACCATCTTTTGGTCCCGGATCACCCATTAATGTTTTCTTTCTTCCATTTGTTGGGTCAGCATGACCTCCTGTTGTTGCCAACGATTTTTCGGCAGTTAAAATTCTTGGACCTATAACTTTTCCTTGATTGATAGCATTTCTCAAAGAAACATTTACGCCACTACCACCTAAATCTCTTACCGTTGTAAACCCTGCCATCAATGTAGTTTTAGCATATCCTTGTGCATTATAGGCCACATCTGCATCATTTAATACAAAAGGTTCTATATATCTTTTCGGACTTAATTGCCCTTCAATATGAACATGCATATCTATCAGCCCCGGCATTACAGTTTTAGTTTTTAAGTCAATAGTGATATCTTTTTCAGACGATGAGAGTATATACCCTTTTTTAACATCAGTTATTTTATTACCGGTAATAACAACAGTCATTTCATTTAAAACCTTACCATTTTTTGTATCTATCAATTTTCCACAATGTAAATAGGTACTTTGAGCAGAAAGTAATAAAGTAAATAATAAACAGAATAATGTGATAAATTTCTTCATGATACGGTTGAGATTATTTAATTAGTTTAAATTTGAAGTATAAAAGTATCAAAAAAAATGGTAGATTTCTAACGTAATCTAACTTAAGTGAATAATGAGTGTTAAAAAAATAATTATAACAGGTGCCGGCAGAGGTATAGGCTTTGAATTAGTGAAGTTTTTAGCTTCTCAGGGACATCAAATATTAGCTCTATCCAGAAATATTAAACCTTTATATAAATTACAAGAAAATCATCCAACTATTTCCACATTAAAGGTTAATATATCTGATGAAAATCAACTGAATAAGGTTTCTCAATTTGTAAATAAAAATTGGAATAATATTGATATTGTAATTCATAATGCAGGAAAATTAATCAACAAACCCTTTGCAGAAACAACGGTACAGGATTTTATTGAAGTTTATAAAGTAAATGTTTTCGCTGTAGCGGAATTAACTAGAATATTATTGCCTTATTTAAAATCAGGTAGTCATGTAGTGACAATTAGTAGTATGGGCGGAATCCAAGGTAGTATGAAGTTTCCGGGTTTAGCAGCTTATAGTTCTTCAAAAGGTGCAGTTATTACCTTAACAGAATTATTAGCTGAAGAATATAAAGAACAAGGAATAATATTTAATGCATTAGCCTTAGGCGCTGTACAAACCGAAATGTTGGCTGAAGCTTTTCCTGATTATAAAGCACCAACAACTGCTACAGAAATGGCTACTTATATTGCTGATTTTGCATTGACAGGAAATAAAATGTATAATGGTAAAGTGTTACAGGTTTCATCTACTACGCCATAAATTATAGTATGAGAGAAGCTTTAAAAAAATATATTCCATTGCAATCTATTGACTTGGTTATTGATTTATTAAGTAAATATCCATGTAAATTAAAAATCGTAAATAATCGTAAAACAAAACATGGTGATTTTAGAAAATTAAGAACGGGTCAATTTCAAATCACGGTAAATAATGATTTGAATCAGTATCGTTTTTTATTGACATTGATTCATGAGATTGCACATTTGGTAACATATCAAAAATTTGGCAATGTAAAACCTCATGGGGTAGCGTGGAAGCAACACTTTCAACATTTAATGTTACCTTTTGTGAATCCTGAAATTTATCCATTAGAATTGTTACCACTTTTAGCTAAATATTTAAAAAACCCTAAGGCAAGTACAGATGCAGATGTTAGGTTATCATTAGCATTAAAACAATTTGATGAGAAAAACGGAAATAGTTTTATCTTTGAAATACCTGTACAAGGTAAATTTATACATAATAAACGTATTTTTGAACGAGGTAATAAAAGACGTACACGCTATGAGTGTGTTGAATTATCAACTAAGAAAAGGTATTTATTTCATCAAAATGCTGAGGTACAATTAATAAATTAAGTGTCATTCCCGCGTAGGCGGGAATCTCATAAATAATAAAACTGGATTCCTGCTTTCACAGGAATGATAAAAAATATGAACAAAAACTATTACGCAGTAATAATGGCAGGTGGTGTAGGCTCAAGATTTTGGCCTGTAAGCACTCAAAAGTTTCCAAAGCAATTTCACGATATGTTAGGGAAGGGCGATTCCCTTTTACAAAAAACATTTAAGAGATTAGCAAAATTAATTCCACAAGAAAACATATTGATAGCAACTAATAAAAAATACAAAGAATTAGTATTGAGTCAGCTTGACGGAGTTACAGAACAACAATTGTTATTAGAGCCTGCTATGCGAAATACAGCACCATGTATCTTATATGCAGCATTAAAAATAAAGCAAAAGAACTCTGATGCTGTGATGATTGTGGCACCTTCTGACCATTGGATAGATAATGAAGAAGAGTTTATAAAGAATATTCAAACATCATTTGATGAATGTGCTAAAAAAGATATGTTGATGACCTTGGGTATTCAACCAACATATCCGAATACCGGTTATGGTTATATCGAATTTGAAAAAGCAGATGTCGAAATAAAAAAAGTGAATCAGTTTACTGAAAAGCCTGATTTACAAACAGCCACTCAGTTTTTTGAAAGTGGAAATTACGTATGGAATGCAGGAATTTTTATTTGGAGCGTAAAAAGTATTATTACCGCTTTTGAAAAATATTTACCTGAAATGAATACTTTATTTTGTCAGGGAGCTCATGCGTTTAATACTGATTTTGAAGATGACTTTATTGAAGATAATTATGCAAATGCCGAGAATATTTCTATAGATTATGGTATTATGCAAAATGCAACTAATATTTATACACTGCCTGTTGATTTTGGATGGAATGATCTAGGAACATGGAGTTCTTTATATGAAAAATTAGATAAGGATAAAAATAATAATGCTATTGTAAATGCGAATACTATTTTTAAAGATGCTTCAAATAATATGGTAAGCACTTCAAAAAATAAACATGTTGTTATTCAAGGGTTAGATGACTTTATTATAGTTGAAAAAGAAGATGTATTATTGATATGTCCTAAAAAAAATGAACAAGAGATTAAGCAAATCGTTGCCGAAGTGAAAAAGAAGTTTGGAGATGATTTAATATAAAAATATTTTGAATGTCACCTCGAGCAGTTTATGCTGAATTTGTTTCAGTACAGTCGAGAGATTAATGTATCCAAAAATAACCCCATGGAAGAAACCCCTAAGACCGAAATAGATCTAGAAGTCAAAACAGAGGAAGCCAAAAAGAAAGTTACCGGATTAATCGGTGGAGTCAAAGAATTTTTAGCTGCTTTATTAGACATCAAAACAAATATTGATAAAGCAGGTACCGCGCAAGTCATTAAAGATAATATTTCTATGCAAGGGCACACTGCCTGGATTTTAGTATTTTCTATACTCATAGCTTCAATAGGGTTAAATGCAAATTCAGCTGCAGTAGTTATTGGTGCGATGCTTATTTCTCCATTAATGGGACCCATTTTAGGTGTTGGCTTATCTATTGGTATTAATGATATTGATACGCTGCGAAAATCGATGGCTAATCTAGGGGTAATGGTCGGTCTTAGTTTATTAACATCATTTTTGTTTTTTAGTATTCCGTTATTTCACGAAGCAACACCGGAGATTTTAGCGAGGATCAGACCAGATGTTAGAGATGTTTTTATTGCCATTGCCGGTGGTCTAGCCTTAATAATAGCTATTACTCGTCCATCACTTCAAACCAATACCGTAGCGGGTGTAGCAATTGCTACAGCTTTAATGCCACCATTATGTACAGCAGGTTATGGGTTAGCAATTGGTAATTTTAACTACTTTTTTGGAGCCATGTTTCTATTTGTAATCAATACTATTTTTATTGCTTTGGCAACATTTATGATTGTGAAGTTTTTAAATTTTCCGATGGTAAAATATATCAATTCTGCGAAACGTAAGCGAATTGCTCAATTTGCATCAATAGTAGCTTTTTTAATTTTAGCAGGTAGTGTTTATCAATTTTATGGCTTATTTAAAGAAAAACAATTCAAACAAAATGCAAGTAATTTTGTAAAAGAATTAAAAGAAAGTGGAATTAGTATTATTGATGAAGATGATGGTAATTTTAATTATAAAAATAATCAAATAGATATTGTCTTATATGGTAAAAACCTTTCTAAAGAAGAACAAAATAAGTGGCATAATAAGCTTACAGAGTTTGGACTCAAAGGCACTACATTAATTATGAAACAAGGTGTTGATAATTCTGATTTAAGAGATGAAGTTAAAAATTTAACCGATTTATATGCCCAAAATCAAAAAATTATTACTTCACGTGATGAAAGTATTAAAGAAAAAGAAGACCGTATTCACCTGTTAGAAAGTGAATTATCAAAATTTTATGAAAGCCAAGTGCCATTTAAGACCATTAGCGAAGAGGCTAAAATTATTTACGAAGGTATTGAGCAAATGAGTTATTATAGGCAGATTTCAACCAGTTTTAATAAGCTAGATTCTATCCGTTATAATAAGATGGACTCTATAAATGTTTTTAGTGTAAAATGGAAAGATAATATTAAAAGAAAAATACGAGAGCAACAAGAGCAGAAATTAAAATTATGGCTTAAAAAACGTTTAGAGCTAGATACATTGAAAGTAGTAAGGGAGTAATGTTAAAAGTTTATAGGTAAAGTTATTTAAAGTTTATTTTTGTCATCAGTCATCAGTCATCAGTCATCAGTCATCAGTCATCAGTCATCCAACATATTTTACATACCTTTTTCTTTAAGCTGTGCTTCTCTTACTTTTTTAAACAAATTTGATGAGTAAACAAAATCAGTTATCGCTTTATTATCAGTTCTAAATACACCATCACTGGTGCCTTCCCATTCTTTAACACCATCTTTTAAAAAGATAATTTTTTCACCTATTTCCATCACAGAATTCATATCATGAGAGTTAATTACGGTGATAATATTATATTCATTTGTAATTTCCTGTATTAAATTATCAATTACAATAGCTGTTTTTGGATCTAAACCTGAGTTCGGTTCGTCACAAAATAAATATTTTGGATTCATTACAATTGCTCTGGCGATTGCTACACGCTTTTGCATACCTCCTGAAAGTTCTGCAGGAAATTTATCATTTACATTTTCTAGGTTTACTCTTTTTAATACAAAGTTTACGCGTTCTAACATTTCATTATATGGTTGATTGGTAAACATCTTAAGCGGAAACATTACATTTTCTTCAACACTTGAGGAATCAAATAAGGCACTGCCCTGAAATACCATTCCTATTTCTTTTCTTAAGTTTCGCTTTTCATCTTCTGTCATTTCACCATAATGCCTGCCGTCATAACAAATACCTCCTTTTTCAGGAGTTAATAAGCCTAACATACACTTTAAGAAAACAGTTTTACCGGAACCACTTTGTCCTATTACTAAACTAGTTTTCCCTTTTTCAAAGGTTGCATTAATACCTTTTAGTACAGGTGTTCCGTCAAATTCTTTATATAGATTGGTTACTTCAATCATTTTCCTAAAATCATTTGAGTTAGAATATAGTTTAGAACAATAATTACAACACTTGTCCAAACAACTGCTCTTGTACTGGCTCTACCAACTTCAATGGCTCCGCCTTTTACATAAAAACCATGATATGCAGGTATTGTAGCAATAACAAAAGCAAAAATTGAAGTTTTAATTAATGAATAAGTAATATGAAAAGGTTCAAAATCAGTTCTTATACCCGTTAGATAATCAGTAGAACTTACCAATCCGGTAATATTTCCGGCAACCCAACCTCCAAAAATTCCTAATGCTATACTTATGACAATCACAAAAGGATAAAAGAAAATATTGGCAATTATTTTGGGTAAAACCAAATGATTTAATGAATTTATGCCCATAACTTCTAATGCGTC
Organism: Flavobacteriaceae bacterium; assembly: GCA_021648445.1. Taxonomy (GTDB): domain Bacteria; phylum Bacteroidota; class Bacteroidia; order Flavobacteriales; family Flavobacteriaceae; genus Aureibaculum. The sequence continues at coordinate 13,554 of JAKISU010000055.1, forward strand.
AATTTGCTCAGTTACTCGCATAGTTCCTATACTTGAAGCAATATAAGAACCTACTTTCCCTGCTAAAATAATAGATATTAAGGTGGGCGAAAATTCAAGTATCAACGATTCTCTAGAAGCATACCCAATTAAATACCTTGGAGTTAACGGGCTTTCTAAATTTAATGCAGTCTGAATAACAACAACACCGCCTACAAAAAAAGAGATAAAGGCAACAATACCTATTGAACTAATACCTAGATCTTCTATTTCTTTAAATATAAGTTCTCTAAAAACCGAACGTTTTTGTGGGCTTTTAAAAACTTGCTGCAGCATTAAAAAATACCTTCCTATAGATTTAAAATAGTGAATCAAAATTTTAACAGCTTTATTTGTATTAAATAATGGTTATACCTGTTTTATCAATACTCAAAAATATAATTTTAAATGTAAAAAAAGCTTTAATTTTGAAGATAGTTTATAAAACCTTACTTAAATGAAAAAAGAACACTTATTTATATTGTTATTTATTTTTTTTACTGCATGTGTTGCCCAAACCAATATAGTAAACCCAAAAGAAAATAGCATAACTAAATCAGTAAACAAAAAGCCTAGACTTGTTATAGGTATTGTTATTGATCAAATGAGGTACGATTATTTAACTAGATTTTATGACAAATATTCTGAGAATGGTTTTAAACGTTTAATGAATGATGGCTTCAGCTGTGAAAATGCACATTTTAATTATATTCCAACCTATACAGCTGTAGGACATGCTTCAATTTATACAGGTACAACTCCACAACATCACGGTATTATAGGTAATAGTTGGTATGATAAGTTTTTAAAAAAGTCAATTTATTGTGTTGATGATGATAATTATGAGACGGTTGGAGCAAAAAAAGGAGGAAAAAAATCACCTTATAGATTATTTTCAACTACTATTACGGATGAACTGTACTTGTCTCAAAACAAAAAAGGTAAGGTTATAGGAGTAAGTATTAAAGATCGTTCAGCAATATTTCCTGCCGGACATACTGCAAATGCAGCATATTGGTATCAAGGAAAAGATGATGGGAAGTTTATTACCAGTTCTTTTTATAAGGATACCTTACCAGACTGGGTAGTTGATTTTAATAATTCCGGTAAAATTTCCGGTTATTTAAACCAAACATGGAATACGCTGTATGATATTAATTTATATACCGAGAGCATTGAAGACAACAATACATTTGAAGGATTGTTTAAAGGAAAAAAAACTCCAACATTTCCATATAATTTATCAGAATTAAAAACAAACAATGGCAATTTTGATTTATTGAAAAGAGTACCTTATGGAAATACTATAGTTAAAGATTTTGCAGAAACTGCAATTATTGCAGAACAACTGGGACAAGATAATTTTACTGATTTTTTGGCTATAAGTTTTTCGAGTACTGATTACATAGGTCATCAATTTGGAATTGACTCAAAAGAAATTGAAGATACATATTTACGGTTAGATAAAGACTTAGCTTCTTTTTTTAATTTTTTAGATAAGAAGGTAGGCAAAGGTAATTATACTTTATTCTTAACTGCAGATCATGCCGCTGTACAAGTACCTTCATATTTGCAAAGTCTTAAAATACCAGCCGGATATTTTGATGAAAAAGAACTTAAAAAACTTGTAAACGAGGTTACTTTAAATTATTTTAAATCAGATAGTTTAGTGGAAAATATTTCCAATTTTCAACTATTTTTAAATAAAAGGAAAATTAAAGAATTACACCTTGATACTTATAAAGTTGTTAAAACTATTGCTGATGAAATTATTAATTTTAATGGAGTTTATAAAGTGGTAACTGCTCAAACACTGCAAACTACAAACTTTACGCGAGGTGTTTTACGTTTGTTACAAAATGGTTATAATCAAAAGCTATCTGGTGATATACTGATAGTTCCAAACCCGTCAACTATTGTATGGAAGGAACGTACCGGGACAACTCATGGTTCAGGTTATAATTATGATACACATGTACCTTTATTATTTTATGGTAAAGGTATAAAAAAAGGGAAGTCTAAAAGATATATTCCTATCATAGATATTGCACCTACATTGGCTAATTTATTACAAATCAGTTTCCCCAATGCTAATACAGGAAAAATAATTGAAGAGGTGTTTGAAGATTAATCTTAAATCAGTTTTTTGTGATTTTCAATTGATTAATTAGTTCTCGATACACCATCCGCCTTTGGCAGGATGGCACTCGAACAGACGTTATAAAAGTTTGTTTTAGGTTATTTACTAATTAGGGCTTGCTGATTTTCTAAAAAAACAGACATAACTAATTGTATTTCAATAAAATAGGTTAAATATTTCGTTAAAATATTATGTATAAATGCAAAGGTTTTTGTATATTTATGGCATAAAGCTTTGCACTTATGATCAAATATACGCCAGCCAATCAATTAACCTTAGAGGGATTTTCCACACCATTTGACAATAGCTTATTTCCTGATAATCGGTGGGTTAAGTTAGCCAAAGTAGTTCCTTGGGACGATTTAGCAAAAGTTTATATAACAAAACTTAACCAATATTCAGGTAGAGAAAGCATTGATGCCCGTATGGTAATAGGTGCGCTTATTGTTAAACACAAATTAGGTTTAGACGATAGAGGAACAGTCAGTATGATAAGTGAGAATATTTATTTGCAATATTTTTGTGGTTTGACAAGTTTTCAGGTAGAGACTCCTTTTCATCCTACTGTATTTGTTGACATAAGAAAGCGCATGGGAGCTACATCTTTCGATAAATGGAATGAAAAGATAATAGAAAAGGCAGACAGCATAAAACCCAAAAAGAAGAAGAATATTTCAAAAAACAATCCCACAGAAAATACACCTAGTAATACGACTAAGAACAAACCATCATCACAAAAGCAACAAGATAATCCAAATAAAGGAACACTAAAGATTGATGCAACAGTTGCCGATCAAAAAATCATATATCCAACAGATGTTGGTCTATTAAACACCGCAAGAAAAGAAAGTGAGCGTTTTATAGATCTTTTGTATAAGCAAAGTACCTATAGAAAAAAGCCACGTACATATAGAAGAATAGTAGCAACAGCATATCTAAACTTTTCAAAAAACAGAAAAAAATCAAGAAAGAACATACGTAAATTCATCAGGAAACAATTAGGATATTTAAAACGTAATTTATCATATATAGAGAAGCTTTTAGATAATATTGAAGCTAAAAAGCGGAATGAAAAGTTAGATCACCTTTATTTTAAAAGCAATCCACATCCTTATAAATTTCCTTTATCATGGCGAGACCAAAAGATCTATTGGGTTATACAACTGCTCTATGACCAACAAAAGTATATGTACAATCAAAAAAGCCATAGTGTTACAAATAGAGTTGTAAACATCTATCAGCCTTATGTTCGTCCTATACCACGAGGAAAAGATAAAGCCTCTACAGAATTTGGAGCCAAAATAAGTGCCAGTGAAGTAGATGGTTTTAGTAGAGTAGAACATATCAGTTGGGACAACTTTAATGAATCAGTTGACTTAGCATTACAAGTCAATTTTTACAAAAAAACTTATGGACATTATCCCGAATTAGTCTTAGCAGACCAAATTTACTTGAACCAGAAAAATCGAGAGTTCCTGAAAGACAAAGAAATACGTATTGTAGGTAAGCCTTTAGGAAGACCTCCAAAGAAAAAGCTAAATGCTTATCAAAGGCGAAAACTTAAAGAAGAAAGAAATCAAAGAAACCTAATAGAGGGTAAATTTGGACAAGGAAAGAATGCTTATGGACTAAGTGATATAAAAGCAAAAAGAAGTGATACCTCTGAGAGTTGGATAGGTGCTATATTCTTTGTAATGAATCTTGTAAATCTTATGAAAATAGCGGAAATGTACGCTGTTTTTTGTGCTTATTTTAATAAAAAATATTATATAGCTATGACAACAGTATTTGTTCGTAGTCGAAAAAACCTAAACAGAGCTCTTGGTAATTCTTACGAAAGTCTAGATAGAAATAAACAACTTACTACTTGTCTGGGCTAGAGTAAATCAGCAAGCTCTAATTACTAAACAACTTATTAAAAACAAATTAATTACTATTGAATTATTTCAAAAAATTAATGAGTTAGATGAAGTGGAAGTTAAAGCGCATAACTTATCTGGTAGCTTATTTAATGATGCTAGAAATGTTAAAGATTCTGTTTCTAAGATAAGTTCAGGTACATTAGATTTTTCTATGATTGATTTTAGCAAACCTGTTGTAAACGATCTTGATGAAATAGATAGACTAAAACCACCAAATCCAAATAATTTAACGAACCCAAATATACCAATTGGGGGTAATGTACTAGGCTTACTTAAATTTGCGCTTGACCCTTTAATAGGTGAAATCAGCAAAATAGGGCAACGTAAAAGGCGTTTAAAATATGAGAAATATAAATATGAGGAAAAAGTGAAAGAAACACCAAATAACATCGTTGGTTATTTAGGTGAAAACTTTTTTATTGAAACATTAAAAATTCCTCGTGAAGAAATAGACGGTTTTCTAGAATATTGTAAGTCAAAAGGAATTATAGACTTATATATAAAAGATAGAAGAATGGAAGTCATTGATTTATTAATTAAAAAAAGTTCTGAATATAGAAAATTTAAGGGATTGGATTAGTTTACAGTTTCATTTTCCAAAGATACTTACACGCTAATGAACGGTACGGTTGCCAGCTTTCGGCAATTTCATTCAATGTAGGTTTTAACATCTTTTTTCAACATCAATAGTATACAAATTCATCATTCGTTGTTGAATACCCAAATCATCTACAGGAAATACATTTAATCTATCCATCGGGAACATGAGTATCATCTGTACTGTCCATTTTCCAACACCTTTTATGGTTGTTAAATAATCAATAATTTCCTGATCAGTTTTCTCATATAAATAATCAAAAGACATATCATTTTCTAATGAAAAAGCTGCTACATTTTTTAAATATTGTGTTTTAGCTCTCGACAAGCCGGCATTTCTCAATAAACTATATGACTATCCGATAGTTTGCACATTCCTCTTCCATTTACAAGACACAGAGGTAATTACGACTCTATCGAATACCGAATCGAAGTATCTCCTGTTGAACTTGTAGCAATATTCATCGAGATAGCTTTGTAGATACTCATCACCAATGGAATGAT
>JAKISU010000056.1 GCA_021648445.1 Flavobacteriaceae bacterium
TTTTTTAAGAATATTAGTGAAAAATGCAGGTGCTTTTTTAACTCTACTTTATCTAAAAATAAAAATTGTTATCAAACTGCTTGAAAAATGAATTTTAACTTCTTGTAAAATCAGCAAGCCCTAATTAGAGAGGACTTTGATCTTATAAAGAACTGCAAAGTGATTTTTATTCCAATGTACAATACAAGGTAAAGGTGCTTCTAATAGTTTTTCAAAATTCACCTTTACACCAATGGTATGAAAACCAATTTTCTCAGCAGCCTCACTCAAGCCTAACAAACTACTACCTTCTCTAGTAGTTTCTGCCAGATCACGTAAATTCTGTATATGAATAGTTTTACCATAATGCTTGGTAACTATCTTTATACAGGTAGGTCCGCAATCTTTTGATTCCGTCTGTTTATAATGTGGGAATTTTTTCAAATCGAAATTATGATCAAATCAGAATAATGTATCATAATTTTTCTTTCAAAAATCCTCTCAGATCATCAACAGAAATGTTTTTGGCTACAATAGTTCCATTTTTATCTAATAAATAATTATTTGGAAGAGAGTAGATTCCATAATCAATTGCAACCTTACTTTCAAAGGCTTCAATAGCAACTACATTTCCCCAAGTGATTTTGTCTTTAAGGATGGCTTGTTTCCATTTTTGTTTATCGTGATCTAATGAAACTCCTAAAATTTCGAAATTTGAATTCCTAAACTCATCATAAACTTCTAGTAATTCTGGAGTTATTTTTCTACATGGAACACACCAATAAGCCCAAAATTCTATCAAAAGTACTTTACCCCTAAAATTCTTCGTGTCAATCAATTTATTATTGACTCCTGGTAAGGAGAAATCATAAAGATTATCACCAACTTCCAATATTCTTTGTGGATCCAATATTCTACGAATGTCTTCCAATTGTCTTCGTGAAATTATTAACGTATCAATTTTACTAAAAAGTGTTCTTACTTGTCCCTTACTAAAAATATTTTTTTTAATCTGATTTTGAAATAGATCAGCGCTATATCGATTTTTTGGATACTTTGTTAAAATTGCTTCAAGTTTTTTGAATAATTTTGAATTCCAATCTAAATCACCCTTATGCGCTTTCTCAAACATCTTAAAATCATTCTTAATGATTTCAGTTTTTGAGCCTTGTATGGTATCTATTTTAATAAAATTAATTTCGTAAGACTTTATTTTTTTCTTCTCTACTGAAACTTCCATTTTAATAACACTATTTTCCAAATAAAAATTATCATCGACCATAGTTGAATGATTGGGTATTACAAGATTTGATCTAATTGGACCATCTACTGTACCCTTGAACTGAAATTGCCCATTTTCTATTCTGGCCGTATCTTTAATTTCTCCATAGTGCAAATATATATATTCAGGTATTTCACCTTTTAATACACCTTTAAGAACAAACTTCTTTTCAAGGTTTTTTTTATTACATGATGATAAAAAAATAAAAAGGAGGATTTTAAAATAAAAGGATGTCTTCATTTCTATATAATTTTAATTAAATATCCGTTATACATTTAAGTTATTCATAATTAATGTTTTACAGATAAAACAACTAGCTAATTCTTAGTAAAGTAAATATTTTTTTTAATTATAATGTATAACGGGTATTAAATAGTATTTAAACTACAAACAATGCTTATAACTCAAGCATCCGCAAGGGAGGTGTTGACAATCTCCACTAGATGTCATACAGACTCCTGAATTACAATCAGAACTTACGGAACATGCAGAGCAAGGCGCGCCACCACCACCACCACTGCCACCTTGACCATCACCATGTGGTATTGGGGGCTCGCCTCCAAAAATTTCTTTTTGTTCTTTTCTGTTAAGTGCCTTAGCACCTTTTAAATTTACTAATTTTTTCATAATAAAAATTTTAAACTATATTTGCCTTGAACATTTTGAGACTGTCAAGGTTTCAGTCTATCTTTCGCGAGAAGATTATTGTTCCTAAGTCCTCTCTAATTAGAGAGGACTTTGATTTTATACGAGTTCTTTTTCATTTTTTGTTGATTCTATGCTATTGCTTTCATTTTGTTCGATTAAATCTTCAATAAAATAATTCAAATCACTTCTGTTGTATTCTTTTGGGAATTGCTTACCATTAACATATAATGCCGGTGTAAAATTGATGCTATTTTCATGGCACCAATCTTGCTGCATCTTTAATAAGTTGTTAAAAATACCATTACTTGGCTCTCCCCATTTAAATATCCATTTATCCAAATCTACATCACTTTTATAAACCTCATGCAAAGCGTCTATACATAGTTCTTCTGATTCAGTATTATAAATTTCAATCAGTTTTTCAGTTACCCGATGAGCAATACTATTTTTATCTTTGATGTTTATATTAAAGCGGATGGTGATGTTAATGGTATCAGAATTTTTCTTTAAGATATTTTCTAGATCAGTATGTGCTTCCTTACAATAAAAACAAGATGGATTGGTAACAATAAGAATACGTAATAAGGCATTTTTATTGCCTAATACAATTTCTTTAGAATCAATTGGCTGCGTATTAATTATTTCATTTTTACTGTAAACAGCATTGAACAATTCAAAATTCCGTTTAAATTTATAATGCTCAATTTCTAGCTTCTCCAATTCTTGTTGTTTTTTTAACAGAGGTTTTATAAATAACCATAAGGTAGCGGTAATTAAAAAGCTAAAAAAAAGTATAAAACTGCTGTTAAAGTCAAGTTTTATACTTATAAAAGAAGTTTTTGCTAGAAACAATGTACAACATTGTAACCATAAAACTGCTACTATCCCTAAACATAAAGGACACCATTTTTTGATAATAATATATTGATAATAGATTGAATACAGCGTAATGGGTACTGTAATTAATGAGATTATAATTATTGTACTATTATTAGTAGAAAAGTTTACTAAAAAAAGCCATGACAAGGCTATTCCGATAAAGTAGATCAGATTTATATCACTTAATTTAAAATGTTTTGATATAGAAGCTCCTTTAGAATTTAAAACGGCATCACAACTAGTTGACTCAGTAGCAGTACAAAATTTATCAATAGCTTTTGATTGAAAACCAAGTTCATGTTTTACTATTAAAGAACTAATTCCTATACCAATTAAAGACAAAACAAAATGAGTAGATTGAAATAAAGATGGTTTGGTAATGAAGAATAAACCTAATATCACTATTGCACTTAATACATACACACTATTTAACAATGTTGTATTTGTTACTTTTTTATTAGGTATCACAAAAGTATCTTTCTCTATTACTACTATAATTCCGCTCCACATTTCTAAAAATTCATCTAATGAAACAATCTTTTTTTTCTTGTTACTGTATAATAGCTCAATATTATTTTCATGTTGAGTTACGATGACAAATTCATTTTTTTCAATGATAATAGAAATAAAACTAGTTGGTAGCTGAAACAGCGTTTCTCTATTTTTAGGGACTTCCAACGCCATGTTTTTAATATTAAAATGACCAAGAACCCCTGTAACAGAATGTAAACTAGGATAAGAAGGATGGCTTAAGAGTTGTAGTTTTAATTCATCTTGATTCAAATGAATATTTTCTTTTTGTAAAAAAGATGTAAGTAAGAAAAATAGAGTATCTCCCATGAATAATAATATTTAGAGCAAACTTGTGGGTGACTTTGACTACATACTGGAATACAAGATACAGAATTATTGGTTAAATTTTTCTTAATGGTCTATTTTTTTAATAAGCGGTTATGTAATCCTGATAAACGGAAAAATTTAGAAGTAATTTTTAATAGTTGACCATTTTCTTCTAGAAACTGATAAGATTGTACCGGTTGACAATGTTATTTTTCTTGACTTACTATTATAATAGGATTTAAAATATTTCATGTTAATGAGTTCATTCCTATTAATTCTCAAAAAATGAAAATCAAACAACTCTTTTTCAAGACCTTTTAAGGACTTTGAAAATATTTCAGGTTTTTTTTTATGGAAGAAATGGATAGATATTAAATATGAATCGCATTTTATATAAACAATATTCTCAATACTTATTTGCCTAACTCTTCTTGCTGATTTTAAAATGATTGTTTTGCCTTTCTGAATAGAGTAATCCATTGACTATTTATATAAATATTTAGCTTATACAATATTACAAAAAATATAACAACTTTAAATATCTATATCAGGGGATTTTCCCCCTTTTTAACAGGTTTTTCCCCCTAAACGTTTTGTTTTATCTAATATGTTTGTTATCAGTATATTACTAACAATTATAAAAAATGAGATTGCATCATAAGAAAGCTAAGACTATTTTAACTTTACAATTAGATTTTAACCGTAAGTTTAGTTATAATATTCAAATTAATGATTTTTTTTGGATAGGGATATACTATCTATTCCGCCAATGTTAATACAGCCTTTTGTTGAAAATTCAATTGAACACAGCATGAATGTTATGTGAAATTATAAATTTAGGTTTTCACCTGTTGGCAATCAGAAGTTGACTTAATATGTCATTGAAGATAATGGTGTTGGATCAAAACATTAAAAAACAAACCCAATTATAGAAGAATAATTAGGTTTGTTTTATGATACTATATTAAGTATTACTACCTTCTACTTCTTCTACTACTAGGTTTCGAGTTGCTAAATTTACCACCTTTTTTATTTCCATAACCTCCTGAAGATTTTCTATGACCGCTAAATCCATTACCACCACGTCTTTCTCCACTACCAAAACGCCTTTTTGAACGGTTACGCCTTTGTTTAGGTTTAGTAGTTACTTCTACAATAACAGCTCTACCATCAAATTCAGCATTTCTAAAAGCATCTACTACTTTATCTGCGTATGCTTTATCAATCTCAAAAAATGAGAAGCTTTTTAAGATCTCTATCTGACCAATTTCAACATCATTCTTATTTAGATGCTCATTGATCAAGCCCATTAACTTTGCAGGGTTTAATCGATCCATTTTTCCTAAATTAATATAGAAACGCGTAAAGTTTTCGTCACTACTTCTTCTACGCTCTCTTGAATCATCACCATTTAAGTCTTCGGCACCTTCATAATAAGATAAAAACTGATTGAATTCAATTGAAACAAAACGTTTGATTAGTTCATCATGATCAATGTCTTTTAATTGAGCATAAATACCTTCTAAATATGGATTTATCTGTTCGTCATTTACTTCAACATCTTTTACTTTTTCAATAAGTTTAAATAGCTGCTTTTCACAAATTTCTTTACCATTAGGTACTTGTTTCTGTATAAATGTTTTACCTATTTTCCTTTCTATAGGTCTTAATTTACCTTTCTCTTTATTGGAGATAAGAGCAATTGAAATACCTTCTTTACCGGCTCTACCTGTTCTTCCACTTCTATGTGTGTAATTTTCAGTTTGATCGGGTAATTTATAATTAATTACGTGTGTTAGATCAGTTACATCTAAACCTCGAGCAGCAACATCAGTAGCAATTAAAAGTTGTAAATGTTTTGCTCTGAATTTTTCCATAACAATATCACGTTGCGCTTGTGATAGATCACCATGTAATGCATCAGCATTATAACCATCATCAATTAGTTTAGCAGCAATATCTTTAGTCTCTCTACGTGTTCTACAAAAGACAATACCATATATATTTGGATTGACATCAGCCAATCTTTTTAAAGAAGGATAGCGATTTCTTTCAGATACTAAATAATATTCATGTGAAACTTTATCAGCTCCTACATTACGTTTACCTGCATCTATCTCAACAGGATTATGCATATAGTTTTTAGCAATAGCATCTACTTCTCTAGGAAATGTAGCCGAAAACAATAAGGTTTGCTTGTCTTGTGGCGTTACTTTTAACACTTGATCTAGATCTTCCTTAAAACCCATATTCAACATCTCATCGGCTTCATCTAGCACAACCCACTTTATATTTTCTAATTTAAGTTGCTTGCGTTTTATTAGATCAACAGTTCTACCGGGCGTACCTACAACAATATGAGCTCCCTTTTTTAAACCTCTTATTTGATCTTCAATACTTGCACCACCGTAAACAGTAATTACATTTATATTGCTTAGGTTCTTAGAAAACTCCTGAATGTTTTTTCCTATTTGTATAGCCAACTCTCTTGTTGGAGAAAGAATAATAGCTTGCGTATTTTTACTTTTACTATCAATCTGTTCTAATATAGGTAAACTAAAAGCAGCAGTTTTACCTGTGCCGGTTTGTGCAAAAGCTTTTACATCATCTTGAGACGATAATATTTGTGGAATTGCTTTTTCTTGAATTGTTGTTGGTTGCTCATAACCTAGATCGGTTAATGCATTGGTAATAGCTTGACTCAGACCAAGCTCTTTGAATAAAGACATATTTTATATTTATCAAACGTAGGCTCCAAGATAAAATGCACGACAGCAGATAAATAAGCCTTTAGTTTTATGAGTTTGCAAAAGTAGACTTATTTTATGAAATACAATTATAAATTAATGATTTTTAAAACTTTTAAGATGTTTTTCAAATCGAGGGCTTGACAAATGTGTCATATTATTTTGTACAATACCATTTTTATCAACTAATATTGCTCTGGTAAAATTAACATCTAACCAGTCAATACCACAATCGACTCTATATTGATTGTCAGCATTTAATTTTTTTGATTTGATATGTTTTTTCCAGCGATATTCAGAATTTTTAGAATTAAGACCAATAAACAAATAACTAGAATACCTTTTTTCTAAATAATTTACCCTTTTCGCCAAGTTTTCTATTTGACGTAGATCTGTTGGCCAAGTATAAAGAACTGTATTTTTATCTTTAATGATTGAATTTAAACTTAAATTGATGTCATTAAAATTGTAAATACTTACTTTGGGTAGTTTTTGCCCTTTTGGTAATTTTTCAGCAGCTTTGATCAATAGTGCAATTTCAGCAACACTTTTTTCATCACTACAATGATCAAAGAATAAGCGTTGTGCTTTATCCTTTTCTGATTTAGATACCCTTTCATCTAGTAGTGTATACCAGATACCTTGATGTAAAAAATTATTCTTTACAATATCAATCTTTAAATTTTCTAATGTGGCTTTCATGAAATTAACATCCATTGTACCTTTATAATCATCTAGAACTTGCTTTTCGTATGCAAGATGATATAGATATGTTTTTACATAGTCATGATAAGGATAAAAATTAATTAACTCTTCATCATTAATGTCGATATTTTTTCTAAACTTATAGAAAGTGGGACTAATATGAGGGTATTTTTTTGATTTTGTAACTTTTTTGTGCCTATAAGGATATGCTTCTTTTTTCTTGTATAATGGATAGCCTATAGCAACATTAGCTAATTTTTCAAATAATCGAGAGTTTTCCGGACTTTCCTCTTTAAATTGATTGTACAATATTTTCTTTCGTTGAAGAACCGAATCAATTTTTAAACTGAAAAGACTGTCGTTTAGGTAATAAAAATTATAGAACAATTTATCTTCTTTTTCATTTTCTAAAAATAAGTTGATCAAAAAATTGTTTCGCTCAGCTCCTTTACCACTAAACACCAGTGATTCATCAAAATCCCATGTGTTAAGGCGTATTAATAAACTATCAGTAGGTTCTAAATAGAGATATTGCAATTCAGGGCCATGGATAAATGTATATAATCCTAAAGCCAAAGAATCAATTATAAATAAAAACTTATGATTAGAAGTTAATTTGACAGAATCAAGTAATTGTTCTCCTTTATAAAGAAAAACTTGATCAGATTTCGGATTTATTATTTGCCCGCCAAAATAAGTAATAGAACTCTCTTCCCTACCTTTACATGATAGAAATAATGTTATAGAAAATAATAAATACAAATACTTCATTGAGTTCATATGCTTGTATATTATTGCCAGATCTACAATTAACTATTACCTAAAGTACAAAACTAGCTATTAGCATAAACAATTTAGTTAATTAGATGTTAAAATAAGTAGTCATTATAGTTAAAATATAAAGGCATTTTGCTATTTTTGCCCGAATTTTAAATCGCTATAATGTTAACAGTTTCAAATTTATCTGTACAATTTGGTAAACGTATTTTATTTGATGAAGTAAATACTGTATTTACACAAGGGAATTGCTACGGAATTATAGGTGCTAATGGCGCAGGAAAATCTACTTTTTTAAAAATACTTTCTGGAGATTTTGACCCTAATTCGGGTAATATTTCTTTAGAGAAAGGCAAACGTATGTCTGTTCTTACACAAGATCACTTTGCCTATGATGAATTTCCGGTATTAGAGACTGTATTAAAAGGAAACAAAGAATTATATATCATTAAAACTGAAATTGATAAGCTCTATGCTGATTATTCTGATGAAAATGCTGATAGAATAGGTGAGTTACAAGTAACGTTTGAAGAGATGAATGGTTGGAATGCGGATAGTGATGCTGCGGCATTATTATCAAATTTAGGTATTAAAGAAGAGTTACATTACACTTTAATGAAAGATTTAGACGGTAAAGCAAAAGTACGAGTATTATTAGCCCAAGCGTTGTTTGGTAACCCAGACGTGTTGATTATGGATGAACCTACCAATGATCTTGATTATGAAACCATTGCTTGGTTAGAGAGTTTTTTGGCTAATTATGAAAATACAGTTATTGTAGTTTCGCATGACAGGCACTTTTTAGACGCTGTTTGTACACATATTTCTGATATTGATTTTAGCAAGATCAATAACTATTCAGGTAACTATACTTTTTGGTATGAGTCCAGTCAATTAGCAGCTCGTCAACGTGCTCAACAAAACAAAAAAGCTGAGGAAAAGAAAAAGGAATTAGAAGAATTTATCAGACGGTTTTCTGCCAATGTTGCTAAATCAAAGCAAGCAACGAGTAGAAAAAAGATGATTGAAAAATTAAATATTAAAGATATTAAACCTTCCAGCAGACGTTATCCTGCTATTATTTTTGAACAAGAACGTCAAGCGGGAGATCAGATCTTAAATATTGAAGGTTTAAGTAAGACAAAAGATGATGAAGTGTTATTCAATGATATTCATATCAATTTAACTAAAGGAGATAAAGTGGTTGTTTTATCTAAAAATTCTAGAGCAGTTACAGCTTTTTATGAGATAATAAATAGTATTACAAAACCAGACGCAGGTAAATTTGCTTGGGGAGTTACTACTACTCAAGCATATTTACCGTTAGAAAATGCAAGTTTTTTTGAAAGTAATATGACCTTGGTCGATTGGTTACGTCAATGGGCAACAACAGAGGAAGAACGTGAAGAGGTATATATAAGAGGGTTTTTAGGAAAAATGATCTTTAGTGGTGAAGAAGCATTAAAACAGTGTAATGTTTTATCGGGTGGTGAAAAAGTGCGCTGTATGCTTTCACGAATGATGATGTTAAGAGCAAATGTTTTAATGATCGATGAACCTACCAATCACTTAGATTTAGAATCTATTCAAGCATTTAATAATTCATTGAAGAATTTTAAAGGCACTATCTTGTTTTCTACACACGATCATGAATTTGCACAAACAGTAGCAAATAGAATTATAGAATTAACGCCTAAAGGTGTTATTGACAGATATATGACCTTTGATGAATACCATGCTGATAAGAAAATAAAAGAGTTGAGAGAGAAGATGTATTCTTAATAGTTATAAAACCAATTGAAATTTTCAGTTGGTTTTTTCGTTTATACTCTTACCCTAATATTATTAATTTTAATATATATGGATTATAAATCAAAATCAGCCATGAAAAAAATATTAATACTTATTTGTACTCTGTTGTTACAGTTTAATTTTTATGCTCAGGATAGTGGAGTCGATATTCCGCTTGAAGTAAAAATGACTGATATTTTTGAAGATGATCATAAAAAAACAGCATTTGCTTTTTCAACCAAAGATAATAACGGAGGTGTTTTTATAGGTCGTCGTTATAAAAAAGGATATTTTATTGAACATTATGATAAAGATCTAAATCTTCTTAAAAGTTACGATTTTGAAATTGATAAAAAGCGAGGAAAAATTGACAATGCTTTTTTAAGTGGTGACGAATTATGTTTGATAGAATCACTGTATAATAAGAAAGGCAAAAAGATTGAATACTATATTAACAAAACATCTAAAAATGCTTTTTTGTTTCAAAGAAGCTTATTGTTCTCAATACCTTTAGATGACGTTAAAAAAACAGTTTCATTTTTTGGTATGGCAGGCATTAATAATGCCGATGCCGATGCCAGTGGAAATTTTAAAATATCAAAAAATCAAAAATATATTGTGTTTACAATCGATATAAAGGATAAAAATTTTGAAACACACCGCATTTTTGTATTTAATAATGCACTAGAAAAATTATATCAAACTGAATTTAAGCGAGGTATTAAAGATAAAAATTTTAAGTTAGAGAATATCGATGTTGATGAAAAAGATGGTACTGTTTATTTGTTTGGAAAAGTATATGCAAAGGAAAACAGAAAGAAAAAAGAAGGCGGTAAATACCAATTTGAACTATATAAAATTAAAGGAAATTCTACTCAGTCATTGGTTTTTGATTCAAGTGAAAAGTATATAGGTTCTATTACAACGGTAATTAATAAAGATAGATTATTTTGTATAGGGTTTTATTCTGAAAAAAATGATAAACGTTATAAAGGGGTAGCGTACTTTGATATAGACAAAGAAAACATGTCGTTAATAAACACAGTATATTCGCCTTTTACAAAACAATTCATAATGGATAAATATGGAAAAGAAAAAGAAAAAGAGTTGAAAAATATATCTTTTAAGAGTATACACATTACTGAAAAAAATGAATGCATTATAAATGCTGAAGAATTTTTTATTAGATCCCATCAATTGCAAAATCAACAAGGAAATAATTTTAATTTTACATATCACTTTAGAGATATAGTGAGTGTTAAAATAGATGCAAACGGAAAATTAGTTTGGGCTCGAAATATCAATAAAAAGCAAGCTGATAATTATTATTCTCCATACTTATCATACACTTCTACCTATCATGATAATAAAAGTTATTTCTTTATTAATAGTTCTGATAAGATTAAAAAACTATCAAATGACAGATTACAATTTAAAGGAGTTAGAGCAAAGAAATCTAATTTTTATGTAATTACGTTAGATGATAATGGAAGTTTTGAATACAAAAAAATATTAGATGATGAAGATTCTGAAGTGCCATTCTCAGTTGGAAAAGGTATCATAGATAATAATCAAACCAATATTATTTTTCAAGGAAGAAGAGGTAGAAAAAAGCAGATTATGAAAGTTTCTCTTTAAAAGAAAAGATAGTAAATCTCGTCGAGCACAGTCGAGACGTTATAATTAGTTCTTTCCAAGTACTCGGGAAAAGGTCTTTTTATAGTTTTCGATTTTTTAGCCTGTCTTGAGTCTTATGCTTTTAAGTGAAGCGGTCTTAGATCTATACCTAAACAATATTTTATTTAGTCATGGTCTAGCGACCTCATAGATACTTTCTTTTAGTTTTTTATAAAAAACACCATTAGATTTATAATATTTCTTACCACCCATAGTTACCATTTTTCCATCTTTTGGCAAAAAGGTAATTCTTGCACCTTTTGGAGCTTGACGTAAAACTAGTTTGTTTTTAAACTTTATATGCCAAATACCATTAATAACATAGTAGTTGATGCCATCATAAGTAATTTCACTAACCTTTTTTTCTGACTTATTAATGGTAGCCTTTTCAGTACTATCAATTTGTGCATAAATACCAGTAAATGAAATAAAAGCAACTAGTAATGTAGCAATCAATTTCAATTTTTTCATATTCCAATTTTTTTTGCAAATCTAATTAAATAACGCTCTTAATTGCAAAATCTTATACAGTTTTTAACTTTTGTAGATATTTTTTATCTCAATAATAGTCAAACTGCGTTTGTATATTTTGAAGTAAGATATAGATTTTGAAGCATTTCTTGTCTTCTTCCTTCAATCATCCGTCATTCGTCATCTGTTTTGAGTCTTGTTCAGTACTGTATCTCACACTTTCTGATGTCGATCTTTTTTATTAATTTCTTTTTAATCTTTTTTCTCGCAACCTTTTCAATAGTTCTTTATTAAAACTTTGCTCAGCCTTTAATAGTTTTATCATCTTTTTTGAAGAAATAATTCCTGTTAGGTTTTTATGGAGCTTCTTTTTTTCATTAGCAATATTAAAATCTATTTCAATAAATTCGCGTAAAACAGCATCTGCTTCAGCTTCTGAAAGTTTTTCTATGCCACCAGCTAACTGTATTTTACGAGTTAATTGTCTGGTTTTAACTATTTTTATTTGATGAATTTTTTGATCAAATTCATTATAAACCGGCCAAAATTTTTCTGCTTCAATAGAAGTAAGGCTTAGAGCATTTGTAATATGGGCAGTTTTAAGAGCTTTAATTCTATCTCTATTAATGCCTTGAGCTACAACTGTAATAGTTGTAAATAATAATATAACTAAGCTCAATACTAATTTTTTCATCTGTTCAATTAATTTTCTAATAGTAAACTTTCAATATCTGTGCCATCTAAATATTCTAGTAATTCATCTTCGGCAAAAATAGTCGCATTTTCTAATTCGATATCATTATATACTTCGGCAATTTCATAAGTATCAAATGTTATTAGATCATTTTCAATCCATTGTTCTATATCACTATAAGCTACTGTATCAAAACTATTTGAGCTTGTTTTAGCATTATAATTAATATAGACCAATAATAATACTGCAGCTGCAGCGGCAAATGGTATAACTCTTTTTAAAAGGAATGCTTTAAAGCCAATAACTTTAACTGGTTTCGTATCATCATTGAGCTTAGTTGTTACTATATCTTCTATAGTTGTTAAATAGTTTTCAGGAATTGTAAAACCTGTTTGGCTGCCTATTGGAATAGCAGACTGACTACTATTTTCTTTTTTTATCTTTTCCAGCACACGATCTTCTACAGTATTAAAATATGAGTCAGGCATAGAAAAACCTTCCTTCTCCGATAACTTTTTAGTAGAAAGTTTTGTAAATACAGCATCTTCTACAGTATCAAAGTATCCTTTAGGGACTTTAAAGCTGCTTTTTGTTGATTTTATATGTTGTAACCTATCTTTTTTCATTATGGCTGTTTGACTATAATAGAGGTCAAAGGTTTAATTGAAAAGAATTCTCCGATGTAAAGCATCGGTTTCCAATGAACTGTCATTCCCGCGAAAGCGGGAATCTGATTATTCAAACTTGTTTTAATTCTAATCATCTGTTAAAAATTTTTCAATTTTTTTTACTGCATGATGGTATGATGCCTTTAATGCACCTACCGATGTATCAAGTACTTCAGACATATCTTTATACTTCATATCATCAAAATATTTCATATTAAATACTAATTGTTGTTTTTGAGGTAATATAGCAATTGCTTTTTGCAATTGTAATTGCATCTCATCACCATCAAAATAAACATCTGCCTCCAAACTTGCAACTAACTTATACTGCATCTCATTAACATCTACATTGTTTTGTTTTGCTCTTTTATTGATAAAGGTAATAGATTCATTGGTAGCTATTCTGTACATCCATGAATACAATTTACTTTCTGCCTTAAAGTTATTAATATTTCGATAAACTTTTATAAAAGTATTTTGTAGAACATCATCAGCATCATCATGTGAAATTACAATCTTACGTATATGCCAATACAAACGCTCTTTGTATTGAGACATTAAGATTCTAAATGCCTGTTCTTGAGTAAGCGGATCTTTAAGTTGTGCTATCAACGTGTTTTCAGCAATCAATAGAATGGGTTTTCCTTTAGACTAATAACGGAGTAAATGGTTTAATATTGAATATTTTTGATTTAAGATTAACGAATTACAAATTTATATTTACGAGCATTAAAATTATTATTGTCCAACAAAAGATATAAGACCGTTTTGCTTTAGGAGGCTTCGAGAGCGCTCAAACTAAGTTCTGAAAATCAATGTAATTTAAGTTATAATCTATATTCTTTAAGTCGAACTCAGGTTACTATTTAAAAATCGTAAATCTAAACTCGTACCTCAAACTTCAAACCTCGTACTTCTAAAATTGAGCACTTACTTTTAAATTCAAAACCCTGCCTGATAAAAAATTAGGAATTGCCACCGATTGTTGTGAAGAAATATCTCTTACCCAAGTATTGGTTATAGAGTTTTGAACATCAAACATATTAAAGAGTTCTATACCGACAGAAAACTCCTTAAATTTTTCTAGCCATTTGTCATTTGATTTATTTTCATTATCCTTAAAAACGTAAGAAATTCCGATATCTGATCTGAAATAATCTTTTAATCTATTTTGAAAAACATAAGGATCAGCAAAAGATGGAGAACCACCGGGTACTCCTGTGTTATATACTAGATTCAAATACATTTTGAGATTAGGGTAATTAGGAACATAATCTTGAAATAAAATAGCAAATTTTAAACGTTGGTCAGTAGGACGAGAGATATACCCTCTATTGTCAATATTTTCTTTAGTGAGTAAATATCCAAAACTAAAATAAGACTCAGTTCCCGGAACAAATTCACCGTTTAAACGCGCATCAAAACCTGTAGCAAAAGCTTTTGCATTATTTTTAGCACGGTATCTAATCTGCACATTATCAATAGTAAACGGATTTACATCTGTCAAAGATTTATAATAAGCTTCGGTAACCAATTTAAAAGGTCTACCCCACATTTTTAAGCTGTATTCATTGCCCAACACAAAATGAATAGAACGTTGTGCTTTTACTTCAGGATGTACAATACCTAAAGAATCACGTAATTCTCTGTAAAAGGGAGGTTGATAATAATAACCCCCAGAAACTCTAAAGATCATATCTTTCTCCCAATCTGGCTTAATTGCAAATTGTACACGTGGGCTTATAACTGTATGATTATCTGAAATTAATCCATCTCCTTTTACTTTCCATTGTTGTGCTCTTACACCTAAATTATACCAGAGTTGATGATCATTTATATAGGAAGTTTTACTCCATTGTGCAAAACCTGATATTCTGTTGATTTGCACTGAATTCATAGCTCTGGTGCTTATAAAAGGAACTATAGGGCCGGTAAAAGGCTCGTAAGGTTCATCATTTCTTGGTAATAGGTGAGGGGGTCTCAATGAAAACCCTGCTGAATCTATGACTTCCCATTCTATAATTCTGTCTTTAATATCTTCTATTTGGTATTTAGCACCAAATTCAAATATATGATCTCCTTTTTTTAAGGTTGCTTTAGCTTCAATATTAGAGATCAAAGCATCAAGATCATTTCTGGCATGATCTAATTGAGAGCCAATAGATTGTACAAACTCAACATCACCTGCATTTGGACTACCTAAGTCAAAATTGACATTTCCAAGTCCATAAAAGGCCAAAATATCAAAATGTTCTTCCTCTTGTGTATTATAAGTAGTAGCAGTTAAATTAATATTTAAATTATCATTGACCTGATAGTTCGCTTTTAAAGCTCCAAACACGGTAAGGTATTTGTCATTTTCTTTACCTTGATAATTTACTATTAATGCCTTTGTATCTGTAACAGTTCCAAATACTGTTCTTCTGCTTACAGGTATATAATCATAATTATTCAATGAAAAGGTCCCTAAAAAATCTAGATTGAACTTTTCGTTAAATTGATATGATATATACGTTTGTACATCAGTAAAATTAGGTTTAAAATTAGCTTCAATGTCTTTACTATTGACAAATAGGCTATTATCTCTATAGCGAACACCTATAATTGCAGAGAGCCTATTCTGTAGTGATACATTTTCAAAGGTCAAACTTCCACCCAATAAACTTGCTTCCACTCTGAGTCCGAATTGTTGAGGTTTTCTGTAAGTAATGTCAAGTACAGACGATAATTTATCACCATATTTTGCTTGAAATCCGCCAGCCGAAAATTTTACATTTTGCGTAAGATTAGGGTTCACAAAACTCAATCCTTCTTGTTGGCCAGAACGTACTAAAAAAGGTCTATACACTTCTATACCATTTACATAGACTAGATTTTCGTCATAATTACCACCTCTAACATTATATTGAGTACTAAGCTCATTATTACCACTAACGCCTAAACCAATATTCTTTAAGACACCTTCAATACCGGCATTTGCACTTGGTAATTTTTTAACGATTTTAATATCAATTTTATCAATGCCCTGTGCTTTCTCTTTATTGTCTTTAACGACAACATCCTTCAATTTTTCTGTTTTAGTAGTGAGTTTTGGAGAAAAAGTAAGTGTTCGCCCTTTAGGAATTCTTATTCGTTTAGTATAAATTTTAAAGGTTAAATGGCTAAAAGTAATAGTTATCATCTTCCCTGAAGGTACTTTCAAACTATACTCTCCTTTATTATTTGAGGCTGTTCCTTTTTTATTATAGGTAATACTTACATTTTCAATCGGTTTACCACCTTCATCCTTTACAATACCTTTAATTGTAGCAGTTTGCCCAAAAAGAGAACTCGTAAAAAAAAACAAAAAAATAATAAATGTGGCAATCGATTTCAAATAAGTAAGTTATTATGTTATGGAGTTAATTGAGTTATTCTGTTAATTGTTTGTCCCATTACCTAGGGGTTTAACAATGTAACTATAATTGATTAACAGTTAAATATTTGGTCATATATTGTTAGTAAAGCCATCTTTTTCTCTTTTCTTCAGCCTTACTCTTTTCTGTAAAACGTTGCAATATACACATTAGTATTTTTAACATTATCAATAGCAGTAACCTTTAATGTATGTTTTGTTCCTTCTAATACTGTATCGTTAAAATCGTAAGTCAACAAGTTCTTTTTCGCATCATATTCTAATAAAATCCATTTTCCATCAATTTCTCCTCTATAAAACCTGATACCTGATAGATTGTCAGAAACTTTAAATTTTAAATATCTGTATTTTGTCAATAACTGATCATTTTTAAAATTTATAGGTATTATTTTAGGTTTAATAGTATCTAAGGCTAATGTATATCTCCCTAATGTTTTATTTAAAGTATATAATCTATTCTCTTTACGACGGGTATTGCTATAATATAATCTGCCTTTAGCATTTTTTCGAGCAATAAAAAGTTGCTTTTTTATTTCTTTGGGATATTTAGAAACATCAAAAGTTAAAGTGAAGTTTTTATGTAAAGGAACACTTTGACTATGTAAACTTACAATGCTGTCCTTATAATCAAAATCAAAATAAACATCATTATAAAAACTTTGTTTCGGAAAAGCCACAGTTACATTACTTCGAGAAATTTTATTGAATTCATTTGCTTTAAAATAATGTGGCGTTTCAGCAACTTTCTTTTTCACCAAAACACTAGCTTTTTTTCCTTTTACAGGAATAATAAGAGAGCGGATATTACCTTTAAAATCTTTGGCAGTTATTTTTACAGTATAAGATAATCCATCTTCAATATTTATGTAGCCATTATTTATTAAATTACTATATATACTTAATTTATTGGCAGGTTCTACAAAACATTTTTGAATACGTTGCCTTTTTTTATAATACCTTTCATAATCAATATGTGTATTTAAATATCTGGTTTCGCTAAAGGCGTAAGTATCAATTGTATGATGATATACTGTTTCTCCGTTAACGGTCATATTTAAACTAAAAATACCATTATTATTAAGCGCACCATCTAGTTTGTCAATGACATTAATACCAAATCCAATAGTGCCATAAGCTTCAATTTGATTTGCTAAAAGAGTACCGTTAGCTTGTTTTTTAAATCGTAATTCTTTTACTTTATTAGACTGGTTTACTTGAGAAGAGTCTCCAAAAGAGTACACAACACCAGCCCTAATTTCCGGGCTTTTAGTATCAGGTATTTTTATGCCAAAGAACATCGGATTTATAGGATTTGAATTGCTATGACGAATTTCATAATGTAAATGTGGACCGCTAGAGCCTCCGGTATTACCACTATAAGCAATAATTTCATCTTTTTCAACTACTAGATCATTAGATTCAGGAAATAAATGAATGGTAAAACTTTCTTTTTCATATTGACGTTTCTTTACATAAGCTTCAATTTTCGGTGCAAACTTTTTTAAATGTGCATAAACCGACGTATATCCGTTAGGATGTGTTACATATAATACTTTACCATAACCCCAGTGTGATATTTTAATACGAGAAACATAACCTTCAGCAGATGAATGTATATTAAACCCTTCGCGTTTTTGAGTTTTTATATCTAAACCCGAATGAAAATGATTGCTACGTAACTCACCAAAAGTACCAGATAAAATCAAAGGTATTTTTAAAGGTTTTACAAAGTAATCTTCCGGATATTTTGTTTGAGCCAATACTGCTGTACTCAAGCTAAAAAAAAGTAATAAAAATAATCTCCCCATAATTTAAGAGGCTAAAATAATGATTAGAAATTGAATTTAAACAATAAAATGCAATTTATTAGTGAAATTCTCCTAAAGCCTCGAGATTGAGAAATTTGTAAAACAAATTTAAAATTATAGGTTGCCCCGATGACTATCGGGATAATCCCGCTATTTATGCGAAATCTCTTATCGCTGAAAATATAAATTTATTATAAGGCAACCTCTTGAATTAATTCTTTGAATATCAAATAATTAATTGCATATTGTCATTATGAATAAATACAAAACATCTGGATCAATATCTTTATTTTCAGAGCATTACCGACTTGAGAAATTAA
>JAKISU010000057.1 GCA_021648445.1 Flavobacteriaceae bacterium
CTGGCTATTTTCATTGTGAATAAAATATTGATTATCAATATAATATACAAATTTTACAACTAAAAAGCAACTATAAAATAACCCTTTTTATTTAATTATCTAAAGAAAAAAGTATGCGTTTGCCCTGTTTATTGATCTAGGTCAATGAAATTTGAACCTATAATTATGGACTTTTACCGAATTATTTTTTAATCTAAAAACAATACTTAATATGAAGACAATAATAGTGATACTATTTTTATTTAGTGCTACAATTATCTATGCGCAAACAGGAATCATTAAAGGAAATGTAATTGATAAACAATCAGAAAGTCCTTTACCCGGAGCCACAATAGAATTATTAAATAATAATGAAATTGTAGGCGTAATTACAGATATTGATGGACATTTTAAATTAGAAAATGTACCCTTAGGACGACAAACCATCCGTGTTAGTTATATTGGATTTGAAACTATAACTATCCCAAATATTGTAGTTACTTCAGGGAAAGATGCAGTAGTTACTGTAAACCTTATAGAAACCTTTGGTCAACTTGACGAAGTAATTTTAACCTCTACAACAAGTAAAGACCGCCCTAGAAATGAAATGATTGCTGTTTCTGCACGTCAATTTAGTTTAGAAGAAGTAACACGATATTCTGGTGGACGTGGTGATGTTGGTCGTTTAGCAGCAAACTATGCAGGAGTTTCAACATCTGATGACAGTCGAAATGATATTGTAATACGAGGTAACTCGCCAACAGGATTACTTTGGAGACTAGAAGGTATTCCGATACCAAGTCCTAATCATTTTTCAACATTGGGAACTACAGGAGGACCGGTTTCTGCCTTAAACCCTAATATGTTAAAGAATTCAGATTTTATTACATCAGCCTTTCCTGCTGAATATGGAAATGCCTTAGGAGGTGTATTTGACCTTGGTTTTAGAAAAGGAAATTCAGATAATTATGAATATACATTGCAGATGGGCGCTTTTTCAGGAATAGAGGCTATGGCTGAAGGCCCTTTAGGTAAAAACGATGGTTCTTTTCTGGTTGCAGGTAGATACTCATTAATAGGATTGATAGGTGGAGGTACCGGTACTTCAGCAATACCAAATTATAGTGATGTTTCTTTTAATTTAGATTTTGGAAAAAGTAAATTGGGTAGATTCTCTTTATTCGGAATTATAGGCACTTCAAATATTGATTTTCTAGGAGATGATATTGATGAAGATGATCTTTTTGCAGCAGAAGACGAAGACTCATTTGTTACATCAGGTTTTGGTGTTGTTGGATTAAAACACCGTATCACTATAGGAGACAACTCGTACCTTAAAACCATTATTGCAGGATCTCTTTCTTCCAATCAATTTGATCAGGATAGGTACATTGATTTTAATACACCTCAAGAACGAAAAATTAAGTTTAATGAAGTTGATAATACCGAAACACGATTTACCTTTTCTACCTTATTCAACACCAAACTAAGTAGCAAAACAACTTTTAGAACAGGTCTTTTGGTCGAAAGTTTTAATGTCAAATCTAAACTAAATACTAGAGAACAACAGTTTGACAATGATGGTGACGGAGACCCGGACATGATTACTTTTAGAGATAGTGATGAAAATCTAAGCATTATTCAGCCTTATGTACAAGGGCAATTTAGAGTTACAGAAAAACTGACTTTGAATGCAGGATTACACGGACAATACAGTACATTAAACGAACAGTTTGTTTTAGAACCAAGAGTTGCTGTTAATTGGAAAATAGCACCGAAACATTCGTTGAGTTTAGGCTATGGACTACATCACCAACCTGTGTCGCTTCCTTTATTGTTTTTAAATGAAGATATTAATGGAGAGTCGGTACAAACCAACAGAAATTTGGACTTTGTACAAAGCAACCACTTTGTGTTGGGTTATGATGTAAAACTTGCCAATAGCTGGCGTGGAAAGGCGGAAGTATATTACCAAAATATTACAAATGCAGCTGTAGAACCATTTTCTTCAAGTTATTCTTCTTTAATAGAAGGTGCTGGTTTTGGATTTGAAACTGAACGTGTTTCATTGGTTAGTGAAGGAACAGGATTTAATCAAGGTGTTGAGTTAACACTCGAAAAATTCTTTAGCAGAGGATATTATGGATTGTTGACAGCTTCCTTTTTTGAAAGTAAATATGAGGGTAATGATGGTATAGAACGCAATACACCTTTTAATAACGGATATGTACTAAATCTATTAACAGGGCGAGAATTTAAAATAGGAAAAGCAAAGAAGAATGTTTTCTTTGTCGATACTAAATTAACAACTGCAGGAGGAAGGTACTTTACTCCTGTTGACTTAGTAGCATCTCAGCAAGCAGGTTTTCAGATATTACAAGAGAATATTGCTTTTAGCGAACAAAATGACCCTTATTTTAGATGGGATGTTAAGTTTGGAATTAAATTCAATAACAAAACGAAAAAACGTTCCCATCAATTTTACGTCGATTTACAAAATGTAACCAATAATGATAATATATTTGAAAGACGATATAATAGGTTAACCAATAATGTAGATCAGATAGATCAATTAGGTTTTTTTCCTGATGTTGGGTATCGTTTTCAGTTTTAATGAAGTTATAGGATATATTTAGATTTCATTTTTATCTTTGGAGAAGTTTGCAGTTCTACTAAACTTAATGATTCAATATCTCATAGCCTCATATTTGAGAGTTACTCTATCTCAGTAGAAACTATGCATTTTTCATAAATCAGAAAAAATAAAAAATGCTCAAAACAAGATTTTTTAAAACATATTTAAAAGAAAGTAAGCAAATAGGTTCCTTTACGCCAAGTTCAAGATTTTTAGTAAAAAAAATGTGTGATAAAATAAATTTTAAAACCGCCAAATACATAATTGAATTAGGATCAGGAACAGGTGTTCTTACCAAAGAAATTTTAAAACAAGCGCAACAAAACACCAAAATATTTGTCTTTGAATTAAATGAAGATTTTTACAAATTGCTTCAAAAAGAATTCAATGATCCAAGGTTAATATTAATCAATGACTGTGCAGAGCATTTAAGAAAAGTTTTACAAGAACATCAGGTTAAAGAAGTAGATGCTGTTTTATCATCTTTACCTTTTACTACTATGTCAGAGTTGATAAAAAATAATATTTTAGATGCAATATATAATGTACTTAAAAAAGATGGAGTATATATTCAATACCAATACTCATTAAATGCTAAAAAACTTATTGAAAAACGTTTTGGTAAATTAAAAATGAGTTTTGTGTCCATAAATTTACCTCCGGCGTTTATTTATTGTGGAGTGAAAGATTAAACTTTTTTGACCTGTATCAGTTGTACTATTAATTTTTTATAGTGTAAGAAAAACGCAACCTTTTTTGACAAGCTACATCTTCATTAAAACTGGATGATGAGATGCCTACTTTTTAATGGCAGTACTTTTTAAGTTATAATGATGATACTGATACAATATGCACTTCTCTATTTGTTTACGGTCTTAATATTACCGCTGTAAAGCATATGGTACGAAAAAATGAATAATTTAAATATAATGAGAAATTTTACAAAAACAATTTGGATATTTTCAATTTTTATAATAGCTTTTGTTAATTGTTCCAAAGATGATACAATTCTCATACCTGATCCTCCAATTGGTATTATAGAGACTGGATTAATTAAACTTGAAGATGCTGTAAACCATTCTAATACAAATTTTGCAAACCTTGTAAATAAGGTAAGAGGTAGCGTGGGTACTATTGGACCTGGATCTAAGGTAATATGGAGTAAAAAAAATGACTACAAATTAGGCATATATATATCTGCTAATCACGTTTATGGATTAGACACTTGGAATAATAGATCTGAATCATATATAGATATTTTAAGTATCAATAATGGTATCTTTTTAACCTCACAAATTCCTCCAGTTAATGGTAATGTTCTTCTTAATAACGAATTGATTGCAGATTTTGGGTTGTATCATTCTGAAATACCAATATCAGCAACAAATACTACAATTTTACCTAAAAATGACTTTTATATCGGTATAATTGATAATCAAAGGGTAATTGATAATGGACTTGGAGTATATCCAAATAATGTACAGATTAATCAAGTTTTACAGATGTATGACCCAAATGGTAGAACTACTTCTGCTCAAACTTGGGCTAATACTATAGAAAGAGATACTATATTAGTTGTTGGATATCCACAAGACCGAACTGAGTATCCCAATGGAGCAGTATCTACTGGTAAGGTATTTACAGATACACAAGCCCAAATTATTATTCAACAATTAAAAGAAGAAGGAGATGAAGAAGGCAATATACCTTACAATCATCAAGTAGAATTTATTACAAACGCAAAGGCTATTGCTGGAATGAGTGGTGGAGGTGTCTTTAATTCTCAAGGCCAATTGTTAGGCATTTCAGTAAGGGCAACAACTTTAGAAAACGAGCCTATACTTAGAGTTGTTAGAATTACATTTATAAAAGACAAACTATCTTCCTTTTACAATAACCTCTCATCAACAGACAAAAACAAATTGCACCCATTTATCAGTGGCGAATTATAAAAAATAAAATGTAACCAATAACGATAACATATTTGAAAGACGATACAATAGACTTACAAATAACTTAGACAAAATTGATCAATTAGGGTTTTTTCCATATGTTGGCTATCGTTTTCAGTTTTAACAAAGTTATTTTTTAATGATTATAAAATTCAGTTTGCTATATCTAAAAGGCATTGCTAGAATTATAATTTAGTTTCTTAACTTAATTTCACTGTACTTCGCTTTATTTCTAGTCATTCGTTCCTTTCCGAGAATTCGGAATCGAAATGACATTGTCATTAAAAATTAAACAAATTAAAATCAACTATGCTATTTTTAATGCGTTTTCCCTGACTCATTTTGTTGATTTATTGTTAAGCCAAAATTCATACAAGTTTGATTTGTAATATAAAGTTTAGAATAAATATGAACTAAAACCGTTTCTTTTAGAGGCAGTTTTTTATTTTTGATTGTAAGAATGGCATATCATTTGCCATATATGTAGGGATAATAATATAATTGTCAACTATTTAAGTTTATAAATTATGAAAAGACAACTACTATACATTGTATTATCATTGGCTTTAGTTAGCTTTATAGGTATTACTACACAAGAAGACAGGTGGAAAGCACCAAAAGGAGCTAAAGAGCTGAAAAACCCTATAAAAGCATCAAAAAGAACAGAATCAGTCAAACGTGGTGCTAAAATATTTAAAACACGATGTATGATCTGTCATGGTGCACAAGGGAAAGGAGATGGTATTGGTGGAAAAGCACTAACGCCTAAACCACAAAACCTGACCTTAAAGATGGTAAAATCTCAAACTGATGGTGAAATATTTTGGAAAATTACCAACGGTAGAAATGACATGATAAAATGGAGACCTATTTTATCTGAAGAACAACGTTGGGATGTGGTGAATTATGTAAGAACTTTAAAGTAATATCGTAAATGTCACCCTGAGCATTACCGAAACATATAATATATTATGTGTTGAAGGTAGCAAGTGAAGCTTGGTGAAGGGTTGTTTATTTACTATACTTCACCTTTCGTAACACACGCAAAACTTCTTTTAAATTGATATAGGCAGACTTATTGGCTAACTCCTTTAGATAAGGTTTAGCTGATTCAAGCTTTTTTTTAGCGTCTTTAAATCCGTTTAAAGAACAGATCATATAGGTTGTAGGTAATTGTTGTAGATGAGCTTTATCATTTTTACTTAACGAAATATTTTTTTCGAGTTTATTTAGGATGGTATTATTACTATTATAAATATGTTGTAATACAATAGCATCATAAACAGGAGGTTTAAAAAGCAACTCTGTGGCTATATCATGTACACCATTATCCTTAAAATGAATAATCGTTTTTTCTAAAGGATAAATGCCCCCTAAATCTCCCGAAGGACTAGCCTTATTGATATTTATTTGAAGATATTCTGTGATGATGAATGATTGACTGTTATATTCAATTTCAACAGCATCTAAATCAGAATAGAACAACCGAATTTGTTCGTTTATTAACTCAATGTCAACTCTAGAATATAGAATTTTATTGTCAACCTCTTTTTTTATACCTGCCCAACACACTACAAATTGGTCTTTAAAAACCTTATAAGTTGGATTCAGGTTTTTTTGGTGCTGTTCCATAAAATCAAAAACGCCATTTAATGTAAGCTCAATGTTATTCCGAGCATTTTTTTCAATAGCTTCTACTATTGGCTTGTTTGAGTTTTTAACTTCTATTTTATCTAAAGGTTTTGAATTGCTACCTTGTCTAAAAAAAGAAGTGCCTTTAGGGTATTTCCAAATACCTTTTTTTAATGAGGTAAATTCTTTTAAAGGATTTATTGTTACTAATCCGACAACTTTATAGCGAGGTAATCTAGGGAAAGCGATATTTTCATATTGAATTTTTGGAGGGTTTTCAAGATATGCATTCACCAAATTTTGAATTTTACTATCATCAAAAAAATCAACACCTATTATTTTGTTAGTTTCATCTTCTATACCAATAATTATGTATGAATTATTTTTCGGATTTGAATTTGAAAACGCACAAATGTGTTTTAAAAACTTTGCTTTACCCTCTTTTGAGTCTAAGTTAAGCTGTACTTTTTTATCATAGAAAGTATTCTCATCATTATAAGCGAGTAGGTTTTTAATTAAAAGACGTTTATTAATCATGATTTAAATATACAAAAAAACCGCCTCAGAAATTCTGAGGCGGCGTATTGGTTGAAATGAATCAACCAAAATCAACTAACCAAACCTTATCTTTATACTTTTATTTGTCTCTTTTTTGTTTTTCGATTTACTTTAAATCGTTTTCTGTCTTTAGTTTTTCCTTTTTCAGAAGCATTTTTAAATACTATATTATCTCGTCCTTTAAAGGTATATGTTGTACCAGATGCTACATGAAATAAATCTATCTCTTCATCGTTTATAACGCTCAATTCAAACTCTTCATTGTCGAAGAAATCATAATCTAATGTTAAAATTTTCACGTCATCAAAACCTGCTACATCAAACACTTCATATCCACCTTCAAAATTCCATATCAATAACCCAATATTCGTGCCAAACTCATCTTGTGATGATCTAAACGTTGTTTGATTTTCTGGTGTAAACTGTAAGAAATTTTCATCATCAAACTCATTTAAAGCGCCTTCTTGACTTGTATAGGTTTTTTCCCAAGCAACATATTCTTGTAAGAAGTATTCAATATTGTCATAAAATACTTGATCAAAATCAAAATTGCTTTTTCGATAACCAATTAGGTAATAAGAGGTATTTGTATAAGTATCTCTTAATCTGATTTCATCATTAGAGAGTTGTGAAACTTCTAAATCTATAAATCCGTCAAGGTTATGATCTATTTCTAATACACCATTAATAGTTTCATAATATCCTATTTGATCTCCATAACCATTACCAACAGCACCTAAACCTACCAAATTACTATTTGCTAATAAGCGTCCGTTTTGAAATGACACTGTAAAAGCTTTAGATAAAAAAGGCACATCTCCACCACCTGTAGTTTTATTATAATCTATATACCATAAATCATATGAAGTAACTAATTGTTCTAATGTAATAGAATCGTCAAAATCATTAACTTCTACAACACATGATGTGAATAGAGTGATGGTTAATAATAATCCTGTAAGTAATTTTAAAGTTCGCATAAGCACAAATTTTAATGTTTCTATAGTGTAGAAACCAAACTCTGTGCCAAAAAATAATTATACCAACTTTTAGTATAAAAATACTTATAAATAAATTGAATTATTTTTTAATGAGATGAGGTAAAAAAATTAAACATAGCATTGTTACGTTTTCTTTTTTTAACAAAATATCAGTGAAAAAGAAACGATTTATATGAGGTATTTTATGGTTAAATTGGTATTAGGGATAGAAAATAGTCTTTTCTTTTTTAAGATTTGTCACTTTAAAATAGTGTCTTTTCTCTTTGATAATATAACTAATAATACACTCATTATCAGATAACTCAAAAGGAAAATTAATAGTTACATCAGGCACTTTATTTGCCATTTCTTTTCTAGGGTCTACATCCATAATAATATTTCTCTCTACATAAGTGTTTTTAGAAAAATTACCTGTAATGGAATATTTTTTATTAAAAGATCTGGCTTCTAGTTTACATATTTTATAGTTGAAAAAAAGAGAATCTAGAACAATATCTTTAGAAATTTCTGATGCTATTTCAAAAGTAATTAAGATTCCACTTGAGCCTTGCCTTCCGCCAACCCAATCTTGATAGTATGCTTTACTAATTGTAAAAGGAGCTTCTTTATCAAATTGTTGTGCACTACTGCATTGTGTAAATATGGTCATTATCAGTATGCTTACAGTTATTGTTATTAACGTTTTCATTTTTTTAATTTAACTTATTAAAATACAAATTAGATGCCAAATTTAATAAGCTCGTTTATTATTGCCTTCATAAAAGTTTATAAAAGCTCTATTTACCACTTTTGTTCCACCAATAGTAGGATAATTGCCTGTAAAATACCAATCTCCTGCATTTTTAGGACAGGCTTCATGTAAATTTTCAATAGATTGAAAAATGACTTTTATGTCAGCATTGATAGTTTCAGTTTTTAACATTTGAGCAATTTTATCAGATATTTGTTCGGCAGTGAATGGTTTGTAAAAATCACGGACATAGTTTTCAATCAAATGATCTTCCATACTGTCTTGTTGTTTACAATTTTGATATATCTCTTCAATAATATGAGTTTGATTAGTTTCTTTTAGCAATTCTAATGTTGCTTTAAAAGCAATAAACTCTTCTAATTTTGCCATATCAATACCATAACAATCAGGATATCTTATTTGCGGAGCAGAAGAAACGATCACTATTTTTTTAGGATGCAGCCTGTCTAATATTCTGATAATACTTTTTTTCAAGGTTGTACCACGCACAATACTATCATCTATAATAACTAAATTATCTGTAGGCTTTACAACACCATAGGTCACATCATATACATGCGCTACCAGATCATCTCGGCTGTTATCATCAGCAATAAAAGTCCTTAATTTAGCATCTTTGATAGCTATTTTTTCAAGACGAGGTCTTTCTGATAATATTTCTGTAACCTTTTCAACAGATAGGTTGCGTTTTCCGTTAAGTAATGTTTTTAATTTATGCTCGTTTAAATATTCTTCTGCTGCTTCTGCCATCCCGAAAAAGGAAGTTTCAGCTGTATTTGGGATATAAGAAAAAACAGTATTCTTAATATCGTTATTTATATTTTTTAATACATTGGGAAAAATCAATTTTCCTAATTTTTTACGCTCTTCATATATTTCAGCATCACTTCCTCGTGAAAAATAGATACGTTCAAAAGAACATGCTTTATTAGGAAGTTGATCCATGATCTGGTCAACAGAAATTGATCCATCTTTTTTAATAATTAAGGCATGTGCCCTATCTAATTCATGTATTTTTTCATAATCTACATTAAAAACAGTTTGTATTACCGGTCTTTCTGAAGCAACCACAACCACCTCATCATCTTTATAATAATAGGCAGGTCTAATTCCCGAAGGATCGCGTAATACAAAAGCATCACCATGACCTATTAAACCAACCATCGCATAACCACCATCCCAATTTTTAGAAGCTCTTTGAAGAATTCTTTTAATATTTAATTCTTCTTCAATAACAACTGAAGCTTCTTTTTTGCCGATTCCTTTTTCTTTACATTGTTGATAGATATCAGAAACTTCATCGTCTAAAAAATGTCCGATTTTTTCCATTACAGTTACGGTATCGGTATTTTCTTTTGGATGTTGCCCTAACTCGATCAACTCTTGTAATAATTCATTTGAGTTGGTCATGTTAAAATTACCCGCAACAATTAAATTTTTATGTTTCCAGTTATTCTGGCGAAGAAAAGGGTGGACACTTTCGATACTATTCTTACCGAAAGTACCATAACGAACATGACCTAAAAACAAATTACCAACATAGGGCATATTCTCTAACTGCCATTGTACATCAGTATTTTTGTCGTGATTGTTTTCTAAAATAGTATTTAGTCTATCATTAATTTGAGCAAAAACATCTTGAATAGGCGATTGTTGATTGGATCTGACACGACTTATATATCTTGTTCCCGGTTCAACATCAAATTTGATACTTGCAAAACCGGCACCGTCTTGACCGCGATTGTGCTGTTTTTCCATCAATAAATACATTTTATTGATTGCATAGAAAGAAGTCCCGTATTTTTTTTGGTAGAATTCAAGTGGTTTTAATAACCTTACCAGTGCAATTCCGCATTCATGCTTAATAGCGTCACTCATAATTTTTGCAAAAAAAATCCGCAACAAGATTACGGAAGATTATTTTGGATTTAAGTTAACTTTATTTCAAATTGAGTTAGTTGTTTGAATTGATGTAAACGTTGCATCACTTCATCTTTTGTAAGATTTACCATTCTATCAGTGCCAAATTTTTCAACGCAAAACGAAGCTAAATTAGAACCATAAATCACAGCATTTTTCATATTCTCAAATGATTTATCTTCAGTTTTGGCTATATATCCTGTAAACCCTCCGGCAAAAGTATCACCAGCCCCAGTAGGGTCAAAAACTTCAGCTAAAGGTAATGCCGGTGCATAAAACATTTTGTCACCATTCACTAATAGTGCGCCATGTTCTCCTTTTTTAATTACTACATACTGAGGACCCATTTCATGAATCTTTTTTGCCGCATTGACTAAAGAATATTCACCACTTAATTGCCTTGCTTCTTCATCATTAATAGTAATAACATCAACTCTTTTAATAACATTTTTCAGATCTTCAAGAGCAGAATCCATCCAAAAATTCATAGTATCTAGCACTACTAGTTTTGGTTTTTCAGACATTTGATCTAAAACAGAACTTTGAGTTAAAGGGTGTAAGTTGCCTAGCATTACAACAGACGCATCTTTAAATTCTTGCGGAATAATAGGATTAAAATCTGCCAAGGTATTTAATTCTGTAATCAACGTATCACGTGAATTCATGTCGTTGTGATAACGACCTTTCCAATAGAAATTTTTGCCACCTTCTACAATTTCAACACCAGAAGTATCAATATCTTTATTATTTAAAATATCAAAATATCTTTTAGGAAAATCTCCTCCAACTATTGAAACAACACCTATGTTTATACCAAATTGAGAAGCTGCCAAACTTACAAATGTTGCAGAGCCTCCAAGAATTCTTCCAGTTTTACCAAATGGTGTTTCAATTTCATCTAAAGCAAGAGTTCCAACGACTAATAATTTACTCATAATCCCATCCTAAACCTTCCCTAAGGGAAGGAGTTTTATTTAAAATTTTACCGTAATTTTGTGCTTTTATACAAAACCAATCTGTATCTGGTGCAAAAATAAGTTTTAATAATGACTATCAAAGAAATACAAGAAGAAATTGTAGATGAATTTTCAATGTTTGATGATTGGATGGAACGCTATGAGTATATTATTGAATTAGGGAAATCAATTCCATTAATTGACGAACAATTTAAAACCGATGACAATATTATAAGAGGATGCCAATCAAAAGTATGGTTATACGCAGAATTGAACGGAGAAAAAATTATCTATACTGCTGATAGTGATGCTATACTAACTAAAGGTATTGTTGCGCTGTTATTACGTGTATTTTCAAATCATACACCTCAAGAAATATTAGATGCTGATACTTCTTTTATTGATGAAATAGGTTTAAAAGAACATCTCTCACCAACAAGAGCAAACGGCTTAGTGTCTATGATAAAGCAGTTGAAATTATATGCTGTTGCTTATCAATCTAAAATGACTCAATAAGTTGTATATTTGCCTTTATACAGTACTGATAACCCCAAGTTTG
This sequence comes from Flavobacteriaceae bacterium, assembly GCA_021648445.1. Taxonomy (GTDB): domain Bacteria; phylum Bacteroidota; class Bacteroidia; order Flavobacteriales; family Flavobacteriaceae; genus Aureibaculum. The sequence continues at coordinate 11,944 of JAKISU010000057.1, forward strand.
TGGGTATAAAAAAGAAAGAAATGACGGAAACACAAGTACAAGAGATAGGTGATAAGATAATTGAGGTTATAAAAACTATTTATGATCCTGAAATTCCGGTTGATATATATGAGTTGGGATTAATTTATGATGTTTTTGTTAATGAGAACAATGAAGCAAAAATATTAATGACACTTACTTCTCCTAATTGCCCGGTTGCTGAAACCTTACCAATAGAGGTGGAAGAGAAAGTAAAAACCTTAGAAGAAATAAAAGATGCTGAAGTTGAAATAACTTTTGACCCAACTTGGACTCAAGATATGATGAGTGAAGAAGCTAAATTAGAATTAGGTTTTTTGTAGAGAAAAGAGCCAAGAGAAAAGACAAATATAATTGCCAAACGAAATAGTAAATAGAGTCGCTTCAAGCAAATTAATGACTATTGATTTGGAAGAATTTTATCCTATTGGAAAGCGAATTGTTATTGATATTTCAAAATGGTTATTCGAAGGAATAATTCTTAAAGAAAAAGATTTTAGAGAAAGTATTGAAGACCATAATTGGAGTCAATACAAAGATACCTATGTGGCATTATCTTGTTTAACAGATGCTATTATTCCCTCATGGGCTTATTTGTTGATTACTACAAAATTGAGCCAGTTTGCTAAAAAAATAGTGGTTGGTGATCTTGATTTATTAGAAATAATTATTTTTCAAGAAATTATTTCTAATCTAGAAATAGACACCTATAAAGACAAGCCGGTTATTATAAAAGGTTGTTCAAATAAACCTATCCCTGAAACAGTTTTGGTTCAATTAATTGAAAAATTACAACCTGTTGCCAAGTCAATTATGTTTGGTGAAGCTTGCTCTACCGTTCCTTTATATAAAGCGAAAAAATAAGTTCTTCAATTACATTTAAGGAAAAATTCCTATTTTTGCGCAACTTAAAAATGAAAAAATGAAAAAATTCCTATTTGTATTTGTAATGATGTTTGCTCTTTCATCTACTTATGCACAAACAGTTGAAGAGCTAAAAACAGAACAAAAAGCGAAAAAAGATTCTATTGCTGCACTTCAAGGGAAAGTAGATGCTTTACAAGGAAAAATAGATGCTTTTCCGGGATGGAAAACAGGTGCTTTTGGAACTATTGGCGCTAATATAGCAGGGTTTAACGATTGGTATTCTAATCCAAATAAAAATGCTTCAACAGGTAATATTGGTTTTACTGCAAATGGTTTTGCAAACTTAGATAGAGAGAAGTTTTTCTGGAGAAATTCTGGTAATATCAATTTAGCTTGGGTTAAGAACGATAATAAAGATGATGACACTGATAGCGACAGTTTTGATGGAACAACAGATGTGTTCAGTGTTACATCTCTTTATGGTTATAAATTAAGTGATAAATGGGCAATATCTACTTTAGGAGAATATAGAACATCTATTATTAATAATTTTAATGATCCAGGATTTTTAGATTTAGGTATTGGTGTAACTTGGACACCAATTCAAGATTTAGTTGTAGTAATTCATCCTTTAAACTACAATTTTGTTTTTGCTGAAAATGATGATGCTTTTGATTCGTCTACCGGTGCAAAAATTGTTGCAGATTATACAAAACAATTAGGTAAAGTAAACTTTAAGACTAACTTTTCTACATTCCAGAGTTATAAAAGTAGCGACTTATCTAACTGGACTTGGATCAACTCTTTTGGATATACTTTATGGAAAGGCATTGGTTTAGGGTTTGAGTTTGGCTTAAGAGGAAATAAACAAGAAGGTTTAAATGACCTTCAAACAAGAGTAAACAACCCAGTGCCAAATGCTACTTTTGGAGACGTTGATAATAAAACACAATCATACTGGTTATTCGGTTTAAACTATTCTTTTTAAACTTAATTAAAAAAAATAACAATCCTTATAAGGAGTTTTCTAGTTTAGAAAGCTCCTTTTTTGTATTTTAGCAACTCAACAGCATACAGATGACCTTATTGATTTTATATGGAGTAACATCTATTTTCTTTTCCTTTTTATGTTCAATTCTTGAAGCTGTTTTATTAAGTGTTACCTCAACATTTATTAATATAAAAAAGAAAGAAGGTAAAGTATATGCCAATACTTTAGAGAAATTAAAAAAAGATGTTGACAAGCCACTAATAGCAATACTTACACTAAATACAGTTGCACATACCGTAGGAGCAATATTAGTAGGTGTACAAGCTGAAAAAGCATTTGGTTCCGGCAATAATATAGTTGGTATAGTTTCGGCTGTTATGACAGTTTTAATTTTAGTGATTTCTGAAATAATTCCTAAAACAATTGGTGCAACTTATTGGAAAGAATTAGTTGGAATTTCTACTAGAGTTTTAACAGTATTGATATTTATATTCAAATGGACAGGTATTATTTGGGTACTACAGTTATTTACAAAGCTTTTTGGTAAAGGCACTCATGGTAAAAGTGTGTTAAGTAGAGAAGATTTTTACGCAATGGCTGATATAGCACAAGAAGAAGGTGTTTTTCAAGAATCTGAATCTAAAGTAATCAAAAACTTATTGAATTTTAAAACCATTTTAGCTAAAGATGTAATGACACCGAGAACAGTGCTAAAAATGGCATCTGAAAACCAGAATATAAAAGATTTTTTTGATAAAAATAAAGACCTACAATTTTCAAGAATTCCTATTTATAAAGATAATAGTGATGATATTACCGGTTATATTTTAAAAGATGATGTGTATAGAAATGTTGCTGAAGATAATAATCAGATAAAACTAACCGATTTAAAACGTGAACTGTTGGTTATTAATAGAAATGTGCCAATACCTAATTTATTTGAAGAGTTTATTCAAGAAAAAGAACATATTGCTTTGGTTGTGGATGAGTATGGCTCAATTAGCGGATTGGTAACCATGGAAGATGTTATAGAAACACTGCTAGGTTTAGAAATTATGGATGAAAGTGATACAGATTCTGATATGCAGCAATTGGCTAGAAAAAACTGGCAAAAACGCGCAAAACGTTTAGGGATTATTGATGAAAATTCTGAAAAATAAATTTAACTTCTGTTCTCACCTTCCTTTTAGAAGGATTTAGAATGCAGGGCAAATACACTAAAATTTTTCTGCCACTAATTCACGAATCTTCTTCAATATTTTGATGTAATAATGAATGACCCCGCAGCAAGCTGACGAGGTATCAAGCGGAAAAAATATTTTTAGATTAATGAAAACCTAAGGTTTTCAAACTTTCCACTTTTACCCCGAGGCAAGCCTCGAGGAGTTCTTTAGATTAAAATAATTACACAAATTTCTGAAAAAATCCTTTGGATTTTTTCCATTAGTGAAATAAAATTATGTGGTTAAAAAAGAATAATTCGTGAATCTGTGGCTTTTCTACTTATATTTGATTTTAATGAGTTTGCCCTGATTTAGGATGGAATTATTCATATTCCTGATACAAAAAGTCATTATAGGGAAAACGAGAAATATGAATCTTTTTTACAGCTTCAAAAACAGTATCCTTAAATTCATCTAGGTTTTCTTTATTTAAAGCAGAAATGAATAGACAACTGTCACCTAATTTTGCCATCCAAGTTTTTTTCCAGTCTTCCAATGTGTAATGTGCTTTAGTTTTTTCGGTAACTAGATCATCTTCATCAATAGTCTCATACCTATAATTATCAATTTTATTAAAGACCATTAAAGTAGGTTTTTCAGCACTTTCTATTTCATCTAAAACTTTATTTACAGAATCAATATGTTCTTCAAAATTAGGATGTGAAATATCAACCACATGTAATAATAAATCAGCTTCTCTTACTTCATCTAAGGTTGATTTGAACGAATCTACCAATTGTGTAGGTAGTTTTCTAATAAAACCAACGGTATCAGATAATAAAAAAGGAATATTTTTAATAACCACTTTTCTAACGGTAGTATCTAAGGTTGCAAAAAGTTTATTTTCAGCAAAAACCTTGCTCTTACTAACCACATTCATCAGTGTAGATTTACCAACATTGGTATATCCTATAATAGCAACTCTCACCATTTTACCTCTATTGCCTCGTTGCACTGCCATTTGTTTATCAATTATCAGAATTTTTTTCTTTAGTAAGGCAATTTTATCACGTACAATACGTCTATCAGTTTCAATTTCTGTTTCACCGGGACCACGCATACCAATACCACCACGTTGTCTTTCAAGATGTGTCCACAATCCGGTTAGTCGAGGTAATAAATATTGATATTGTGCCAGTTCAACTTGCGTTCTGGCATAACTTGTCTGCGCTCTTTGGGCAAAAATATCAAGGATTAGCGTTGTTCTATCTAAGATCTTACACTCTAAGATCTTTTCAATATTTTTTTGTTGCCCGGGCGTTAATTCATCATCAAAAATAACAGAACCAATATCATTAGCTTCAATAAATTCACGTACTTCTTCTATTTTACCGGTACCAATAAACGTTTTTGGATTTGGAGTATCAATTTTTTGAGTAAACCGTTTTATAACTTCACCACCAGCCGTATAAGTTAGAAATTCTAACTCATCTAAATATTCTTTAGATTTCTCTTCATTTTGCCTTTGGCTTATAACACCAATTAAAACAGCCTTTTCAAAATCTAAATTCTTTTTTTCAATCATAGTACAAAGGTAAAGAGATTAGAGATGTAATACGTAATAATTTTGTACTTTCGGTTTTTAGACCGAATCATTTTGAGCGAAGACACTAAACAAAACAGCCTTTATACCATTGCATTTTATAATCTAGAGAATTTATTTGATATCTATGATGATCCTGATACGTTGGATGATGATTTTACGCCTGAAGGTAAAAAAAAGTGGGATGCTAAACGATATAACAGAAAACTAAAAAAATTAAGCTCGGTTATTTCTCAAATAGGAACCGATACTAGTTTTACTGCACCTGTAATTGTTGGATTGGCAGAGGTTGAAAACCTACAAGTGGTAACAGATTTGGTAAATACTGAAGTATTACAGGGGTTTAATTACGGAATTGCACATTTTGATTCGCCTGATGAACGTGGAATTGATGTTGCCTTTTTATACCAAAAAAAGTATTTTGAATTTATTGATTCTGAAACGGTAACATTATATTTGTATGAAGAAAATGGAGAAAGAGATTATACCAGAGATGTGCTTTTTGTGAAAGGGAAACTAAATGGTGAACTAATTTATTTCATGGTCAACCATTGGCCTTCAAGACGTAAAGGAACTAAAGAAACAGAATATAGGCGTATTAAAGCCGCCGCCCTTAACCATGAGATTATTGCTAAAATTAAAGAGACAACGGAAAACCCTAAAATCATAATTATGGGTGATTTTAATGATGACCCTTCGAGTACAAGCATAAAGCAACATCTGGTTACACATGAGTTTTACAACCCTTTTGAGTCTATTATTGATAAAGGTCAAGGGAGTTTACGTTTCAATGATGATTGGTATTTATTTGATCAAATTATTTTTAGTCGAAACTTTTTTGATGAGCAAAATAAAACACATGTTTTTAAGCAAGCAGAAATTTTTGATGACCATTTTTTAAAAGAGTGGAAAGGTAAAAGAAAAGGAAAGCCATTTAGAACCTATATTGGTAAATGGCATCAAGGCGGATTTAGCGACCACTTTCCGGTATTTGTGACGTTGGAAAAGCGAATGAAAATGTAAAAAAGCCCATCAAAAGATGAGCTTTTCATTAAAAATTTAACTAGTATATATTAAATTACTTTTACATTTACTGCGTTTAATCCTTTTTTACCTTCCTGTAGATCAAATTCAACCTCATCGCCTTCGCGAATTTCGTCAATTAATCCGGAAATGTGTACAAAATGTTCTTTGTTTGAACCTTCTTCTGTAATAAAACCAAATCCTTTGGCATCATTGAAGAATTTTACTGTTCCTTTATTCATTTTAAAAATTTATAATTAATATTGATTGAATCACAAAGATGATGCCAAAGGGTAAAATAGACCTGACAGGTTTGAAAAACCTGTCAGGTCTACGTAGTTTAATTACTCCCCGTAACTTTTATATTATCAATATGATATCTGGTTTCTGTTCTTCCTGCAGCACCAAGATAATGAAAACCTATATGTACATTTCCGCTTAAACAAGAAAGATTAATAGTTGAGGTTACAAAACTACCAAAACTACTACTTCCAATAGGAATATTAGCATCTAGCTGTACCCATTCAGTTGTAGTTGGGTCTCCGGTATAGCTGTCTGTTATATAAACAGTGAGCGCTTGTCCTGTTTCAAAATTGGTAGAAATATCAAAACTTAATGCTTCTTCACCGGTACCATTCAAGTTAATTGCCGGAGTAATTAACCATGCTTCAAGCGGGCTTTCTCTAGTTCCAAAGGCTGAAATTTTCATATATGTATCTTCGGCAAATGAGCTATCTTCATAACGTTCGCTTCCACCGGAAACATTAATGTTTGTCCAGCCTAGAACATCTAGATCACTTTCATTATTAATAGATTGAAAGTCTTCATTAAAAAGGGTAACAGCAGTAGCAATTGTTCCGGTACATTCTAAAAGAATAGGATCACAACGTTCTGTATTGTCAAAATTTATGTCTGAAGTACTATTTAGTTGACCCTTATAAATGGCATAACTATTTATATTACAATATATTATCATAAATAAATGGGATATAAAGTTTGCAAAAAAGACAAGATTTTAGTATCTTACGTGATAAAACCTTGTCAAATGCGTT
>JAKISU010000058.1 GCA_021648445.1 Flavobacteriaceae bacterium
TTTTTTAAGAATATTAGTGAAAAATGCAGGTGCTTTTTTAACTCTACTTTATCTAAAAATAAAAATTGTTATCAAACTGCTTGAAAAATGAATTTTAACTTCTTGTAAAATCAGCAAGCCCTACTTAGATATCAGTATTAATTACTGACAACTACTTCTCAGGAATTTTAATATAATACACTTTACGCGATTTATTATTCAATTTATTTTCACGTAACCAAGGGTTGTGTATTTTTAATTCTTTATAATTAGTGCCATATTTTTTAGCAAAAGAAGCAATGTTAGTTATTGGAGTATCAATTTTAACAGGATAGCTAGCCGGTAAATTATATAGATCGTCTTCATCAAATTGAAAGCCATATTTTTTTGGATTGCTTAAAATTTCTTTTGCTGCTAATATTCTTGGTACATAACGTTGCGTGTTTTCACCGGCAAGTACGTCGTAATAACTATTTACTTGTTGTTGGGTAAGCTTTTTATTGAGTCCACCATTACCATCATGATAAGCTGCTGCTGCCATTGTCCAGGTTCCAAATTTTTTCTTGGCTTTTAGCAAATAATCGCAGGCTGCTCTGGTCGCTTTTTCTAAATGATAACGCTCATCAACATTATCGTTTACCTCTAATCCATTTTCTCTTGCAGCAGCTTTAAGTAACTGCCAAAAACCTTTGGCACCTGCAGGCGAAGTGACATTTCGTAAATTACTTTCAATAACTGCTAAGTATTTAAAATCATTTGGCACCCCTTTTTCTTTTAAAATTGGCTCAATTATCGGGAAATATTTATGAGTTCGTTTTATCCATAAGAGTGCATTAGATTGCCAATAGGTATTTACCAATAATTCCCTATCAATCCGCTCTTTAATATCAGGTTTGTGTAACGGTACTTTTTCGCCGGCAAATTCTAAGTCATCGGGAATTTTAATTGCTTTAATGGCATATGAATCACTTGTGTTTTTAAATTCAATTTTTTTATTGAATTCTAATTTTTCCTCAGGATCTTGTTGTATAGCATTTATTAAAACACCACTTAATATGATTATACTTAAAATTACAATTATTCTTAAAGGTTTATTCATTACAGGGGATTATTGTTAAAATGGAGATACAAAATTAGCGAAATTTTCAGCATTTTTATCTTTTTCTGAAATAATAGGATGTTCTATATTCCAATCTATATTTAAAGCAGTGTCATTCCATAATAGAGACTCTTCAGCTTCTTTATGATAATAGTTGGTACATTTATAACTAAAAATAGTATTGTCTTCCAATACTAAAAAACCATGTGCAAAACCTTTAGGAACATAAAGCTGCGTTTTATTTTTATCAGATAAAATATGTTTAAAATGTTTCCCATAAGTGGGAGATTCTTTTCTCAAATCAACTACTACATCTAATACGCTACCGGTAATCACACGAGTCAATTTACCTTGCGAAAATGGAGGTTTTTGAAAATGTAATCCACGTAAGACACCTTTTTGAGACATTGACTCATTATCTTGTACAAAATTAAGATCTAATTTAAATGTCAAAGCTTTTTTATTATAACTCTCTAAAAAGTAACCTCGATCATCAGCAAATACAGATGGAGATAATATTAATAGATCTTTGATAAATGTCTCTTCAATGGTCATAAATTATTCCAAATTATATGGTATTAAATTACTGCTATTAATAATTTTGAAATTTGCTGAGCTTTATTCAAAATCATTATATGTGTACCTCCTTCGATAACGTTACAATCTTTGATATGTTTTATAGGGAAAACACCATCATTATTTCCATGTATATGTACTACTTCCGGTAAAGGTTCTTCTTGTTGCCAATGTAATACATTATAAATAGCCCAAGGCAAATAGTTTTCATCTCTCATTGAAAGATATTTACGATATAGATCTACTCTTTTTTTTGCAGTATCACCAAAAGCATATTTAGCAAAATTTTCAAGATTTACAACAGCTTTTGTCGGAAAAAGTTTATATGCTTTTGTAGCTTTTGCTACTCTCAAACGTTTGGGTAATTCCTTTTTAGATTTTACACTAGAAATAATAATAATCTTTTTTGTAGAAATAATTTTACTCATTTCTTGTACTATTATTCCGCCAAATGAAACACCTATTAAAACGGGGTTTTTATGCGAAATTCTGTCACACATTCGCTTCGCATAATCACTAATGTTTTCAGTCTGTGATTGTGGAATTAACCAGTCTAAATAATGAATTTCAAATAGATCAAGAGGTAATTTTAAATATTCAAAAATACTCGGACTTGCAGCCAACCCTGGAACAAAATAGATATGTGTTTTAATTATCATAAGCTAAAAGCAGGTTCTTTTACCCAATTAAAATGCACTAAACCATCCTCATCTATAGTCGTTAGTTGAATGCTATGTAATGTATTTACCAATTCAGGATTCCATAGTGTTTTTACCTTTACATAATTTTCAGTAAAACCTTGAATATAACCCCCTTTATTTTCGTTTTCAAAGAGTACAGTTAACTCATTGCCTAATTGACTTTCATAAAAAGATCTCCGTTTTTTAACTGATAACCCGCGTAACATTTTACTGCGTTTGTGACGTATATTTTTTGGGACAATACCATCTAATAAAACGGCTTCAGTATTTGGTCTTTCCGAATAGGTAAAAACATGCAAATAAGAAATGTCTAATTCATTTAAATAATTGTAGGTTTCTAAAAAATGCTCATCAGTTTCTCCCGAAAAACCTACAATCACATCAACGCCAATACATGCATTAGGCATTATTTGCTTGATTTTTTGAACTCTATCTGTATAGGTTTTTCTATTATAACGGCGCTTCATTTTTTTGAGCAATACATCACTTCCACTTTGTAACGGAATATGAAAATGTGGCACAAAACTATTAGAATTAGCAACAAAATCTATGGTTTCATCTTTCAATAAATTTGGTTCAATAGATGAAATTCGTAAACGATGAATTCCTTCCACCATATCCAATGCCTTAACCAATTCTAGAAAAGTATGTTCGTGTGTTTTATTATCAAATTCACCTTTACCATAATCGCCAATATTTACTCCGGTAAGTACAATTTCTTTAATATCTTGCTCAGAAATTTTTGTAGCATTATGAAGCACATTTTCTAGAGTATCACTACGTGAAATTCCTCGTGCTAACGGAATGGTACAATAAGTACATTTATAATCACAACCATCTTGTACTTTTAAAAATGCGCGGGTACGATCACCAATAGAATAAGAACCTTCATAAAAATTTGCATCTTCAATTTCACAAGAATGTACTTCGCCAATTTCATTTTTAGAGAGGTCATTTATATAATCTGTGACTTTAAATTTTTCGGTTGCACCTAAAACCAGATCTACACCATCTACCTTAGACAATTCTTCAGGTTTTAATTGGGCATAACATCCGATAGCAATTAAAAAAGCTTTGTCATTTTGTTTTAAAGCCGACTTTACAATAGTTTTAAAACGTTTATCAGCATTATCGGTAACTGAACAAGTGTTAATTACATAAATATCAGCCTTTTCATTAAAATCTACACGTGTAAAATCTTTATCTTGAAAACTTCTTGCAATGGTTGAAGTTTCAGAAAAGTTTAGTTTACATCCTAATGTATAAAAAGCAACTTTTTTTTGGAATTGGTTTAAATTCATTACCGTACATTTACAGGACGTAAAATTACAATAATATTGATAGATGTACTCTGTTTTTGAAACAAAAAGATTGATAGTTAGAAAGTTAAAATTAAACGATTTTGAGCCTTTTCACGAAATGCATAGTAATTTTAATGTAATGCAATATGTTAGAGCGAAAGCAATGACTTTTCAGGAAAATAAAGACGAATTACCAAAACTTATAGGTTTTTATGACAAACCTGATAATGATTTTTGGATTTATGCAATAGAACGAAAAGAGGATGCTGTTTTTGTAGGAACAATTGCATTTGTAAAAGATGAAAATATGGATGATGAAATTGGCTATCGGTTTTTAGAAAAATATTGGGGTAATGGTTATGGCAATGAGATAGTTAATGGAATGATAAATTATTGTAAGAATGTAGGGTTTATTAAATTAATTGCCTGTGTTGCTAATGATAATATAGCCTCAGCTAAGATTATTAAAAATGCAGGATTTGAGTTTGTTAAAGACTTTGTGAGCGATGATTTAAAAATACCTGAACAAAAATTTGAATTGATATTATGATTGCTAAAACTCCACAACCACCATATTATGCAGTCATCTTCTCTACTTTGAGAACCGAAATTGATGAAGGTTATGAAGAAATGGCACATAAAATGGAAGAACTAGCCAAACAACAAGAAGGTTATTTAGGAATTGAATCAGCCAGAAATGATAAGGCTTCGGGAGGGATTACAGTATCTTATTGGAAAAGTCTAAACGCTATCTCAAATTGGAAAAATAATATTGAGCATACTATTGCTCGAGATAAAGGTAGGGCTTTATGGTATAAAAAATACCAATTGAGAATTTGCAAAGTAGAGCGAGATTATGGTTTTGAAAAAGAAGACAATTAGTTTGTTTAATCTATAGGGCATCTCTAAAATTCAACTGTTGCAGAAATAGGATAGTGATCAGAATATTTTTGTTTGAAATTTTTATGAGCTGTTACTTTAATATTCTCATCAACAAAAATATAATCAATCCGTAAAGGAAACCTTTTAAATTCATAGGTTTTACCAAAACCTTTACCGGCCTCTAAAAATGAATCTTGTAAGTCATTCTTAATGTTTTTATAAGCCCATGAGTATGCTGTGTTATTTAAATCGCCAACTAGGATTACTTTATACTTACAATTTTTAACATTTTTGTTTAATGTGTCAATTTGTTGTTGTTGAATTTTAAATGAACTACTCAACCTTTTAATCAATTTTTCAGAATCTTTATGTCCGAAATAATCTTCATTAGGAATTACACCCAAAGATTCTAAGTGAAAATTATAAATTCTTAAAGTATCTTTTTTTTTAACAATATCTATATACATACCGCACACTAAAAACTTAGTATTTCTAATCAGCCCTTCATTGATAATTGGGTACTTTGAAAAAACAACTTGACTGATTCTATGTTTCTTATTTTCAACAGGATCACTATAGAGGTTTTTTAGTGGATTACTGTAATATGGATAGTCTAATTCAAAACTTTTAATATTTTGATATTCTTGTAAAGCTAATATATCAGGATCCTCTTCATTAATAAATTTACTAATTTTCGATTCTATGTTTTCAGTCTTTAACCATTTATATTTGTTGAATTTTCTAACATTATAACTCATAATACTTAATGAATTTTTATTGTTTGATGTATCATTATTGTAAAATTTATAAACTGAAGGAATAAACAATAAACTCAATAATAAAACAAAAAATGACAATAGAAGTTGCTTTTTAAAGCCTATAATTGTCCAATATATAATGAAAATAAAATTTATGATGATAAGGACAGGAGTTAATAAACTTAACAGGGCAAGTATACCATATTTTTCAGGTGATAGCTTTGGAATAAAAAAGGAGATTACCAATGCCACTGCAAAAACATTGTTGAGCAAAAAAAAGATCTTATTAATAAATGTTAATTTATTCTTAGCCATTGTAGCCTGTATAGGTTTTAATTGTTAGTTCAAAATTATACTTTTTAAAAACATTTTAATTTCAAATTTATTAAATAATTATGTTTTTGAGTTATTAGTCTTTTTCATTCTGACTAAGTAACTAGTAACCAATAACTAAAAAATGTCGATTATCTAAACCTACAAATTCTAATCCTATAAAGATTTGGTTTACTATTTTCCACCTACAGTAAATAAAAAATCCTTTTCTTCTTTGGTTAAGGTCTCGTAACCAGATTTACTGATCTTATCTAAAATTTCATCAATTTTTCGTTGATGAGTACTCGTATTTTTAATAGAATTAGTAGGGGTTGGTTTTTTATAAACGGTTTTTAAAGGGCTTTGTTTTTTAGTTTTAAACAGATTTGCGAAAGATCGTGATAAATTTTTGCCTTTGACAACTTGATTTGTAAATAAAAAACCAATCAAAGCACCACCTAAATGCGCTAAATTTCCTCCTGTATTAATTTTCGCAGATATTTGCATGATAAATAACATTATAAATCCAGCAGCAATATACCAAAGTTTTATGGCTCCTATAAATCTGAAATTTAATGCGTAATTCGGTATTTTGGTAGCAATGCCAACTAAAATAGCGGTTAGACCTGCTGATGCACCTACTAAATAAGCGATATCTGTTTTCAATGCGGGAAAATAATTATAACCTACTATAAAGATCAACCCCCCAAAAATAATCCCTGAAAAGTAATAGATTAAAAAGTCACGTTTAGAAAAGAAGTCTAAAAATAAATTTCCGATATAGAATAACATCAACAAATTAAAAAGTATATGCCAAAAATCTGCATGTAAAAACCCGTAACTAATTACTGTCCAGGGTTTAGACAAGGAATCGTTAAAATTTTCGGGTAAAGCAAACCAATTAAAGAATGGGTTTCCTCCCCATTCCATTAAACCAAAAATAGCTTTTGTTATATAAGTAAGTACAAATACAGTTATATTGATATAAATGATCTGTTCGGCTATATTGGCCGATTTAAACCTATGTTGTATTTGATCCTTTAAATTATTCATATTACTTACTTCAATCTTCTAACTTTAAACTTCCGACTTAGATTATTTATCCCAACGTTTAAACTGATTGTTTTTCCAGTACCACATAATGATAAATCCTATGATTGCACCACCCACATGTGCAAAATGGGCAATTCCTCCTCCAAAAATAGAAAATCCTGTTAATCCTGAAAATAGATCCAGAGCAATTAAAACCGGAATAAAATATTTGGCAGCAATTGGAACCGGAAAGAATATCAAGGCTAATTTTGCATTTGGAAATGTCATGCCAAAAGCAACTAAAACACCATAAATAGCACCGGATGCTCCAACAGCTGGGGTATTAAATATTTGAAAAAATTCCATTAATTTTTTCTCAGGAATTTGTGTTAGAATATCAGAATTATATCTACCGGTAGTTAATAAGTTTTGTATATCAGAATTCTGTAACCCTAAATTAATCAGGTCATTATGAATATTATTGAACTGAAAATAATTTACAGCTGTATAAATTAATCCGGCTCCAAGACCTGCTGAGAAATAGAAAAATATAAATTTATTTCTTCCCCACATTTGCTCTAAAGGGCTACCAAACATCCATAATCCTAACATATTAAAAGCAATATGCATTAAACCAACTTGACTATGCATAAACATGTGTGTAATAAACTGCCAGTAACCAAAGTCAGGGTTTTCCGGAAAATGCAAAGCAAATAAATCTTGTAAAGGTGGATAAACAAATTTTGGAATTAAATATAATATTACATTTATTATAATTAAATGTTTAACTGTTTCGGTTATTTTCCCCATAGTTATTTATTCAGAAGTAATTAGTTGTCAAATTTGAGTTGTATTTCATCTAACGAGAGTGTAACAAATGTCTTTTTGCCAAAAGGCGAATGGTTAGGTTCTTTACATGAAAAAAGCTGCCCTAGTAATTCTTCTTGCTCTCTGTTGGTTAGTTTTGTTCCATTTTTTATGGCAAGACTTTTTGCCAAACTTTTTGCAATGATGTCTAATTGACTAAAACTTGATTCAGGTACTTCATTTTTAAGGGTTTCAAATAATTCTTCAAATAATACTTGAAGTGTGTTTTGTTTTACATTTGCCGGAATTCCGCTTAAAATAAGCGTATCATTTTCAATAGATGTAAATTGAAACCCCGCACTTTCTAGGTCAAGTTGAATTTCTCTACATAAGTTAATATCAGGCACATTAAATACCAATTCCAGAGGAAATAATAATTGCTGGCTTGAAGTATCTTCGACGGTCATTTTAGTCAATAGATCTTCATATAAAACACGCTGATGTGCTAAATTTTGATTGATGTATAGCACACCGGATTTAACAACACTTAAAATGTATTTTTGATGGATTTGATAAGTTTTATTTGTTATTTGATTGTCAGATTCATCAAACAATTCTTTAGTAACTATCTGAGCATCAACTTCTATGTTTTCAATATTAATTTCAGTAGTATCTGCGCCCACATACAATGATTCCCAATGTGCGGGTTGTTGCTTTTTAAAGGGATTTGATTTTTTCTCTGTTTCAAACGGATTAAAATTTGGGTCTACTTCAATTTGAGGAGTACTTGGCGTTTTTTTATCTTTAAAATGATAAGGAACATCCATAGTAGCATCTCTATTAAAATCTAATACCGGTGCTACATTATATTGCCCTAAACTATGTTTAATGGTTGAACGTAAAATAGCGTATAAAGACTGTTCATTATCAAACTTTATTTCTGTTTTAGTGGGGTGTATATTGATATCGATGGTGTGAGGTGGTACTGTCAAATATAAAAAATAAGATGGATGATAACCTTGCGCCAATAAGCCGTCAAAAGCATTTAATACAGCATGATGTAAATAGCCATTCTTTATAAATCTATTATTTACGAAAAAGAATTGCTCTCCTCTTTTTTTCTTTGAAAATTCCGGTTTAGAAACAAATCCGTTTACTGTTATAATGTCAGTATTTTCATTAATTGGGACTAATTTTTCATTTGTTTTACCTCCAAAAACGGCAACAATACGTTGTTTCAAATTACCTTTTTTTAAGTTTAGAACATCGTTATCATTATTATATATTGTGAATGAAATATCAGGATGTGCCAGTGCAACTCTATGGAATTCATCCATAATATGACGAGTTTCCACAGAATTTGATTTTAAAAAATTCCGTCTGGCAGGAATATTAAAAAATAAATTTTTTACAGATACACTTGTACCAACAGGTGTTGAAATTACATCTTGTGATTGTACAGTACTTCCTTCAATTTTAATGTGGGTACCTAACTCTTGATCTTCTTGTTTTGTTTTTAACTCAACGTGAGCAACAGCTGCAATAGAAGCTAATGCTTCACCTCTGAAGCCTTTAGTATGTAGATCAAATAAATCTTCTGCTGATCTAATTTTTGAAGTAGCGTGGCGTTCAAATGAAAGTCTGGCATCAGTAGTACTCATTCCTTTACCATTATCAATAACCTGAATAAGTACTTTACCGGCTTCCTTAATGAGTAGTTTTATTTCGGTTGCACCGGCATCAATAGCATTTTCAAGCAATTCTTTAGCTACAGAAGCGGGACGTTGTACCACTTCGCCGGCAGCAATTTGATTTGCAACATTATCAGGAAGTAATTGAATGATATCTGACATTATTTTTTTAAGAAAATTGATAAATCAAAATCTATGATATAAAGAAAAATAAGAGTTAGAATAGCAATTATAATTAATATTGTTTTATTAAACCCTTTATCTTTAGAATTTTTAGATTCTTCAATTGCATTGGTAAATTTTGCTTTAATTCCACTGTTTTTTCCTACTGTAGTTCTAAATTTATCAAATTTATGTTCTATTTGATATGGATTTCCTTCTCCTTTGTAATATCTAGGGGTATAATCAAATTTCTTATTTGTACGTTTTAAAAATCCCATAATTTATCTAAAAGTATTAAGATTGTATAATTAATAACAGCAAAAACCAAACCAATTTAAGAGCTTAGTCAAAAATACTAAAATAAAAAAAAATGGTCAAATTTTGTTTATAATTCAATAGTTAAAGTATCATAATGTTGCCATTTTTATGGCAGCAATAGCACATTCTATACCTTTATTTCCTAATTCACCTCCTGAGCGGTCAATTGATTGTTGTAATGTATTATCAGTTAATACGCAAAAAACAGTAGGAATGTCATATTGTGTATTAAGGTCTTTAATACCTTGAGATACAGCTTCACAGACAAAATCAAAATGTTTAGTTTCGCCTTGAATTACACAACCTATAGCAATAATAGCATCAAAATCATCCTTTTTTAAAAGATGCTTACAGCCATAAATAAGTTCAAAGCTTCCAGGCACATTCAGGCGCGTAATATTACTTTCGAAAACTCCGTTTTCTTTTAATGTTTCCTTAGCACCATTATAAATGTTTTCGGTAATTGAACTATTCCATTCAGAAACAACAATCCCAAAGCGAAGATGTTTCGCGTTTGGGATTGCTGATTTATCGTATGCTGATAAATTTGTGGAAGCCATAAAAGCTTATTTTTGCGTGGCCAATTGAGCTCTATTAATATAAATATCAATTTTTTTACCTTCGTCAGATTTAGAGTAATTTTCTTTTATTTTTGTAAATAGTTCTTCAGCTTTTTTATAATTGCCTAAATCCATTGCTATATTGCCGGCTTTGAATAAATACATTGGCGAAGTAAAATCATTACTTTTAAAATTAGCAGCCTTTATATAATAATCTAAAGCCTCTTCCGGTTGATTGATTTCAGAGAATGCATCACCGATATTACCTTTAGCTAATGCGCCTAAAATTTCATCATCAGTAGAAAAATCACCTAAATGAGTAATAGCATTTTGATAATCATTCATTTTTAAATAAGAAATTCCAGCCATATATTTAGCAAGGTTACCCGCATTAGTACTACTGTAATTATCAATAATGTCTAATAAGCCATATTTGCCATCAGCACCATTCAATGCTAGGTTATATAAAGAATCAACTGCAGCAGCGCCTGTTTGTGCTTGATCAAAAAAGCTTTTTGGATAAGCCAACTCATCAGCAGCCTCTTTCTCTTTGGGTCCTTGTATGTACTTGTTATATCCTAGATATCCTAACACTAAAGCCAAAACAACTATTAAACCGGCAAATAAAGGTTTGCTATTCTTTTCAACCCATTGCTCAGATTTTGAAGCTGTTTCATCTAAGGTATTAAATACCTCAGCAGTAGTACTTTGTTCCTCTACTTTAGAAATCTTATCTTTCTTTAATCCTCCTTTTTTCTTATAAGTTGCCATTTCAATATCAAAAATTTGTGTGCGCAAAAATATAATTTTTTATTGAAAGAATATGGTTAAAATTAATGTAAATTTTGTTTTTTTGCAGAGAGAGACTCTTTTAACCCACTTTATGTAATTAAGAAACGTAATGAGGGTTGAAAGTACAAAAAAATATGACTTTTTAAAATATTACCTTAGTTGCCGTTATGGTTTTATTTCAAAGAGTAGTGAAACGGTATATTTTACCGTAATTTCTCCCGAGACTTCGGGAGTAATAGTTTTTTTATTGCGCAAAGTGAGTTATACATGTATCTAAAAAAAATTGCCTTAGTAAATTATAAAAATTTTGAATCCGAAACTTTTGAATTCAATGCTAAAATCAATTGCTTTGTAGGTGATAACGGGGTAGGCAAAACAAATGCTTTAGATGCCATTTATCAATTAGCTTTTACAAAAGGTTATTTTAATAGTATTGCTGTGCAAAACATACAGCATGATAAAGATTTTTTTTTAATTGAAGGTGTTTTTAATATTAAAGATAAAGAAGAACTAATAAACTGTAGTATTAAAAAAGGTTTAAAGAAAGTTATAAAACGGAATGGGAAGGAGTATGAGAAACTATCTGAACATATCGGTTTGATTCCGTTGGTGATAATATCACCTAATGATACTAATTTAATTGTTGAAGGTAGTATTATTAGACGCAAATTTATGGATAGTGTTATTGCACAATCTGATAAAGCATATTTACAACATTTAATAGCGTATAATAAAGTGCTTTCACAACGAAATTCATTACTAAAATATTTTGCTTTAAATCATACATTTGATGCTTTAAACATTGAAATTTACAATAGACAATTGGTAGAATTTGGTATGCCTATTTATAAAAAAAGGAAAATATTTTTTGAAAAGTTCACACCTATTTTTAAAGAGAGATATCAACATATTAGTAATGCTGATGAAAAGGTAGATTTTTTGTATAAGACCCAATTAGATAATGCTGATTTTGAAGAACAGCTTATAAATAGCTTAGATAAAGACAGATTGTTACAATATACATCGGTAGGAATTCATAGAGATGACTTGTTATATACTATAGATGGGTATCCTATTAAAAAATTTGGGTCTCAAGGGCAACAAAAGTCATATTTAGTTGCTTTGAAGCTTGCGGAGTTTGATTTTGTGAAAATGCAGTCAAAATTAACGCCAATTTTGCTTTTGGATGATATTTTTGATAAATTAGACGAAAAAAGAGTTGCGCAGATAATTGAGTTAGTGAATGATAATAATTTTGGACAACTTTTCATTACCGATACACATTCAGAGAGAACAGAAAAAGTGATAAAAAAAACAAAACAACCCTATAAAATGTTTGTATTACAATAAAATGTCAAATAAAAGAAACACTGAGTTTACATCTATTAAAGACCTGATGCATAATGTTTTAGAGAAAAACAGATTGCAAAAAGGAATAGATCTGATAACCATAAAAGAAGCTTGGTCAACCGTTATGGGTAATGGTGTGGTGAGTTATACAAAAGAGGTGCAATTCAAAAACGGAACATTAATTGTAAAGCTTACTTCGTCTGTTTTAAGAGAAGAGCTAAGCTATGGGAAAGATAAAATTGTTAATTTATTAAATAAAAAACTAAATAAAGCGTTGATAAAAAACGTTAAACTGTTATAAATAACTATATAATTTGTATATTTGCGCATTCGAGAAAAAGTCACTTAAGGCGCTAACTTTAATAAGATTATGATGAAAAAATTACTATGTACACTGATTTTAATAATAACTACTATTGGGTTTGTACAAGCTCAGCAAGATGTTAATTTGCAAGGTAATGGCAATGACATCCTAGATGCTAGCACAACACCTCTAGTATCTAATCATACAGATTTTGAAAATGTAAGTATAGGTTCAACCTTAACACGCACATTTACAATTCAGAATACCGGAGGAGCAGATTTAAGCCTTACAGGAGCAGGAGTTGGTTTTAATTTTGGTTTTGATCCACAATTTACAATTTCTTTAGTGAGTACTACTTCGCCGATTTCCGGAGGAGGGTCTACAACTTTTGATGTAACA
Source organism: Flavobacteriaceae bacterium (assembly GCA_021648445.1). Taxonomy (GTDB): domain Bacteria; phylum Bacteroidota; class Bacteroidia; order Flavobacteriales; family Flavobacteriaceae; genus Aureibaculum. The sequence goes on from JAKISU010000058.1 coordinate 13,024, forward strand.
TATACACCTACAACAATAGGTACTGCTGATGCAGTAGTACTTGTTACCACTGATGATCCTGATGTGCCAGAACAATCATATACCTTTGCTATAACTGCAAATGGTATACTAGCGGGTCAAGATGTTAATTTGCAAGGTAATGGCAATGACATAATAGATGCAAGTACAACACCTCTAGTATCTAATCATACAGATTTCGAAAGTGTAAGTATAGGTTCAACCTTAACACGCACATTTACAATTCAGAATACCGGAGGAGTAGATTTAAGCCTCACAGGAGCAGGAGTTGCTTTTAATTTTGGTTTTGATCCGCAATTTTCAATTTCTTTAGTGAGTACTACTTCACCGATTTCCGGAGGAGGGTCTACAACTTTTGATGTAACATATACACCTACAACATTAGGTATTGCAAATGCAGTAGTACTTGTTACCACTGATGACCCTGATGTGGCAGAACAATCATATACCTTTGCTATAACAGCCAATGGTATAGTAGCGGGTCAAGATGTTAATTTACAAGGTAATGGCAATGACATAATAGATGCCAGTACAACACCTCTGGTATCTAATCATACAGATTTCGAAAGTGTAAGTATAGGTTCAACATTGACACGCACATTTACGATTCAGAATACCGGAACAGCAGATTTAAGTCTCACAGGGCCGGGAGTTGCTTTTAATTTAGGTTTTGATCCGCAATTTACAATTTCTTTAGTGGGTATTACTTCACCAATTACTGGGGGAAGTTTTACAACTTTTGATGTAACATATACACCAACAACATTAGGAACTGCTGATGCAGTTGTTGTTGTTACAACTGATGATCCTGATGTGGCAGAACAATCATATACCTTTGCTATAACTGCAAATGGGGTAGCAGCAGTTTCAGATCAATTAATGATTACTCAATATTATGAAGGTAGTGATGCTCCAAACGATAATAGTTGGGTTGAAGTAAAAAATATATCTGCAACAGGAAGCTTAGCAGGTGCTTATCATTTAGCATTATTTGAAGATTTAAATGGTACTACTGTTGGTGGTATTGCTACAAACAATCCAGATGAATCTGTTGCTATTCCTGCTTTAACCTCTGGAGAAGTCGTACTTTTTAGAAGAGGTGGAGCATCCTTAACTAATTTGTGTTCAGCCTCAGTTATAGATACAGAAGTTTGCAAATTTACCGGTAATGACATTATTTTAATATCTATCAGTGCAGGCTCAAATGCTTATAATGATAGAATAGATATTATGGGAGATGTGGGAGTTTCAGTAGCGATTAATTGGGGTACTAATATTTCACTAATTAAAGGTTGTGGTACATCTGAGGTGCCTACCATTGTATACGATTCTATAACTATTGAGTATGATAATAATCAATATATAGAATTAACACTTACTGAAGTTGATAATGCGGTTGCTAATACTAATATACAATTAGGTACACAAACTGTAGGATCAACTACTTGGACATCCTCTTGGAGTAACAATATACCAGATAAAACTAAGAATGCTATAATTAGTGGTAGTTATAGTGGTGTTTCATTTGAAGCATGTAATTTAACTGTTGATGGTTCTGTTACCTTAAATAGTGGAAGTACAAACTATGTTTTAGTCGAAAATAATTTAACGATTAATGGGTCTGTTACTATTGGAGATACTGAATCACTAATTACTGTTAATCCTGATGGAATTATTACCGGTAGTATTCAAAAAAATGAAAGCTCAACTGCTTTGAATAATTTTAGAGATTTTACTTATTGGTCCTCACCGGTTAGCACAACCATTGCAAGTGCTTTTTCAGGAGTTGATCCAAATAGAATTCTTGAGTTTGATACCGCTAACGAAGAATGGGATGTCGCTTCAGGTAGTATGATTGTTGCTACAGGATATATAGCCGAAGCACCCGCAAGTACACCGGATGGAGGTACACATAGTGTTACATTTTCAGGAACTCCACATAATGGAACAATAGAGAAATCAATTGTTTTTAATAACAATGCTGACCCTGAAGATGATTATAACTTAATTGGGAATCCGTATCCATCAGCAATAGATATCGAAAGATTTATATTATTAGATGATAATGATGAAATTAATAATAATAATATGAGTGGTACAATTTGGTTATGGACTCACGTTACAGCAATATCAAATGGTACTACAGGCGAATTTTTAGGAGATGATTATGCAACTTATAATTTATCAGGTGGTGTTGGTACCGGATCGGGATCTGGTTCAGGTTCTGCTACTCCAACTAAAAATATTGGTTCAGGTCAAGGGTTTTTTATTAGACATTTAGGTATTGATGATAATAGAATATTTTTTCAAAATGATATGCGTTTAAAGGATGAAAATAATCAATTCTTTAGAGCACCAGATACTAAAAGTATGACTGCTGATGAAAAAGATAGAATTTGGTTAAATGTTGAAAGTAACACAGGTGGTGCTTTTAATCAGCTTTTAGTTGGCTTTTTTGATCAAGCAACTGATGGTGTAGATAGAGGTTATGATGGGTCAAAATTTGGGAGAGCTTGGATTAGTTTTTACTCTACAATTGATGATGCCAAATATGCGATACAAGGTCTATCTAATTTTAATATTGATAAAAAAGTACCTTTAGGTTTTGATACCTATATAGATCAATTAATGACCTATAAAATGAGTATTGATAATATAGAAGGTGTTTTAAATGATAATGACATCTACATAGTAGATAATGAGTTAGGCATCACACATGATTTAAAACTAGCTGATTATGAATTTGAAATTGATGGAAGTGGTAATTTTCCTGATAGATTTACCTTACAATTCACCAGTTCTGTATTAGAAATTGATGATTTAAGCTTAAATAATGATTTTATCATAACAAATGAAGAGAATGCTTTACAATTAAGGTCTACTACAGTAATTACTGACCTTAAAGTATATGATATGATGGGTAGATTATTAATTGATAGTAAACCTAATGATAGTAATTTTAGCATTAATACAAATACGATTAAAAAAGGTACTGTATTGATATTAAATGTAACATTTGATAATGGTGCTGAGGTAAGTAAAAAAGCGATTAGATATTAGTAATCTAATAAGTTTGATATATAAAGTAAAAACGCCTCGAATTTTCGTGGCGTTTTTTAGTATAAGTATTTTTCTAATAGTATTTTAAAACATTTCACGTCCTGAAAAATGAAAAGCACCTTCTATAGCAGCATTTTCATTACTATCAGAACCATGAACAGCATTTTCACCAATTGAAGCAGCATATAGTTTTCTTATGGTACCTTCTGCAGCTTCTTCAGGATTTGTAGCACCTATTAAAGCTCTAAAATCTTCAACTGCATTATCTTTCTCCAAAATTGCAGCGACTATTGGTCCGCGAGTCATATATTCAACTAATTCGTCAAAAAATGGTCTTTCGTTATGAATAGCATAAAATGCTTCGGCATCTCTTTTAGTCATATGTGTTAACTTCATCGCCACAATTCTAAATCCTGCTGCATTAATTTTTTCTAAAATAGCTCCTATATTACCTTTTTCAACTGAATCTGGCTTGAGCATTGTAAATGTTCTATTTGTTATCATTCTTTTCTTTTCTTAAAATGAGCTGCAAAAATAGTAGTTTTTATTGAAAGTCAATTTATCTTATCATTAATATTTTTTGAATCAACTATTTCTAATAGTACATTTGATTAAAAAGTTAATTTTAATAATTCGATTTTTATGCTTGTAATTATTGAATTTAAACAACAATTTTAAGTTCTAAATTAATTATTTCAGCATTATCAACTATTTATTTATTGTATATTCGCACCCAATGAATAATAAAGAAATAATAGATATAAAGGAGCTTTTATCAACTCCAAAAAAAGTTGCAATTGTATCACATAGAAACCCCGACGGAGATGCTTATGGTTCTAGTTTAGCCTTGTATCATTATTTGTTAAAATCACAACATAGCGTAAGTGTAGTTTCGCCAAATGATTGCCCTGATTTTTTAAAATGGTTACCCTCTCAAGAAAATATAGTAGTATTTGAAAACGATGTTACAAAAGGAACACAATTACTCAACGAGGCTGAAATTATTTTTACATTAGATTTTAATGTTCTACACAGAGTAGGTAAAGCTATGCAAGAAGTGTTAGAAAATGCTGCTACTACATATATTATGATTGATCATCATGAACAACCTGATGATTATGCTACCTATATGTATTCAGATGCCTCTATCTCATCTACAAGTCAAATGCTATATCATTTTTTTGAAAAGCTAGATGCTTTAAACGATATTGATAAAACTATTGCTACTTGTTTATATACAGGAATGGTCACAGATACAGGTTCATTTAAATACCCATCAACAACCAGTATAACTCATAAAATTGCTGCTAGTTTAATTGATAAAGGGATTGAACATACTAAAATTCACAATCGTTTGTACGATACAAACTCTTTTAACCGATTACAATTATTAGGTACTGCATTACGGAATTTAAGAATATTAGAAGAATATAAAACTGCTTATATTTCATTATCTCAACGAGAAATGAATTCTTTTAATTTTAAAAAGGGGGATACTGAAGGGTTTGTGAATTACGGATTATCTTTAAAAGGAGTTGTTTTTGCAGCTATTTTTATTGAAGATCAAAAACAAGGAATTATTAAGATGTCTTTACGGTCAAAAGGAAAATTTTCGGTAAATGAATTTGCCCGAAATCATTTTGATGGAGGAGGTCATGAAAATGCAGCAGGAGGTAGAAGTGATGTGACCTTAAAAGATACAATTGCTAAATTTTTAGAAATAGTACCGACATATAAAAGTGAATTGCAAAATTCTTATGAAGAATAAATTAATATTATTAGTAATAACAGCTTCTATGCTGTCATGTTCAAGTCCTATACCTAGAAAACCTGTAGTTAGAAATTCTTCTACTTTTCTAAAAGAATCTATTGAGCGAAATAAAATTGTAAATAAGCTTGAAGAAACAGCTTTTTTAGAATTAATAAAAAAGGATTCTACACATATATATATAAGTTCAGCTAACGGATTCTGGTATTACTATGTTAATGAAAATTCAGCTTCTAATAAATTGCCAAATAGAGGAGATGAAGTGATTTATAGTTACACTATAAAGGATATTAATAACCAAGTATTATATACTGAAGAAGATCTTGGTGAGAGAAGCTATTTAGTAGATAAGCAAGAGTTGATAACAGGTTTACAAGATGGATTAAAGTTAATGAAAGAAGATGAGGTTGTTACATTTTTATTTCCTTCACATAAAGCTTATGGATATTCGGGTTACCAAAAAATAGGATCAAATCAACCTCTAATTTATACAGTCAAATTAAAGAAAATAATAGCTAAATAATTTATATGACTATCGGATTACTTGCATAAGTGCTAAATATTTAGTATCTTACTGACCTTAAATTAGTTAAAGATGAAGATTCGAGATTTTTTCAAGAGATTCCCCGATGAGACGAGTTGCAAGACTCATTTTAAATCAGAAAGAGACAAACAAGGGGT
>JAKISU010000059.1 GCA_021648445.1 Flavobacteriaceae bacterium
GAAAGCAAGTAATACATTTTCTAGATAATGAAATATGGAAAGAAGAAGAGTTTGAGAAAATACTCTCAGATAAATTTAAAATTATTAAACCCGATTTTTCGGGTTCCTATGTGTAGTGAGTATATACATTACCATTATTGTTTTGTATAATAACGATACTATTTTATAAACGAACAAATCCTAAAAGAAAAAAAATAAATAATCTTGGTTTAATTATTAGCTCTTCATATATAATATTGACAGTAGCTTTTAAATTAGTTAGCTATAACGTATTTAAAAAAAGTTTGCAAGAACAACATATAAATTATACTAATATTATTGTAAAACCAACAGCCTTAAATAGTATTTTATGGGTTGCTAATGTAGAAACGGCAGATTCATATTTGATAGGTTACTATTCCCTTATGGATAAGAGTAAAAAAATAACATTTACCTCTTATCTAAAGAATCACGAATTACTTGGAGACTTAAAAGATAATCCCAAAATAAAAAGATTGATTGCCGTTAGTGAATCATGGTATACTATAACCAAAGTTGATGATAAACTCTATTTAAACGATTTACGATTCGGACTCTTATCCATGAAACCTAATGAAGATAGATTTGTTTTTAGTTTTTTATTAGAGCATGTTGACAATGAGTTGATTATTTCTGAAAATAAGAAAAAAATAGAAGATGGTCAAGAAATTATTAAGGATTTATGGAAAAGGATAAAAGGGATTTAGTAATATTCTCTTTATATAATCTTTTAGGGTTACCCATTTAAGTCTCGTAAACAAAATAATTATAAGCTTTAAAGCTCAATAAATATCTATTATGTTCCAATATTTCCATGACTATTTAGCTCTTAAAATTATATCTATAAATCAATGTCTTGAGAACTAAATGGGTAACCCAATAATCTTTTATTCTATTATGATCTTTTTACTTATCGAACCTTTTTCTGAAGTATTGAGCTTCATAATATAAACCCCTTCCGAAAGATTTGGTTTTAATAAAATATTGTTTTTTGAAGATTGAATATTTTTAGTAAAAACCTCTTTTCCTAAAATATCATAAATTCTAATGGTATTAATTAAGATAGTTTCAGATAATTGAATATGAATCTTATTATTTTTAATAGGATTTGGAAAAATTCTGATATCAATATTTTGAAACTCATCTGTAGTTAACGTTCCTCCTCCCGGAGCTACATCATCATAACTTGAATTCTCTTTGCCTATACGGAAAGCATCATACAATATTTCTCCACCTTGATTACCTGTGCCATAATACATTCCTATTTTTTGGTACTGCCTGGGTGCTCTAGGCTCTCCGCATAAATCATACTTATAAACAGTTGGCGTATCTTGTTTATCAGCTATTATATCTCCATTAAGCCAAACTTTCATAAACCCTGTATTATCTAATGTATATTTATAATGAAGTACAAAATCATACCATTGATTCAGTTGATAAGGTCTTGATACTTCCTGTAATCCCCATGAGGCAGAACCTACAGGAGGAACAGTATTAACATTATTAGAATTTGTAGATGTTCTTATTAGAAAGTTATCATCTTTTGCAAGTACTATAAAAGAATTTGGACCTGCGGTACAACTCCAATCAGCAGAACCACTCCCGTCAGGCAATAAATGTGGAGTTGAATGATGTTGACTAATTATTCTATAACCTGTTGGATGTTCTACTAAATAAATACTAAAGCCAACCCAAAATTCCTCACCCCAGCCAAAGTGACCCTTACCGTTTCTAATTGTGAATTCACTTCGTTTATTATCACTTATCGGAAGAAAACGTACTGATTTTACTCCTTCACGGCTATCAGTAGAAGAAACTGCATTTGCAGGCACTTGTTTCCAAACACCTGAATCACTCCAATCAGAGACCCCATTTTCAAAACCACTATCAAAAATTATTTGTGCCGAAGCTGTTATAAAAAAGAATGTGAAGGAAAAAATTAATAATAAAAACTTGATAAGATTATTAATTATTTTTTGTTTGTTTAAAGTAGTTGTTCTTATCATATATACCAGAAATTTTAAATTGCTATAAACTTATTTGTTAAAAATAAAAATGAATTCTAAAGAAATTTTAAAGAATAATTACGTTCCTATTCTATTTGTGAAAATAAATCAGTTACTTACCTTTGTTTAAAATACACTGCATGAATTATATTTTATTTGATGGTACTGTCCGTAATGCTTTATTGCCATTTACTTACACCAAACCCGTTGCCGATATACGAATTGGTATTTTAACTATTCGTGAAAAATGGGAAAATTATTTAGGTTATACTATTACCACACTTACTGAAGAATATTTAGAAGAAAAATACCCTATGGTAGAACTGGAAGCCAATATCATGCTGAATGCTTCATTTTTACCAACTGAAAACTTAGTAAATCTTATAAAAAATTTAAATGAAAATGAGGCTATTTTTAAAGGTGATGATGTAATCGCCTTTTTTACTACTAATGCTCAAGAAGAAGTAGATTTTAATACCTATAAAATTATCTCTTACGAGGATGATATCTTACAAGTAAAAAATACTTGGGATATTTTTTCATTAAATGATAAGGCAATTAAAGATGATTTTAAGTTATTAACCAAAGAAAGAAAATCTGAACCAATACCAGATACTGTTAATTGTATCAATAAAGAGAATATTTTTTTAGAAGAAGGTGTAGATATCTCTTTTGCTACATTAAATGCTGGTAATGGTCCGGTTTATATTGGTAAAGATGCTATTATAATGGAAGGGGCATTAGTAAGAGGGCCGTTTGCGTTATGTCATGATTCGGTGCTGAAAATGGGCGCAAAAATTTATGGCGCTACTACTATTGGTCCTCATTGCAAAATAGGCGGAGAAGTAAATAATTCTGTACTTTTTGGATACTCTAGTAAAGGGCACGAGGGTTATTTAGGAAACTCTGTAATAGGCGAATGGTGCAATTTAGGTGCTGATACAAATAACTCAAATCTTAAAAATAACTATGCAGAAATAAAATTATGGAGTTACGAAACGGGTCGTTTTGCCAAAACAGGATTACAATTTTGTGGTCTAATGATGGGTGATCATTCTAAATGTGGTATTAATACTATGTTCAATACAGGTACTGTTGTTGGTGTTAGTGCCAATATTTATGGAGGGAATTTTCCTCGTAATTTTATTCCTTCTTTTTCTTGGGGTGGTTCAGCAGGTTTTACAACTTATAAAATGGATAAAGTAAATGAAGTAGCTACAGTTGTAATGAAACGGAAACATATAGTGTATGATGAACAAGAGAATAAAATACTAGATCATATTTTTAATGATACTAAAAAGTATCGGGATTTTTGATAAAAGATAATAAAAAATCATGGAAAGTATTCATATACAAAAATAGAGGTTTTATAATTAGATTCTAAAAAAGTAAGTCGTTCTTTAAATACTCCTGAGATTTCATCCTTGTTTTTATTTAACACAACAAAAAATAATTTGTCGTGTTGTTTCATAACGGAATCTAATGCCTTTGGGGTTTGGATTACTTTTGCTCTTCCTGCTGAATAAAATTGTCCTGAATAAGATTTTTGTTTCCAATAGTAAATAGGGACTTCCTTTTCAGTTGTATGAATATTTTGATCATATAAAAGGTACTTGTCAGAATTCGCATACGTATCTAAAGTCCCGTTTAGAAAAAATCCGAAAAATACAATAATAGCAAACACTGGAAAAATGGAACTGATACTCAATAAAAGTATTTTCTTTTGATAACCTTTCCACCAATAGACCATTAAAAGTGCTATAGGAACTGTAACAGGAATAATATAGGTATGCAAAATGTTTTTAGAAAGTGTAAAAAATAGCGGAGTCCAAAAAAGCCATAAAACCAAATATGAAACCCATTTATTTTTAAAAATTGTTTGTCTTCCTTTCCAAAGCATATATAAAATAACTTGTATCCACGGGAATGTAAAAATCAATAAAAATATCCATATCATTCCTAAAGCTTGCGATTTAGGTCCACCGTACAAATCGCCATGCCAACCGGGCTCTATAAATCGTTTAATGTGTTCGCCAACTATAAAATAATCAATAAATCCCGGGGATTGTTGTTCTGCTAAAACATACCAAGGTATAGCAACAAGACAAATAATAAAAAACCCTAGAACCCATGGTAATTTTAAAAACACTTCTTTAAATCTGCCTTTTTTTAGCAAACACCAGATAAAAATAGGTGGAATTGTTAATATCAATACGATGGGACCTTTAGCCAAAAGCCCTAAGCCAATGGCAATAAAAAATAAATAATTCCAAAATAACCTTTTATCACTATTTATAGCTTCCCAAAAAGAAAGCATAATAAGTACAACTGAAAACCCTAATGCTGAATCTGTAGAAACAACTCCTGTATGAATTAAAAACTCGGGCATTGTTAACAAAATGAATCCCGGAAGGTAAAATGAAAGTTTTGATTTTTTTACCTTAATACCAACTATAATAAGTATACCAATAGCCATTAAAAAAGAAGGGAAACGGGCTGCAATTTCATTGACTCCAAAAATCTCAAAACTTATGGCAGAAAGCCATGTGGATAATGGTGGTTTAGCCCAAAAAGGAATACCATAGTCTATTTGCAATACTACCCAATCTTTTGTTTCATACATTAATCGGGCAATCTCTGCGTATCTTGCCTCCGTTTTATCTAATAACGGAATTGCTCCTGTAAGTATAAACCTAAAGAGTACAAAAACTATAACTGAAATAAACAGATAAAAGGAAGTATTCTTATATTTTTCTTTAGGCATTCTGGGTTTGTACGTTTAAATATTTTTTATTTCTGATTATTCTATACTTTTTTTTGATACGGTATAAATCTACACAGAGTTTAAAGAAATAGGTTGTTTTCACTTTTGAGTCATCTTTGTCGATCCATTCTTTTAGTGGCGTTTCAATCGTTTTTTCAAGCATTTGCTCCCTCCCATAAAGATCAATCATCCTATAAAAAATTTCAACATCAAACAACCATTTAGATATAAATTGATCTTCAAATAATTTTACAGATAAGTCTTTCGTAAAAACTTTGCATCCACATTGGGTGTCATATACCTTTAACTTTAACATATTAGAAATAACGGTTGCTATAATTCTTCCAACCAGAAACCTATACCGATTTCTAATAATAATAGATCCTATCTTCATAATTCTGGATCCAAAAACAAAATTAATGTTTTCATTTAAAGAGGATATTAGTGCTACACATTCTTGTAATGATGTGGACAAATCTGCATCCAGATATCCTATATAAGAATAATTGTATGTGTTATTACAGTAAAGTATGCCTTTTCTTACAGCTTCAGCTTTTCCAACATTCTTAGTATATGAAATAATAGTTACTTGTTTCAGGAATTTCCTCTTTAATTCTTCAAGTATTTCTTTTGTTTTATCTGATGAACCATCGTTAACAAGGCAAAGCATAACTTTTGGATTCTCCGTAATAAAATTACAATATTCTTGCAAGGGCAATCTATTTTCCTCATTATAACAAGGAATTACAATGCAACTATTTATATTTTTTAGGGTATTCATATTTTAGTTAAACCTATAAAATTTATATGCAATACATAATTATTACAACCAATAAACAGATGAATAAAAAACAGGAATTGTATGAAAACTCTTTAGGGTATTAATTTTTAAATCAAATGTACAGTGTTATTTGATTGAGAATGTTATAAGGATGTCCAGAATGATTATTTTAGACGCATTTCTGAATCTGTAAGTAGTTTCTTTTTATATTCAGTAGGTGTTAGCCCTTTGATTTTCTTAAAAGTAGCATTAAAAGATGATTTAGAATTAAAACCTACTTCATTGGCAATACCATAAAGTGTAAAATGCTCATATTGTTTTTTTTGAAGGCATTCAATGAATGCTTCTACTCTATATTGGTTTATAAAGTCCTGAAAATTGGTGTTCATATGTACATTTAATATTTCTGAAACATACTGCCTTGGAATCCCCAATTCAGTAGCCACCTTATTAATGGAAAGTTTAGTGTTTTTATATAATTGCTGTTCTTCAATTAATTGTAATAGTTGATCTTTATAAGTTTCTACCTTTTGAAGTTTTAAACCCGAAGTAACGTACATATTTGATGAATCAGGGATTAGTAAATGTAAATTGAATTCTTTTTGTGAGAAAATTAATTTTAATGTAATAGCGTAGAATAAAAAAGCAGCCATAATTAATATATATGAATTTTCGGGTATAAATGACTCAAAAGGAAAATTCATATTAAAGAGAAAAGGCAGGTCATCTATAATAAAAGTACCCAATACAATGGTTAAAAGAATTAAAAAATATAACAACCATGTTGGTCTTTTATGTTTTATACGTGCAACCATTACTATCGTATATATTAAGTATCCTAAAAATATAAGTTCAATACTAAGCTCAACCATTTCAAATAAAAGCGAAGCTTCATCGTCTTCAACAATTTCTATTATAAAAAAAATAATATTTGGTACAAAGAACAGGTAATCGTTTTTTCTAAATTTATCTGCTTTAGAGACAAAGTACTTTACAAAAAGAAAGAAGAAAGTAATGAAAAGGGTTACGTCTAAAAAGAACCAGTCTACATCTTCAAAAAATAAATTGTTTTCATCATCACCTATGAGATACAAAAGAACAGAAATAATACCACCAATAAGCAACCAAAAAGCAGGTTTGTGTTTTTGCTTTTTATATGTAAGCAACACAAAAACTGTAAAAATTCCTTGTATCAGGGCAATTATTTGAATGGTTTTTAACAAAAAAAATATTTAGATGATTTAATTAAAAATAAATAAAGTAGCTTTCTAGCATGAATTCAGCCTAAATTTAATCCCATAATGAAATAATCTTTAATTTGAACGCTTCAGCATACTTTTGTGAAGTCAAATATGGCAATAATTGTTTACCTATACAAATTCTTAAAATAAATCGATCAAATTTAATTCTCTCTTATTATTCTAACAATACAAAAAAAGACTGCCTTTTCAAGCAGTCTCTAAATATATAATTTGTAAAATATTAACGCGAACTCACATTACCTGAACCACTCACCTTCGTATCTTGCCTTTTAGGATTTCCTTTATAATATATATTACCTGAACCGGCAATTCTGGCTTTTAAGTTTTCAGTAACATTGGTCTTAATGCCTCCAGAACCGGAAATTCTTACATCTGCATCGTTTGAAACTAATTCATATCCGTTGATGTTACCTGAACCCGAAATAGCATATTCTAATCTATCTGCTGCTCCTGATAAACGTATATTTCCCGAGCCGGAAATTCTGGAAGATAAATAACTGGTAGTAACCGCCAATTTCATATTTCCTGAACCAGATAATATCGCTTTAAAATCAGTTGCTTTAATATTATCTTCAGAAAACACATCTCCTGAACCCGATAGTGTAACACCACTAATATCTTTAAAAGGGACTGTTATCAAAATCTTATTTCTAGTAGAAATATTGGATCCTTTTTTCCATTTTAGCTTTAGTTTATCATTTTCTACCTCAGTAACTAAATATGCTAATAAATTTTCATCAATATAAATAGTAATTTTACCTTCCGTACCAGACACTAATTTTACATCAAAGGAACCTCCTGCTGCAATTTTATCATATTCACCAACTGTTCTTGTTTTGGTAATCATATTTCCGTTACCTCTAACCCTTTTAAACCATTGAGCATTTATACTTGTAGTAAAAGCAAATAATAAAGCTATTGTTATTACTTTTTTCATTGTTTTATGTTTAGTTTGTTAATATTTATTTTCTGTAATTATATAGATTAATGAAAGGTTACGCTTCCGTAATCTGAATCTATTTTAATTGTTGAACCTGAATTTTGGTTTTTGAAATAACCTTCATAGTATTTTGATGATGACTTAACTATTTGTTTTATAAACTCATATCTCCCTTCATCACGTTTAAAACTGCCATAACTTAATTTTAAGGCAAAATTGAAAGGAGCATTTGGTATTCCAATTTTTATACCACAATAGTCTCCATTAATGGTAACAGAATCAAAGCCATCTCGTAATTCTTCAATTCTGATCGATCCATAATCTGAAGTAATGTCTACTTTTTTAGAAATACTTCCTAATCTTGTTGTTAAATAATCTCCATCACCAATAACACTTGAACCATTATTGACTTTTAGGCTTCCATAATCGCAATTATAATCTAATGTTTTTATATTTTCAAAAACAGAAGTAGTATAATCAGCATTCAGTCTAATTTTTCCGGCACTTTCTACTGTAAATTTTGAATAATCTGCATTAATAGAACCTCCATTCATTTTACTGATAGTAGACCCATTACAATAATCAATATTAATTCTATTATTGTTACTGTGTAATTCTCCAATAATGATCTTTCCATAATCACAATTTATATATGCATCACCTTCTATTTCATTTAAGTAAATATTACCATAGTCATTCATTAAGTTTATATTATTAGTAATTGGCACTTTAACTTTATAGTTAATTTGATAATTCACATTACTTTTTCTTCCCCAACTCCATGACCAATTAGATGATTTTTTTTCTATAATCGTTTTAGCTGATACTAAGTCACGATTACCCTCAAAATCAACATTGATCATTTCTAATCTTCTAATTACTCTATCCTCATCATTTCCTTTGACAGTAATTTTCACTTCTATCACAATTTTATTCCCATTCCATGAAGTAACATCTACGTTTCCATATCTATTATTGATTTTCAACAATGCATCTGCATTAACTGTAAATTCTTTCTTTATAGATTTTGATTTTTCATATTTATATTTATCTATTTCTGTAGCATTTATAGCAATCGAAATAAAGAATAAAGCAATTGTAATTTTATATAATTTTTTCATCATTTATATTATTTTTAAGTTGTTGAATTTCGTCTAATTGTTGTAATAGTGATTGTAATATTTCTATACGTTGCTGAAAATTAGCAATCATTGCATAGATGATACGTTTATCTTTATCACTATCATCTAACTCTACAGTTAATTTTTTGTAGTTTTCTTCCAATTTATTGAGTTGTTTAAAAGCATCATCAATAATTTGTTGGTTGTCAGCGTTGCGTTTTAAATTTATATTTTCAATTTCTTGTTGAATGGTTGAAACAAAAAAGCTTTGTGTTTCTTCCATTTTTGGTGATACATCGGCCAACTCTAGACCTTGTTTAGTTGAATAATTACCTAAACCAAGTGTGAAAAGTAAGGCAATTGATGCTGCAATGGCTAACCATTTCCAAGTATTAGGGTTCCATTTAGGTTGTTTTGTAGTTTGTCTAGCCAATTTTACTTCAAACCTATCAAAGTGTCCTAATTTAGGCTCTTCAATATCAAACTGACCTTCTAACTCTCTAAACCGTTGTTCTAATTTATCCTTCATAATTCACTATTAATAATTGACGTAATTTATTTTTTGCTCTAGAAATAGTTGTTCTACTATTCTGATATGTTATTTTCATAATTTCAGCAATCTCTTCATAATCATATCCTTCAATCAAATTTAATGTAAGCGCTAATCTGTAATTATCTTTTAATTGATTGATAATTTCAGCAATATCTTTCGCTTTAAGCATTGTATATTCTGCATTATCTATTTCACTTTTGTCCCGATAGCTATCGGGATCAGGTACTATATCTAATGATACTTCTTGGTATTTATTATTCTTTCTTAATTGAGTTATACTTTTATTGATCACTATCCTTTTTAACCAAGACCCAAAGGTAACTTCACCTTTAAAAGTGCCCAATTTAGTAAACGCAACTAGAAACGATTCTTGCATTACATCTTCAGCTTCAAAGCTGTTCTTTAAAACCCTAAGTGATGTATTAAACATTGCTTTATAATACAACTTATAGATTTCGAATTGAGCACTTTGTTCTCCTTTAATACAGCGCTGCAAAAGGGGATTGATATGTTGATTGTTGTTTTGCAATGAATCGTTTCTGTTAAAAAGACATATCAAAAATACATCTGTTACACTTTTATAAAATAATTTATGATTTATTCGATTTTAGAACTCAAGGTTTACAATTAAATTTAGAAGTTACTCTGTTTTAAATCGTAAATCGAATAAATCGTAAATCATAAATCATAAATCTAGAATTGGCACAACTATTGAACTTTATTAGTTGAATAATACAGTTTTAAATATACAACTAATTGATTATTAATTGATTATTTATTTTAAGATTGTATATGATTTTTTTGCAATGAACGTTTAATGTCATATTGACTTAAAATAACTTATGAGCGATCCAAAATTTATAAATATTGACAGTCTGTCACTTCAACATATATTAGATGATGAAGCGGAGTTAATACCTTTAATGACTCCTGAAGATGAAGAAGAAATAAAAAAGGAAGATATCCCTGAAATACTACCTATTCTGCCTTTGCGGAATACTGTATTGTTTCCCGGAGTGGTAATTCCAATTACTGCAGGTAGAGACCAATCTATCAAACTATTAAAAGAAGCCAATAAAGGAAATAAAATCATTGGTGTTGTAGCACAAAACAACGAAGCTATTGAAAATCCTACTAAAAAGGATATTCATACCATAGGTACCGTAGCCAGAATATTACGTATGCTAAAAATGCCGGATGGTAATACCATGGTTGTTATTCAAGGTACTAAACGTTTTGAAGTTGGTGAATTTATACAAACGGAACCTTATATCAAAGCTACTGTAAAAGAAATGGTTGAAGATTATCCTAGTGATGATGACTCAGAGTTTTCTGCTATTATAGATTCTATAAGAGACCTAGCTTTAAAGATAATTAAAGAGAATCCTAATCTACCAACCGAAGCTACTTTTGCTATTAAAAATATTCAAAGCAATTCTTTTTTAGTGAATTTTGTGTCTTCAAATATGAATTTAAATGTTGAAGAGAAACAACAACTATTGAATATTAATAATTTGAAAGACAGAGCATTGGCTACATTAAAGAAAATGGATGTAGAATTACAACGCTTAGAACTTAAAAATGATATTCATTCTAAGGTTCGTGAAGATATGGATCAGCAACAGCGAGAATATTATCTACATCAACAAATGAAAACCATTCAAGAAGAATTGGGTGGTGTATCTTATGATGAAGATATTGAAGAAATGCGTGCCAAGTCTAAAAAGAAAAAATGGAGTAAAGAAGTTGGTGAAACCTTTGATAAAGAATTAGGGCGATTACAACGTATGAATCCACAAGTTGCAGAGTACTCCGTACAACGTAATTATTTAGATCTATTATTAGAGTTGCCTTGGAATGAATATTCAAAAGATAAATTTGACCTAAAACGAGCTCAAAAAATATTAGATAGAGATCATTTTGGTCTAGATAAAGTTAAAGAACGTATTATTGAACATTTGGCAGTATTGAAGCTAAAAGGTGATATGAAATCACCAATTATATGCTTATACGGACCTCCGGGAGTTGGTAAAACCTCTTTAGGTAAATCTATAGCTGAGTCTTTAGGTAGAAAATATATACGTATGTCATTAGGTGGTATGCGAGATGAAGCCGAAATACGCGGACATAGAAAAACATATATTGGTGCTATGCCCGGGCGAATAATTCAAAGTATTAAAAAGGCAGGCACTTCTAATCCTGTTTTTGTATTAGATGAAATTGATAAATTAGCAAGTAGTCATAGTGGTGACCCTTCTTCAGCAATGCTAGAAGTACTAGATCCTGAACAAAACACTGATTTTCATGATAATTATTTAGAGACCGGTTATGATCTTTCAAAAATACTATTCATTGCTACTGCTAATAACCTTTCCAGCATTCCATGGGCATTGCGTGATCGAATGGAAATTATAAATGTGAACGGCTACATTATTGAAGAAAAAATTGAAATTGCTAAAAAGCATTTATTGCCTAAACAACTAAAAGAACACGGTTTAACCGGTAAACATCTACAAATTGGTAAAGCCCAATTAGAGAAAATCATTGAAGGCTATACACGTGAATCAGGCGTAAGAGGTTTAGATAAGAAAATTGCCAAAGTGGTACGTTATGCTGCAAAATCTATTGCTATGGAGCAAGAATATAACACAAAAATATCTAATGAAGATATCGTTAAAATTCTTGGACCTGCACGTTTAGAACGCGATAAATATGAAAATAACGAAGTTGCAGGTGTTGTAACCGGCTTGGCATGGACAAGTGTTGGGGGAGATATTCTTTTTATAGAATCTATTACCTCAAAAGGAAAAGGAAGCTTGACCATTACCGGTAATTTAGGTAAAGTAATGAAAGAGTCTGCAACCATTGCTATGGAATTTATCAAAGCCAATGCAGATGAATTTGGTGTTACTACTGAAGATCTAGAAAAGAAAAATGTACATATACATGTACCTGAAGGTGCCACTCCAAAAGATGGGCCTAGTGCCGGTATTACTATGTTAACATCATTAGTATCAGTATTTACAGGGCGAAAAGTAAAGTCTAAACTGGCAATGACCGGTGAAATTACCTTACGTGGTAAGGTATTACCTGTTGGTGGAATTCAAGAAAAGATATTAGCTGCTAAAAGAGCCAATATTAAAGAAATTATTCTGTGCAAAGACAATCAAAAAGATATTGACGAAATTAAACCTCAATATTTAAAAGGATTGAAATTCCATTATGTAGATACCATGAAAGAAGTCATTAATATTGCTTTGTTAAAACAGAAAGTGAAGAAGTAAATTATTGTATCGTGTAACTAGAAATAAAATAGATTGTATTAGAAGAGCTCTTACATAACTTTTCAAAGGCATCTGCTTTAAAATTTTGACCTGTTTTAATTCCCGGTAAAATATTTTTTCTTTCATCGGATACAGTAGAAAAACCCATTGTAAAAACCATTTGTATTTGTTCATCTTTATTACAAATATTAATAATTCCTGAACCGGAAGCTATAACATTTACCACTTCAATAGTGGCTACATGTGTATAAATTGTTCCGCAAATAGAAGTAGGTTCTTTTTCTATTTTAACTATTTTACCTATAAAACGGATAGTACTTGGAGCGATTTGATCATTAGCTATTTCTGAATACTTTGGCTTTTTTTTAGTCACTACGGAGTCCTTTAATTCATTTTCTTGAGCGGTAACAACCGATTTACATGAAAAACAAAAAATTAGAACACATATATAAATTACACTTCTCATTAATTCAAATTTATTGTTTTTATGATGAAAATAAAAGGAGTTGATTTCTCAACTCCTTGTTATTAAATTATTTAAAATTATTGTTTAACTAGTTTTCCGTTATAATTAAAATCTTTACCCTTTATGCTTACCAAATAAATTCCTGCAGAAGCAGTAGAAGCATTCCAAGTAAAAGTTTTGTTACTTAGTAAATTATCTTTTTGATAAACTAATTGTCCATTCAAATTATATATTCGTATCGAGGCTTTTCCTTTACCCAGTGCTTCAATATTAAAATTAAATTGATCAATAGAAGGGTTTGGCCATGCAACTGTAGCAATTCTAGTATCTAAGGTAGCTAATACAGATTCATTTTGATTGTTATTTGAAGAAGCATCACTACTTACACCAAAAATTTGAAAAACCTGATCAGCAGGAATCCTGCCAAAAGCTATTGAAGTTGGTGTCCAATCTACTGCTCCGGTTCCAAATAAATTTATATCATCTTTAAAATGACTTTCCTGACCATTTACTGCTGCTTGTGATGACCAAAACCATTGATTCCCACCGGGATTAAAAGGTGAATTTTCATAAACAGCAAGCCAGTATGTGCCACTTTCTAATTCAGCAGTTTGAGCAAAAGGTAAATTCAAATTAGCATCATCAGTATCCGATAGAGGTACAATTGTACCACTATTAAATACTTCTGCTCCGGGGCTACCGTTATCATCAGCATAAATTACTACAGTAGCATTATCTAAAACTGGTGCACCATTTACGCCACCAAATGCTAAAACTCTATTGATAGTCCAAACACTTCCATCAGGTATAACAAAATCATCTGCAGATTGTACCAAACCATTAAAATCAGTAAATAATTGAGACGGAGAAGATCCTACTATAGGATCAACTTGTTCATATATGGCTGGTTCTTTTACTATTATAGTAAACCCTTCGGCAACGGTTTCATTACCTGAAGTAGCAATAATACCTATGGTAGTACTACCAACACTATCAGGAGTATAACTCAATAATATAGTATTTCCATTTAATGTTGCCGTTACCAAATCAGGATTCGAATTGGTAAGTTCTAAGTCTATTGAAGCATTACTAGAACTGACAAACAAATCGGTTATATCAACTGTTGTATCTGCACTATTTTCATCCACTAATAAATCATCTAATAAATAGGCAACACTAAGGTTTGGTTCAGGAATTTTATTCCATGGAAATATTGGGAATTTAGCACTATACAATCCATTTCCATGAGTAGCTAAAGCGATAAAGCCATCTTTTCTGGTTTTTACTTGTGCAATTACAGCATTACCAATACGAAAAGGTTCTTTAAACCATCTTGTACGATTTCCTCGTAAACGAAAAGCATAATATAATCCTGTACTTGTTGCTGCAAAATAGCCTTGTCCGTTACCAAAAAATGCAGCCCATCTAACTGAAGGCCCATTACCTGTGCCATCAGCATTCTCTTCTAAATTACCACTAATATTTGTCCAAGTTTCTCCTGCATCTTCTGTAATAAATAAACTGGGAATTCCATAATTTGAAAACGCTACCATTACCCTATCGCTATTAGACGGGTCTACTGATATATTACTAACAAATCCGGGAGGTAATCCTTTACCGGTAGATATGTCTACTGCTTGTTGGTTATCTAGATTAGCATTATCCATTCTCATAATAACACCGGTATTACTACCATAATATAAACGATTTGCTTCAGGAAACCTAGAAACATCAAGCGCTGTCACTCTACTTCCAGCCGGAGTTGCCGATTGAGGCAAAGCAACCCAATTTACAGTGGCGAAAGCGAAAGTACCACCTGGAACTTCATCAAGATCATTATTTCGTAATATTCTATTTCCATCAGGTAAATACATAATATTATCATTATTAGGATCTAAAATAAAAGGCGCTATAAAGCCGGGGTTTGCTGCTATTGCAGGGCGAATCCTTGCAAAGGATACAAAATTACCGGCATCATCAAAATTTAGACGAAGAATATTAGCAAATTGAGAAGAAATATATCGAGTATTACCACCATCAGCAATAGCATTATAAGAACCATCACCTCCAAAATCTTCTACCCAAGGTTCTTTAGTATTTGTAGAGTTGGTAAACCAAGTTCCGTTATCTTGAAACCCGGAAACTAAATCATCACTATTTGCCTGAGGGTCAAAAGAAACTGCATAAGATTGTGTTGTTAGATAACCATTATTTAAAGATGTCCAATCTACCGGCTCTGTAGCACTTAATGTAGTTGTAATATCTTCAGTAGTATGTACGCCTCCATCATTTGCTGATAAAACTTTATTAGGATTTGATGGATAGAATATTAAATCGTGTTGATCTGGATGTTGATCTGGATATACGCTTACATTATTTATAGGAGAATAACCTCCAATCCAATTTTCTTGACCGGATGGTGTAGTAAACCCTGTAGTAGATCTATAAAGATTTGTACCTCCTAAAACAATAAAATTTGAATCATCAGGTTTCACTTTTATAAACATATTAAATCTACCTTGTAGGTTTAAACTTCCTACGGGACCTCCAATAGCTATTGGAAGATTCGCACTTAAATTTGTCCATTGTTCAACAGGAATAGTAGCTGCAGCATTATATTTCAATAAAAACGGAGTTGTTGCCGCCAATAGATTTTCAGAGAAAAAGTATACTATATTCTCATCAGAAGGATCATAAGCCATTACAGTTCTTCCATTAAAAAAACCTGGAATAGTTGTGGGTGTAATATTTGTCCAAGTGTCACCATCTGTTGAAGTAAAGAATCCTGTATTAGGGTCACCAAAGAAATCAACAGTAGCATAAATTTGACCACTTGGAGTAATAATTACTTCTGTCCAACTATCAAAACCACCAGCTAAAACCTCTTCAAAAGTTCTTCCACCATCTTTTGATCTATGTACACCATTAAAAGTAGCAACATAAAGGTCTCCGTTTGTAGGATTTACAGCTATAGAGTTTGTAATTTCAAATGGAGATGTTGTAGTAATGTCATTATCTTTTGTAGCTCTTAAAAGCCTCCAACTATATCCGTAATTAGTAGATTTATAAACTCCTGTACCCGTAAAAAATGCTCCACCTCCTGATGCAGAATTACCGGAACGTTCACCACTACTATAATACCAAATATGGCGTTTATGAGGTCTTGGGTCTTGAACTATATCTGTAATACTTGGTGATTGTCTGCTTCGTGTCACCTTTCTCCATGTATCACCAGCATTACCGGATCGCCAAAGACCACCGGAAACACCTCCGGCAAAAATGATATTTTCATTATATCTATCAATTGCCAGTGCTCTGGTACGGCCTCCAACATTATATGGCCCTCTGTTTTTCCAATATGAATAACGATGACTCTTAGCATTGCCAATACTCTTTTGTAATTCATTAGTATTCTCGATAGTTTTCGAAAATTCAGCCTCTAATTCTTTTATATGTTTAGGAATTTTACCCGTATATGGGTTTTTAAGTCGGTTAAATTCATAATCAACCCTATCAGATGCCTTATCACCTACTGGTTGTGGTTTTGTTTCAGAACCAGCTTTAGCACTATTATCATAAATTTTTGTTTGTTTGTAAAGTTGATGTCCTTTATTCGCTTTAGGATCATGTGAAGTTTTAAGTTGCTGACCGTTCACATTAAAGGAAAGAATAGAGCATAAAATTGCGACAAATACGTACCTCAATGTTTGAGGGTAAAATTTTGGTTTCATAAGTGTTTAGTTTAAGTTAATAAAATATTTCTGCCTAAAGATAATCAAAGAAATATAAAAACTTAATTAATAATTAGCTAAATTATTAACAGTAAAAATATTTCATAGAAATCGATTCTCTAAAGTAGCTTTTGTTTTTATAAATCTCTTTTGATTTATTTTTCACATTTGATTTGTAGTTTTTATTATCAAAGATAAACTCTGCATAAATTTTACACTGAGTTTATGTATATTTACAACAGAAAAAAACCTGTTTTATGGAAAGCTTTTTACTCTTCTTTGAACAAATGCCTTCTTGGCAAAAATTAATTTGGATCATTATTTGCTTGGTGTTTAGTTGGTCTTTAGAAAGTATCTTTCCTCTTTTTAATTTCAACTATAAAAAATGGAAACATGCAATTGTTAATATTATATTTTTAACTACTACTTTAATTATCAATGTGCTTTTTGGAATTGCAACCATAAGTATCTTTAGTTATATTACCATCAATGAAATTGGCTTATTACACTTGATTGAATTACCTGTTTGGGCAGAATTATTGATTGCCATACTATTTTTAGACTTTGTGGCTCAATACCTTGTACATTACTTACTCCACAAGGTATCATGGATGTGGCGGTTTCATATGATTCACCATAGTGATACTAAAGTTGATGCCACTACAGGTACACGTCATCATCCGGGAGATTATATAACCCGTGAAGTTTTTGCTTTACTCGCTATAATTCTATTGGGCGCTCCGTTTGCATTTTATATAGTGTATAAAATAATAACTATATTTTTTACCTATACTACACATGCTAACATTAATATGCCGCTTTGGCTAGATAAGCCTTTGAGTTTACTATTTGTTACGCCCAACACACATAAATTTCACCATCACTTTGAAAGACCATGGACAGATACTAATTTTGGGAATATGTTTTCTATTTGGGATCGAATTTTTGGCACTTTTGTCTATGATGATCCAAAAAAGATAGTCTATGGTTTAGATGTACTAGATGGAAAGTTAGATGAAGATATACTCTATCAATTTAAAGTGCCCTTTGATAAGAGTATTAAAACGGATTATTAGTGGTTATGCCTATTGATATACCCAAACCACACAGCCTTTCGGTTTTTTGACTCGTTCCCTGCCCGTCCGGCAGGCGGGTTTCTCCCTTGCCAATGCGCCAGCTGGCTCGTTCACTAAAAATACCCGCTGGGTATTTTCTTAACGTTCCGCCCTGTTAAAAAATAAAACCGTAACAACACTTCAACTTCGCTCAGCACAAGAGGCTATGGTTGATCGAGGCTTCGGGATTGCCTTTTTAAAGAAAAAAATAACTTTCGCCAAAACTCCCGAAAACCTAAATGGTTTGGGTATATTCTTAGAACAATCTTTCAAAAAAGACTTTACAGAATTGCATTCACTAATCCTTTTTTTCCGGAATTAAAATAAACTCAGCATAATTACTATTATCAAAATAAGTATTGGCTGCTCAGGGCAAACGCATCTAAAACCATTTTGATTTTCTCCAATTTATCCGTATAAATTGTTGGTGTTCGGAGCCGCTATTTGTTGTTTTTTATATTTATTTTTAGTATATTATACTGATAATCAATAT
>JAKISU010000060.1 GCA_021648445.1 Flavobacteriaceae bacterium
AACTGCACGGGTTTATAGCAGATAAGATACAAAAACCTTTGCATTTACCCAAGAAATAATCAATAAAAAATAAGACTATCTAACTGAAATTCAATTATATAAAATGATTTTTTTAGAAAATCAGCAAACCCTATTTAGATTCATTGACCTATAATTCCAAAAAAATTAAACCTATTAATCAAGAAAATTATGTGGTAAAGTATAAAACCTTAAAATTTGAAATTCCTTTTGAAAAAAATAAATCGACTTACTTAAAAGAAGATATAAAACCTATGTATGACTCTTTAAGATTGACTGATTTTAATATTAAAAATATTAATATTAGAGCATATTCTTCTATTGAAGGCAGCTTAGATAGAAATATTGAATTACAACAAAAAAGAGCTAAAAGTATAGGCGCAGCACTACAAACTTTTCAGAAACCAACAATTAACACAGAGGTTAATTCTTCAGAAAATTGGGTTGAGTTTTTAAATGATATATCCAATACAAAATTTGCCTATTTAAAAAATTTGAGTAAAACGGCTATTAAAAATAAATTAGTGAGTAGCCTCGCCCAAGAATTAGAGGTTTATTTAAAAAACCATAGAAAAGCGGTTATAATCTTAGACTTAGAAAAGAAAGATAGATACAAAAATAAATCAATTAATGAATTAATAGCCTTATTCAACAAAATATTAGCTGAAGAAGACATGACAATTGCTACAGATATACAAAATTCGATTTTTGAAAAATTAAAAGAAAGTCAGAGTACACCTGAGGTATTGAAAAAAATGTCCATACCGCAACAAGCAAAATATTCTTTTTTCTTGAACAAGAATAGTGTTTACCAGTATTTGCTGCAACAAAATTATCTTTTAATTGCTTATAACGAGTTAAAACAACTTGAAAAGTTAGTACCAAGAGATAAGAACGTTAAATATAACCTTGTTGCTCTGAAATTTATAATATGGAAGTATAAAGCAGAGCCAGTAGATGAGCAAAAATTCAAAAGAGAAATCTACAAGCTTAAAAATCACGGTATTGCACAAATTTTGATTGATAGAATGATGGTGAATTATCATATTGTTTTAAGCGAACAGTTTATGCGCAAAAGAGATTATGTTAATAAAGATAAGTCGGTTACATTTATTGAGAAGAATTATAAGAAATTCACACTTTCAGATTATGATTACTTAAGTCTGGCTCAATTTTTAACCTATTACTCTAATGATGATAAAGCAGTTGATTTATTAGATGAAAAAGCAAGAAGTCTTGTCATCAATGAAGATTTATTGTTTTATTATTTAAATCTAACTTTGATTAAACCAGCGGTTACACAATCAGATAATTATCGCACCATTATGTTAAATGCCATTAATATGAATCAAAAAAGATTTTGTAATTTATTTAATGCTATTAGCAAAGGCGGTGTTACTTTTCAGCTTTTGGAGGATGATTATTTAAGAAAGACCTATTGCGAAAACTGCAATGAATAATGTTTTCATTTACCTTAAATAAATTAAATTCTTTAATTTAACCCTTCAATCCTTCAGGTATTTCGCAAACAGGTATTGCTACCATTTTATGTTTATTTGCTTGATGACGTTGTGTGTAAATTTCAAATACACGTTTTGTTCTCCCTTCAAAATCAGCAATAGTTTTTCCTTGGTTGGTCATTAACATTGCCCATTCTAATTCATCATAACTAGCACCAATTTGATCTTCATCTGTTCTATCATCTCCCCATAGACCATCAGTTGGAGCGGCCTTGATAATTTCGTCATTTATACCTAAATGTGCTGCTATTTTATATACTTCAGACTTCATCAAATCAGCAATGGGACTTAGATCAACACCGCCATCACCATATTTGGTAAAAAAACCGACACCAAAATCTTCTACTTTGTTTCCTGTACCAGCAACCAAATAACCATGTAGTGCAGCAAAATAATACAAAGAAGTCATTCGCAATCTTGCCCTGGTGTTTGCCAATGACATAAAACGTTGTTCTTCATCTTTTACTGTTGGTAATGAGGCAACTAAACTATCAAAAACAGGTGTTAAGTCTATCTGGGTCATTGAAACGTTTTCAAAGTTATCTTGCAACCATTTTATATGATTCAATGCTCTGTCTACTTGACTTTCAGCTTGATGAATAGGCATTTCTAGACATAATAATGACAAGCCTGTTCTGGCACATAGGGTAGAAGTAACAGCTGAATCTATGCCGCCTGAAACACCTATCACAAAGCCTTTTATACCAGCTTTATTTGCGTAATTTTTTAACCAATTTACAATATGATCTGTTACTTTTTCTATCTGCATTCTGAAACAATTTAGTAGTTTTATTGAGTGTATAAAAAGTGTTCACTGAAAACATGAAATAGAACGCAGATGACACAGATTAAGCAGACCTGCCTGCCGGCAAGGCAGGTTTTCCGCTGATCTGCTAATAAATATCTGTGATAAATCATAATCCCGAGTGCTCGGGAGCGCCATCCGCGTTCTATTATAAAATTTGTCATACACCCATTTTATTCAGTTGCAAAAGTATTAAATTTTATTGTAGTATTTTCGCTTATCAAAATTAGATTCATAGAATGAAACCAAGTATTATTTCACTGTTTTTATTACTTTTTATAGTTAGTTGCACCAAAGAAAACAAATTAGATATTGATATTTCAGATATTGAAGTCAATACAATAATTAAACGTTTTGATCAGGAGTTTTATTCAGGTTCTGTTTCTAAATTACCAAAATTAAAAGATAATTACCCTTATTTGTTCCCTGTTCAGAACCCGGACAGTATTTGGATAAATAAGATGCAAAATAAAGACGAACAAGAGTTGTTTGCTGAAACTCAAAAGTTATATAGTAATTTTAGCGATCAAAAAGAGCAGTTAACAGATTTGTTTAAACATATAAAGTATTATTATCCGAATTTTAATCCACCAAAAGTAATTACGCTCTTGACCAATGTTGATTATGAAAGTAAGGTAATATACGCTGATAGTTTATTATTGGTTTCACTAGATATGTATTTAGGTAAAGACAGTAACATCTATGGAGACTTTCCTGATTATATAAAAAATAACTTTACAAAAGATCATATGGTTGTTGATGTGGCAAAGGCTTTTGCAGATGTACAGATTCCATTATCACCTGATAGAACATTTATTTCAAGAATCATACAAGAAGGTAAAAAGATGTACATGTTAGATGCCTATTTACCCAATCTTTCTGATGCTGAAAAGATAGGATATACTCAAGAACAAATAAATTGGGCAGATTTTAATGATGAAGGTGTTTGGAAATATTTTATACAAAATAAATTATTATTTAGTTCAGATCCTGAATTGACAAAGAGGTTTATTAATGCAGCGCCATTTTCTAAATTTTATCAAGCTAATGATAATGAAACACCGGGAAGAATAGGTGTATGGTTTGGTTGGCAGATAGTAAGAGCATATATGAAAAATAATAATACAACTTTACAGAATTTATTAAAAACCAATAATGAAGAAGTTTTTAAAAGATCTAAATATAAACCCGTTAAATAGTTATAGTTAAAAGTTTTTTATTTGAAACTTGAAACACAAAACCCGAAACAAAAGAACATAATATGTCAAAACATACTTCTGAAATAAAATTTACAGTTGAATTGGACGAAAATAAAATACCTGAAAAACTATCATGGGATGCCAAAGATGGAGGTATTTCAAATGAAGAGACCAAGGCTTTTTTAATTTCTGTCTGGGATGATAAAAAAAAGGAAACATTAAAAATGGATCTGTGGACCAAAGACATGCCTTTAGATGAAATGAAACAGTTTTTTCATCAAACATTACTTTCAATGTCAGATACATTTTACAAAGCCACAAATGATGAAAAAATGACAGCAACCATGCGTGATTTTTGTGATTATTTTGCTGAGAAATTGAACTTATTAAAAGAGTAAATTAATATTGCTGTCTTCACGAGGAGTGAGGCACGAATGACGTGGTGATCTCTTCAGAGATTAAACCTAAAAATCTATTTTGTATCTAAATAGCTGCAAACCTGAAACTTTATTGAATTTTTTGACTTAATCCGAATTATCAAGTTATTTATTTTGATGGGATTGCCACATCATCCGCTTTCAGCGGATAATTCGCAATGACGTAATGTATGTTATTCAGAAATACTATAATCATTAATAAGTTTAATAACCGTAGCATAATCTTCGTTGGTATTTACAAATTCATATTCAGAAACATCTATGATCAACGTATTCAAATTGGGTTCTGTTTTAATAAAATTTGAATATCCTTGATGGATTTTTTCTAAATAATCAGGAGCGATTTTTTGCTCATAATCTCTACCACGTTTTTTAATATTATCTAATAAACGCTCAGTATTTTGATATAAATAAATATAAAGGTCTGGCTTAGTAATTTCTTTGTACATAACATCAAACATACGTCTATACAAAGTATATTCTTCTTTTGGTAAAGATATTTGAGCAAATATGAGTGATTTAAAAATATAATAATCAGAAACAATAAAGTTTTTAAATAGATCAAATTGTGCCAGATCATCTGTTAATTGCTGATACCGATCTGCTAAAAAACTCATTTCTAGCGGAAAAGCATAGCGTTCCATATCAGCATAATATTTAGGCAAAAACGGATTATCAGCAAAACGTTCTAATACTAATTTAGCATTAAAGTCATCACCGATCATTTTAGCTAACGTGGTTTTACCGGCTCCTATATTTCCTTCAATAGCAATATAATTATATTTTTCTACCAAAGAAACAGGTCTTTTTAATT
The DNA here is from genome assembly GCA_021648445.1 of Flavobacteriaceae bacterium. Lineage (GTDB taxonomy): Bacteria > Bacteroidota > Bacteroidia > Flavobacteriales > Flavobacteriaceae > Aureibaculum. The sequence goes on from JAKISU010000060.1 coordinate 4,794, forward strand.
GTAAATTGGTTTCTTCAATTTCTGAACTATCCTCACAGCTCTGTAAACACATCAAAATTGTTTTTTTGGCTATAGGGTGTTTTACATTTGAGGCAATTTCGGTTAATGGTACCAGTACAAATTTGCGTTCTAACATTTTTGGATGAGGTACTTTCAAATTATTATAAAAGATAATTTCATCATCAAAAAGTAATACATCAATATCAATAATACGTGCTTTATAAATATCAGTAGTGTTCCTAACCCTACCCAGTTTTTCTTCAATTCGTAAGACGGTATCTAACAAATTCTCAGGGTTTAAATTGGTAGCAACTTCAATACAAATATTAAAAAAATCATCACTTTTAAATCCCCATGATTTGGTTTTATATACTGAGGATATTTTGGTAACTCTACCTACATTTTGAGCAATTAAATTGACTGCGAGTTGTAAGTTTTCAAGCTTGTTGCCCAAATTGCTACCTAGAGATAAATATGTAGTTCGTTGAATCTTCATTGAATGTTACAAAGAAACTAAAATCAATAGATAAAAGTTTATATTTGCGTTTCAAATTATGAACATTTTAGCGATTAATATGTAACTTTAATAGATTAATGAAGACAGATTAATAAAATAAACTAGATAAATAAAGGAATGAAATTTTTAAGAGAATTATTGGCAGTAATATTGGGAGTTTTTATAGCAACAGGAATCATGTTTGTGGTTTTTATAGCTTTTGTCTCAGCCTCCGCCTCCGCATTTGGTGACGAAGGGAAAGTGACATTGAAAAGCAATTCAATTTTAGAATTGAAACTTGAAAAACCAATTAAAGATTATGCACCCAAAAGCTCTGATCCGTTAGAAGTACTTTTTGAAATGGGTGATGAAAAGTTAGGTTTAAATCAAATTATCAATGCCATAGAAAATGCTAAAACCGATGATGATATTAAAGGAATTAGTATCAACACATTGTTTATTAAAGCAGGAATGGCACAGACACAAGCCATTAGAGATAAACTGTTAGAATTTAAAGAATCGGGTAAATTTGTACTTGCCTATGCTGATTTTTATGCTCAAAAAAATTACTACTTAAGTTCTGTGGCCGATTCTATTTTTATAAATCCGGTTGGAGAAGTTGATTTTAAAGGACTGGCAATTGAAATATTATATTTAAAAGATTTTGAAGATAAATATGGTGTTAAAATGGAAGTTATCCGTCATGGTAAATATAAAAGTGCCGTTGAACCTTTTTTAGCTAATAAAATGAGTGAGGCCAATAAAGAGCAAATGACATCTTTTTTAAATTCAATTTGGACTGAGTTAATTATAGATATAGCAACAAGTAGAAATAAAACTATTGATGAATTGAATGCCATTGCTGATGATCTATTGGCAAGAAATCCTGAACTAGCTATTGAAAATAATATGATTGATGGCGAATTATTTCATGATGAATACGAAAATAAACTAAAAACATTAATTTCAATTGAAGTAGATGATGAATTGAATACAATTACATTAGATGATTATATTTCTACCGGTAAAGGAAGAATCAAGTCTACAGCATCTGATAAAATAGCCATTGTGTATGCACAAGGAGAAATACAATATGGAGAAGGAGATGAAAACTATATTGGACAAGGTAAAATAATAGAAGCTTTGCAAAAAGTGAGAAAAGATGATAAGATCAAGGCAATTGTATTACGTGTAAATTCACCTGGTGGAAGTGCCTTGGCTTCTGATTTGATCTGGAGAGAGTTAGAAATTACAAAAAAAGAGAAACCTTTAGTGGTTTCTATGGGTAATTATGCAGCTTCAGGCGGATATTATATTGCTTGTAATGCTGACAAGATACTGGCTGAGCCAACCACTATCACAGGTTCAATAGGTGTTTTTGGTATGATTCCTAATGTAAGTGAATTAGCAGATCGAATGGGTATAAATGCTGAACAAGTTGGTACAAATAAACAGTCTTTAGGTTACAGCCTTTTTGAGCCAATGTCTGATGATTTTCACAAGGTTGTGAAAGAAAGTATAGAAGATGTTTATATAACTTTTGTTAATAGAGTTTCTAAAGGACGAAATATGACATTCGCTCAAGTTGATAGTATTGCTCAGGGTAGAGTTTGGACAGGTATAGAAGCATTAGAAAACGGATTGGTGGATCAATTAGGGAGCTTAGAGGATGCAATTGAAGTTGCTGCTGAATTAGCTGAAGTTACAGATTATAGAATAACAAACTATCCTCGTTATAAAAAGGACTTTAAAGATGCATTTAAACCGTTTTCATTTACTAAGGTAGCTAAAGAAAATTTTTTGAAAGAAGAATTTGGGCGTGAATACTATACCATTTACAAAAACATAAAGCAGTTTTCAGAATTAAAAGGCATACAAGCAAGAATGCCTTTTGTAATTGAGATTAAATAAGTTTGTCATTCCTGTGAAGGCAGGAATCTGTACTAAATTTATTTTACCTTGAAAAACCACCTGCTTAGCTGGCGGTGATGTTCTTTAGGCTTTGCCTATTTTTTCAGACCTGTCAGTCCCGACTTCGGGATCAAAACCTGACAGGTCTCTTTGGATCGGTTTATAATCTTGTTGCTCATTGCCACACGTCGACTATTTATCAATAACTTGCTAAATCTAACTCCTTTATTTCCTTAGATAAGTAACAAAACTATACCCATACTGATGTTTTTCATCTGCATTGAGATCTTGACGAGCAGTTTCTTTCCAAATGGTCATGTCTATTTCAGGAAAAAAGACATCAGCATCAAATACAGCATCTACTAATGTAAGATCTAACACATCAGCAATTTTAATAGCTTGACTGTAGATTTGAGCACCTCCTAAAATAAACGGATTAGGGTCATCACAAGCTTTTAATGCATCATCTAAAGAATTGACAATTGTACAACCTTCTGCTTGAAAATTACCATTTCTGGTGATGATAATATTTGTGCGATTTGGCAAGGGTTTTCCTAATGATTCAAAAGTTTTCCTACCCATGATCACATCATGACCTGATGTTACTTTTTTAAAACGTTTTAAATCATTGGGTAAGTGCCAGATCAGATCATTGTTCTTGCCAAGTTCTCTATTCTTGCCAATAGCAGCAATAATAGTAATCATACGTCTAGACTTTTTTTTTGAGATTCAGGTAATTTATCATCAGGAGTAATCATACCTTTTTTAATTAGACTCCTTTCAAGGTCTTCTGATTTGTCAAGGTGTTTTTCAATTAGTTTTTCGGTTTCTTTACGTTCCCATTCTTTGCCAAAAAAACGTTTGGTAATAAAAATATTTATAAAGTGAAGTATCCAAACAACCAACCATAATGCAATGGCATACTTAAACCATTCGCCAAATTGTTCGCCAACATTAAAGACTAAGTTCAGTACTATTAAAAATACAGAGCCTACTAAAAAGAGCACGAAGTGATAATACAAACGTTTTTTTTGTTTCACACGTTTGCGTGCTTTTTCATAAAGTTCATGTTGTCCTTTTGATTCCAAATTGATGTAAGGTTAGTTTGTTGAAAGGTTTAATTTATAAGTACATTACATATCTTTTAACCACTCTTTGATATAGCCTGAAAAATCTTCAGTTTCTAAGGCATCATTTATATCATCTAAACTCAATTGCTCATTTTCTAAGGTATTCAATATTGTTTGAATGGCGGTTAACTTATTGATGTCATCAATTTGATCAATCCTTTCTAGGAGACTTTTTTTTAATTCTTCTTTTTGCATTTTTTTATTGTTTAGCCTAATTACGATACTAAATTATAACCTTAACAATTAATATCAAAGTTATTTGTGATAAAACTAAGTTAATTGATGTGTTATTTCAAAATCAAATAGGTATTAAATATGTAAATATTATTTAGGAGTTATATTGTCTCTTTGAGTAATCTGTTAAAAGTGTCCCGAAGCCAGGAGTATCGAGAAGTAATTATATTGATGAATTTACTTGTTTTCGATACATTTTTGCTAACACAAAAGCACTCAAACTGACGTAAATTTCTTAAACATTATTTGAGTTAAACAGCAACAATACCTTTAATATGAGGATGTGGATTATAATCCACCAACTGAAAGTCTTCAAAAGTAAAATCAGTAATATTTTTTATTTCCGGATTCAAAACCATTTTTGGTAAAGGTCTTAATTCTCTTGATAATTGTAAATCTAGCTGTTCTATGTGATTGTTATAAATATGTGCGTCACCAAAAGTATGTATAAAGTCTCCAGCTTCATAACCACAAACTTGTGCCATCATCATGGTAAATAATGCATAAGAAGCAATATTAAAAGGTACTCCTAAAAAAATATCTGCACTTCGTTGATATAATTGACAGGATAATTTTGGCTTAGCATTTTCTCCCCCTTCAGGGGTTGGGGGGCTTACATAAAATTGAAAAAAGGCATGACAAGGTGGTAAAGCTGCTTTACCGTTAGCAACATTTTCACTAAAAGAAATAGAAGTGTCAGGTAAAACTGAAGGATTCCAAGCCGAAATTAACATTCTTCTACTGTCAGGATTGTTCTTTAGTGTCTCAATTACATCAGTTAATTGATCAATTTCATCACTATTCCAATTACGCCATTGATGTCCGTAAACCGGACCTAGATCACCATTTTCATCTGCCCAATCATTCCAGATACGTACTCCATTTTCTTGTAAATAGTTAATGTTTGTATCACCTTTTATAAACCAAAGTAATTCATAAATAATAGATTTTAAATGTAATTTTTTTGTAGTAACCATAGGGAAACCTTCACTCAGATCAAATCGCATTTGATAACCGAATACGCTTTTGGTACCTGTACCGGTTCTATCTTCCTTTTCGTTTCCGTTTTCTAAAACGTGTTTTACTAAATCTAAATATTGCTTCATCCCATCCTAACCTTCCCATCCCGATAACTATCGGGAGGAAGGGATTTAATTTAATGATTAACTTAATTTATATCTGGAAACAAAAATAAAAAAAGCTCCCCACTCAGAGAGAAAGAAACTTTATATTTATTAATAGGTTATTAACTTATGAGAATATAAACTATTTGATTGAAATTCTAATATTTTCCCCCTTGGGGGAAATCGAAAGATTCAACGGAGTTAAATGTTCGAAGGGCAAAGGGGCTTACCCTAAAATCATTCCGGCAATAGTAGCAGAAATTAATGAGGCTAAAGAGCCACCGATCAATGCTTTCATTCCGAATTGTGATAATGTCTTTCGCTGTCCGGGAGCTAATGATCCTATTCCACCTATCTGAATACCAATTGAAGCAAAATTTGCAAATCCACATAACATATAAGTTGCCATGATAATTGATTTGTTATAGGTTAAATGTGTTGCGTTTGCTACATTTTTTAAATCTGCAAGTTGAATATATCCTACAAATTCGCTGGCTACTAATTTTATCCCTAACAATTGTCCCATTAACATCATATCTTCCTTCGCAACGCCGATTAACCACATTAAAGGGGCAAATATGGTACCGAGAATCGCTTCTAACGATAACTTTGGATATGGAGTATTTGCTGCCATCCAATTGTTTAAAGAAGTAAAGTCTCCTATCCATCCAAATATTCCGTTTATCAAAGCAATAAAAGCTATAAATACCAATAACATAGCACCTACATTAACTGCAAGTTTAAGCCCTTCAGTTGTACCGTTAGCAATAGCATCTAAAATATTTGAGCCAATTTTTTCTGAAGAAACGCTTACATCAGTATTTACTGTTTCTGTTTGAGGATATAATATTTTGGAAATTACGATAGCGCCCGGTGCAGCCATAACTGATGCAGCAAGTAAATGTTTGGCATATACCAATCGTAAAACAGGATCATCACCACCTAAAAACCCTATATAAGCAGCTAATACAGCTCCAGCTACGGTCGCCATACCTCCAATCATTACCAATAGCATTTCAGATTTATTCATTTTCTCCAAATATGCTTTAATAAGTAAAGGTGCTTCAGTTTGACCGAGAAAAATATTTCCGGCTACTGATAAACTTTCTGCTCCTGAGATACCTAATATCTTAGTAAGCAATAAAGCCATTACCTTTACTACTTTTTGAATAATGCCTAAATAGAATAGTACAGATGTTAATGCCGAAAAGAAAATAATAGTAGGCAATACTTGAAATGCAAAAATAAACCCAAAAGTATCCATATCTACTACTAAGCCTTCAAATAAAAACTTGCTTCCAGCTCTAGTATAATCTAAAATATTTACAAAAATTTGACCTACAAAATCAAATCCTTTTTGAATAAAAGGAACTTTTAATACACCAATGGCAATTAGTAACTGAATTGCAAGTCCAAAACCGACTGTTTTCCAATTGATGGCTTTTTTATTGTGACTAAATAAAAACGCTATAAAAAGTAAAGTTATCATTCCAAGAATACCTCGCCATAAAGAATTTACAGAAAATCCTTCACTGGGAATTATTGTTGCTGTTTTGTTGGTTGTATTAGTCACAGCTATTTTAGATTCTTGAGAATCTACTTTTTTATCAAGAACTAATGTAGAATCATTAGAAGATTTAACATCTTCTGTTTGTTGGGTTTGAGTGGCTTCAATTGGCAGATTTTTTTCTGTTTCCTGAGCTATAGTATTAAAATTAAGACTTAATACAGCAAAGGCAACTAACAATAATTTTTGCATAATATGTGGGTTGTTATTTTTGTCTTTTGGAGATTTCATCTCTTACCTTAGCAGCTAATTCATAGTCTTCATTAGCAACCGCCTCATTTAACTGATTGTGCAAATCTTGTAAAGAGGTTTCACTAAATGAAAGATCTTGCATAATATCAGTAGCCAATTCTTCAACTTCAATTTTTGCTTGGGTTAATTTAGGCTCTTCTTTAATTTTTAAGAAAATACCTGCTTTATCTAAGATGTTTTCATAAGTAAAAATAGGTGCATTAAAGCGAGTGGCCAACGCAATAGCATCTGAAGTTCTGGCATCAATGATCTCTTCAATTTTATCACGTTCACAAATTAAACTAGAATAAAAGACGCCATCAACTAGTTTATGGATAATTACTTGTTTAACGATGATATTAAACCTATCAGAAAAGGTCTTGAATAAATCATGTGTAAGTGGTCTTGGAGGCTTTATTTCTTTCTCTAAGGCAATAGCAATTGATTGTGCTTCAAAGGCTCCGATGATAATCGGCAAGGTACGTTCACCATCTACTTCACTTAAAACCAATGCATAAGCACCACTTTGTGTTTGGCTATAAGAAATACCTTTTATGTTAAGTCTGACTAAACTCATATATACATATAAAAAACTGCCTAGTTATTAAGGATATTTATTCCTTAACTAAAACATCTAAATAGATGCAGAAACTCCCGAAACGTCGGGATAGCACAGACAATCTTTCAAGGCACAATTTAATAAATATTATGCGTTTTGAGCTTTAAATTCTTTTAACTTTTCAATTAATTGTGGTACAACTTCAAAGGCATCACCAACAATACCATAATCTGCAGCTTTAAAAAATGGGGCTTCAGGGTCAGTATTGATTACAACTTTCACTTTAGATGAATTGATACCTGCTAAATGTTGAATAGCACCGGAAATACCAATAGCAATATATAAATTAGACGCAACAGGCTTTCCTGTTTGCCCAACATGCTCATCATGAGGTCTCCATCCTAGATCAGAAACCGGTTTTGAGCAAGCAGTAGCTGCTCCTAAGACTTCAGCTAATTCTTCAATCATTCCCCAGTTTTCAGGACCTTTTAAACCGCGTCCACCAGATACAACAATATCAGCGTCAGCTATAGTTACTGTACCTGTAGCTTTGTCAACTGATGTTGCTTTAACTCCAAAATTTGCATCACGTAAAGCAGGTGAAAAAGATTCTTCAGTAGTGTTAGTATTATTTTCTACCAATCCGAAAGAGTTTTTAGCAAGACCAATTACTTTTTTTGCTGTTTTTATTTCGGTATTATTAAAAGCTTTGTTAGAGAAAGCCTTACGTTTTACCGTAAATGGTGACGTTGAACTCGGTGCAGCTACAGTATTAGAAGCATAACCGGCATCTAAGTTTACTGCAACAATTGGCGCTAAGTATAAACCATTTACACTAGAGTCAATGATAATAACATCAGCATTTTCTTTTTCAACTACTTGCTTGATAACATTAGCGTAAGCTTTAGCACTAAAAGACTTAAGTTTATCATCAGTCACTTTTATTACTTTTTCAGCACCATAATTTGATAATTCAGAAGTATTATCAGCATTAATGGTCAAAACTACTACATTGGTGTTTAATTGTTCGGCAACTTTTTTCCCGTATGAAATTGCTTCAAACGCAACTTTTTTAAATTTTCCTTCAGAAGATTCTGCAAATACTAAAACAGACATATTTTTTTGTTTTTAATCCTGAACTAGTTTCAGGATCTGTTATTTTATTTCATTATTATTCATAAGATTCCGACCCCGAGTACTCGGGGCGGAATAATTTAGTCCAAGACTAAATTACCTTAGCTTCATTATGTAGTAAATCAACCAACTCACCAACATTATTGGCATCAACTAATTTTACTGCACCTTTAGCTGCTGGTTTTTCAAAACTTGTTGAAGAGGTAGTAGCATCAAATGAAACCGGCTCTACAACTGTCAATGGTTTTTTACGTGCCATCATAATTCCTCTCATATTAGGAATACGTAAATCTTTTTCCTCAACAACACCTTTTTGACCACCTATTACTAATGGTAAACTACAGCTTAATGATTCTTTACCACCATCAATTTCTCTGGAAGCGGTAACATTTGTACCATCAACTTCTATGGAGATACAAGCATTTATAAAATTGTAATTTAAAATTGATGCTAACATACCCGGTACCATACCTCCATTATAATCAATAGACTCTTTTCCGGCAAGGATTAGATCGTAACTACCATTTTTAGCAACTTCTGCTAATTGTTTAGCAACAAAAAACCCATCAGTAGCTTCAGTACTTACTCTAATAGCATCATCAGCACCAATAGCCAATGCTTTTCGAAGTGTAGGTTCTGTAGTTGCATTACCAACATTTACAACCGTTACTGACGCTCCTTGTTTTTCTTTAAACCACATGGCTCTGGTCAACACAAATTCATCATACGGATTGATTACAAATTGTACGCCATTGGTGTCAAATTTGGTATCGTTATCTGTAAAATTAATTTTAGAAGTGGTGTCAGGAACGTGACTTATACATACTAATATTTTCATGTGTCTATATTTATTGATTTTTATTGGTTCCCGAAGCGTCGGGAGTCATGTTATCCCGAGACTTCTGGATTAACATGCTCGTTTCATATTATTTTTAATTTTTATAACTGAAGCGAAGTTACTACTTTTTTTTCAGTTTGTTATGCGTGCATAGTAAAATATTTATAAAATATTGTTACATTAATAGTCCGAATTTTCTACTTTTGCCATCATAAAATGATATAGAATGAGAACTATCCAATTTAGAGAAGCAATATGCGAAGCAATGAGTGAAGAAATGCGTCGTGATGAGACTATTTATTTAATGGGAGAAGAGGTTGCTGAGTATAACGGAGCCTATAAAGCATCTAAAGGGATGTTAGATGAATTTGGTGCGAAGCGTGTTATTGACACACCAATTTCTGAGCTGGGTTTTTCCGGTATTGCTATAGGTTCTACAATGACCGGTAACAGACCTATTGTAGAATATATGACCTTTAATTTTTCATTAGTAGGGATTGATCAGATTATCAATAATGCAGCAAAAATTCGTCAGATGTCAGGCGGACAATTTAAATGCCCGATAGTTTTTAGAGGCCCTACAGGCTCTGCAGGTCAGTTAGGAGCTACACACTCTCAAGCCTTTGAGAATTGGTTTGCAAATACACCGGGACTAAAAGTGATTATACCATCTAATCCGTATGACGCTAAAGGTTTATTAAAAGCAGCAATTAGAGATGATGATCCGGTAATTTTTATGGAATCAGAACAAATGTATGGAGATAAAGGAGAAGTTCCTGATGGGGAATATGTATTGCCTATTGGCGTAGCCGATATCAAAAGAGAAGGTACAGATGTTACTATTGTATCTTTCGGAAAAATAATAAAAGAAGCCTATAAAGCTGCTGAAGCATTAGAAAAAGAAGGTATTTCTGTAGAAATTATTGATTTACGTACTGTGAGACCAATGGATCATGATACCATCATAACATCTGTAAAGAAAACGAATAGATTGGTAATTCTTGAAGAAGCTTGGCCATTTGCCAGTGTGTCTTCAGAAATTACTTACCAAGTACAAGAACAGGCATTTGACTATTTAGATGCACCAATACAACGTATTACAACTGCTGATACACCGGCACCTTATTCACCGGTATTATTGGCTGAATGGTTACCAAATGCTGATGATGTTATTAAAGCTGTAAAAACAGTGATGTATGTCAAATAATCACGAACTCATCTTGACCTTTTCTTTTACCTATGAATTCAACATTCCCGCCTCTCTGTTGAGGCAGGTTACACCTTAATTTTATCTTTTTTGAGTACCGTAACAAAACTATGCTACTAAAAAATGATTTTATTAGGTTACAAAAGCATTCCCGAAGCCTCCTCGGTTACAAACAAAAAATCAAGATGAGTTCGGCATTAAAATTGTTATATAAAAATCTTTTACCAAATATTGGTAAAAGGTTTTTTTGTAAAGAGTTTAATTTTAATCTACTTTATACCAAATGAATTTCAAAATGATTGTTTGAAAATTTGAGTTGTTTTTTATTTATGCGAACTATAAAATTTAAGCATAGCCTAGGTTACGGTTTAATTTTATTGTGAAGTAGAAAGGAAAAAGAAAGGAATTTTAACGAACATTTTGATGTTTATTTTGGTATTATTACAATAAAACCTATTTTTTGAGTTTAATATAGGTTAAAGCCAATTGATTTTAATAAATGAAGCATTTATATATACTATTTTTAATAATTACCTCAGCTGTTTTTTCTCAAGTAAAAGTGAGTGGTACTGTTATAGATGAATCTAATGAACCTGTACCTTTTGCCAATGTGACTTTTAAAGGATCAACCGTAGGAACAGTTTCTGATGAAAATGGAAAATTTTATTTAGAATCTGATAAAACATATAACCAACTTCAAATTTCTTTTTTAGGATTTGAAACGAAAACTATCCCACTTAAATCGCGGAATTTTAATCTTAAAATTACCCTAATTGAAGATAGCGCTAGTTTAGATGAGGTGGTAGTATATTCTGGTAAAGTAAAGAAAAAAGGAAACCCAGCCATAGCAATATTACGTAAAATATGGGCAAAAAAACGCCAAAATGGAATTCACCTATACAAACAATATGAATACGATAAGTATGAAAAAATAGAGTTTGATTTAAATAATATTGATGAGAAATTCAAAAAACGAAAGCTTTTTAAGGGTATAGAATTTATTTTTGATAAAATAGATACTTCCAATATTACCGGTAAATCATACTTGCCAATTTTTATCAATGAAGCCATATATAAAACCCACGGGAAAAATAAACCAAAAAAGTTTAGAGAAGAATTGATCGCCAATAAAAATTCAGGCTTTGATAGTAATCAAGAACTCATTGAGTTTATCAAACAGTTATATGTTGATTATAATATATATGATAATTACTTGAAGTTTTTTGATAAAAGTTTTACAAGTCCGTTATCTAGAACAGGTCCATCAGTTTATAATTACGTGTTGGCTGATAGTTCTTTTATAGATAACAAATGGTGTTATAATATTGTTTTTTATCCGAGAAGAAAAAACGAATTGACTTTTAAAGGTGATTTTTGGGTTAACGATACCACTTTTGCAGTGAAACAAATCGAAATGAACGCTACTAGGAGTGCTAATATAAATTGGGTAAAAGAAATTTATGTTGAACAAGAATTCAATGTGTTGAACGATTCAGTTTTTTTACTAAAACGTGATCACATGATGTCTGATTTTGCTTTTAGAAAAAAAGAGGAATCTAAAGGTGTTTATGGAAGAAGAACAACCTTATTTAACAATTACAAGTTTAATAAAGAAAAAAAAGATAAATTCTATACAGCTAGAGTAGATGCTTATAAAGAAGAAATTTATAATAAACATGATGATTACTGGCAACAAAATAGGATGGAAAAACTCAATGACGATGAGGAGGGAATTTATAAAATGCTTGATACACTTAAAACCGTACGTAGGTTTAAGCAACTCTATAATATTGGTGCAACACTAGCAACAGGTTATTGGGAATTGTTTGAAGGTCTTGATTATGGACCATTATTTTCAACTTTTGGGAATAACGATGTTGAAGGCACTCGAGTTAGGGTTGGAGCCAGAACTTTTTTTAATCAAAATGACACTTGGCGAGTACAAGCTTTTATGGCTTATGGTTTTCGAGATAAAAAGGTAAAATATGGTGTTGGTGCTAAATGGATGGTGGATAAAAAGAATAGAATCATTATTTCTGCCGGAAATCGTCGAGATGTAGAACAGACCGGAGTAAGCTTAACAACCGCTAATGATGTATTGAGTCGAAGTTTTGCCTCAGCAGCATTTTTTACTAGAGGCGAAAATTTTAGACTAACCAATTTAAATTTAACAAGTCTAACTTTAGATATAGAACCTTGGCGAAATCTCAATTTTAAAGTAGGAGCAACTTATAAAACGTTGAGGTCAGCTGCACCAGATTTGTTTGACTTGACTTATGTCGATGAAAACGGTGTAGAACAACTTGATATAAAACAGACCGAAATAGACTTTGCAATTAACTATACGCCCGGGCGTAAAAATGCCGGATTTGGTGTTGAAAGAAGCGTGAGTAACGAAGGGAGATATCCAAGGCTATATGCGAGCTATACTAAGGGTTTAACAGGAGTGTTGAACAGCGATTTTGATTATGATAAAGTTCAATTATTTTATAGTCACAGAATATTAATGGGTGGTTTTGGTAAATTGAAATATGTGATGGAATTTGGTAAAACTTTTGGAGATGTACCACTTACCTTATTAGATGTAGTACCGGGGAATCAAACGTTATTTATTGCACCTCGAACTTTTGACTTATTAGATTTTTATGAATTTGTAACTGACCAGTATGTTTCATTACATATAGAACATAATTTTAACGGGCGTATTTTTTCTAGATTACCATTACTTCGGAAATTAAATTTACGTGAAATAGTTGGCGCACGTGCTGTTATTGGCTCTTTATCTGATAGTAATATTGCTTTAAGCAGATTCCTTTCAAATGGTAATGCAGGTGCACCTACTAAACCTTATTACGAATATCATATAGGTGTAGATAATATTTTTAAATTGCTAAGGATAGATTTTGTATTTAGAGGTAATTATAATGATATACCCGGAGCTACTAAATTTGGAATTAAAGGAGGAATAGGTTTCTTTTTTTAATCTCTAAATATTAGTATTCAACTAACGTATAGATTTAAAAAATAGTAACGTGTAAATTTGTTTTAGAATGAAAACTCCTTCCCCGAAAAGGCAGGGCAAACGCATACTTTTTTCTTTAGATAATTAAATAAAAAGGGTTATTTTATAGTTGCTTTTTAGTTGTAAAATTTGTATATTATATTGATAATCAATATTTTATTCACAATGAAAATAGCCAG